>NZ_JAGGRD010000050.1:0-18081 GCF_018613005.1 Paenibacillus sp. ISL-20
GTTTCGTATCTAGTTTTCAGGGAATCAATCTCTGTAACTGCATACAAGTTATGATGGAGAGATACCCAAGTGGCTATAAGGGGACCCTCTGCTAAGGGGTTAGACTGCGTAAGCGGTGCGAGGGTTCGAATCCCTCTCTCTCCGCCATTTGAATAACTTGAACGCAATTAGGTTTATATGGCGGTGTAGCTCAGCTGGCTAGAGCGTACGGTTCATACCCGTGAGGTCGGGGGTTCGATCCCCTCCGCCGCTACCATACATACCTGGAGGCTTAGCTCAGCTGGGAGAGCATCTGCCTTACAAGCAGAGGGTCGGGGGTTCGATCCCCTCAGCCTCCACCATGTACTTATTTTTATCACCTTACCATGCCGGTGTAGCTCAATTGGTAGAGCAACTGACTTGTAATCAGTAGGTTGGGGGTTCAAGTCCTCTCGCCGGCACCATCTTTAATAATGTGGAACTGTGGTGTAGAGGCCTAACATGCCTGCCTGTCACGCAGGAGATCGCGGGTTCGAATCCCGTCAGTTCCGCCATTCTTTACAAGCTTCAGGGATGAGAATCCATAACCGGGTTCGTCGAAGCATATCTACGTTAGCAGAGACTTCGCAGTCTTGAACGAAGAGAGAGTATCCCGTCAGTTCCGCCATTATTAATCTTAAGGAATAAAAATGGTCAGTTTTCCACAGATTAAAGTGGGCAGGATTGCATTCCGCACTTTATTTTTATGTCATTTATGTAAGGCTCGGTAGCTCAGTCGGTAGAGCAGAGGACTGAAAATCCTCGTGTCGGCGGTTCGATTCCGTCCCGAGCCACCTTTACATCCTGGAGGATTAGCGAAGTGGCCAAACGCAGCAGACTGTAAATCTGTTCTCGTCCGAGTTCGGTGGTTCGAATCCATCATCCTCCACCAGTAAATAAGAGCCATTAGCTCAGTTGGTAGAGCACCTGACTTTTAATCAGGGTGTCGAAGGTTCGAGTCCTTCATGGCTCATCCGAAGAGTCGTCAACGTTGTTGACGGCTCTTTTTGTTGTTTTTAAGCTGTTTTTCTCCAATGTAACTGGACTTAGAGAGAAGGCATTGTCGTTTGCACTGGGTGTTATGCTAAAATAAGAAAAAACGATAAAGTGGTGGAGTCATCAATGGTGGAGATGGAGCACATCGTTCAGAAACTAGAGCAGACCTTGGGTACCTCACTCGGTTTAAAAACATTGAATGATCAGGAAGCAGCATGGTTAACAAAATCAATAGCGACCTCACCGCCATTCGGTGATCGGATTGGTCATGAGGAAAGAGCCCAGGGGGCTAGTAACCGTGAAGAAAACAGAACCTCATACCAATCACGAAGGATTCACGGCGCCTATGTGCACAAGGACCTCGGTGAGATTTGGATTCCAGTGAATCAACAGGATTCTAGCCGGGTAATCGTAGCGGATCAAAATACCTTAACGGAGTCGGAGATTGGGCTTATAACTCTACTATTGTCGAGCCTTCAGGATATGACGCCAGGGGTAATGTCCAAGAGTGCCGGCAAGGTTGAAGAAGAACGTCGCGCCCAACAGTTGGGTGGTTGGTTAAAGGAACGCCTGCAAGTCGGTGAACTGCTTGCTGAATTACCAGAGGAAATGTGGATTCGGACAAGCTTGACGGAGGACATGGTTCCCTTTCTTCTTATTCATGAGAGCGAGCATGCCCCCACTCCAAGTTATAAGGCGCTGCATCGATTATTGCGCAGCTATTTTGACGGGGACATCATTCTGGTGCCGCTGCTTGATAAAGAATGGATTATCCTAGCGAACCAGGAATTGCTGGACGGTATAACGACGGATGATAAAGAGGATGCTTCGGTGGAAGGCGATCAAGATTTGCTCTCCTTATTCTGTATGGGGCTCTACGAGCTGATTTCAACGGAATGGGTGGGGGATTTCCATATCTCGACGATACCGGCTGTTAATGCCCTGCATGCTCTGCCTCAGACCGTTAGCATGTTAAGAGAGACCATGACCATCGGCCGGACGTTCCAGGTAAAGAAGCATATCCATCTGTCGACCGGGCTTCATTTGGAGCGTCTGGTCTACAGCATTCCCGAGTACCAGCGCAATCAATTCCTGCGAGAGTACGCTGCCGGACATACCGATTTATTCGAGGATAGTGAGACCTTGTCAACGCTGGAGTCTTTTTTTGAATTGGATTGTAACGTGAGCGAGACGGCCAAACACCTATATATTCACCGTAACACGCTGCTATACCGCCTAGATAAGATCAAACAGGAGACGGGGCTTGATGTTCGAAGCTTCAGTGATGCGGTTTTAGTGAAAATAACGCTTCTATTGTATAAAGTGACGAAAAGGAAATAGGTTTTTTGTGCAGATTGTGTATAGCAAGTCAGGTGCCTATGGGGTAATATAAGATTATAAATTAATTGTATTCGATTTCATAACATTCATATGAGGGGGCAAATGCACATGGCTGGTGTACGCTTAGAGCATATTTACAAAAAGTATGCAGGTGCGGATAAAGCAACTGTAATTGACGTTAATTTGGATATTAAAGATAAAGAATTCTTGGTACTGGTAGGTCCTTCCGGTTGCGGTAAGTCCACGACACTGCGTATGATCGCAGGTCTTGAGGAAATTTCTGAGGGTAAACTTTACATTGGCGACCGCGTTGTTAACGATGTAGCACCTAAAGATCGTGACATCGCGATGGTATTCCAATCCTACGCCTTGTATCCACATATGAACGTATATCAGAACATGGCATTCGGTTTGAAACTCCGTAAAGTGAAGAAAGACGAAATCGATAAACGTGTACGTGAAGCAGCAAGAATCCTGGATATCGAGCATTTGCTCGAGCGTAAACCAAAAGCTCTGTCTGGTGGTCAGCGTCAGCGTGTTGCCTTGGGTCGTGCGATTGTCCGTGATCCGCAAGTCTTCTTGATGGATGAGCCGCTTTCCAACTTGGATGCGAAACTCCGCGGTCAGATGCGTGCCGAAATTACAAAGCTGGTTAAGCGTCTTGAAACCACTTGTATCTATGTAACGCATGACCAAACAGAAGCTATGACGATGGGTGACCGTATCGTGGTTATGCAAGACGGCATTATTCAACAAGCGGATTCCCCAGAGCAACTGTACAACAATCCGAACAACCTGTTCGTTGCTGGTTTCATCGGTTCCCCAACTATGAACTTCATCAACGGTAAATTGTCCGAGCAAAACGGTGACGTATACTTCACTTCCCAGGGCTTGAACGTTCAAGTTCCAGGCGGTAAAGCACAATTGCTCAAAAATAAATCCATGATTGGCAAAGAAGTCATCATGGGTGTTCGTCCGGAAGATATTCATGAAGAGCCAGTATTCCTGGAAGCTTCCCCGAACACGATCTTCTCTGCAAAAGTTGATGTAACCGAGAACCTTGGTCACGAAATGCTCTTGTACTTGAGCGGATTGGGCTCCGATACAGTTATCGGCCGCGTAGACGGACGTTCGACTACTCGCGAAAGCGACAATGTGAAATTGGCACTCGACATGAACAAAGTTCATATCTTTGATAAAGAGTCTGAATTGAACGTATTGCTGGAAGACTAATCTTCAGCAATCGGGATCTCTTGAAAGCCGCCCCCTCAAGGGGCGGCTTTTTTAGGAGAAAAAGACAATATCATGCTAGCATTTACGCCTGGAAAAAGATTTGGGCCTCCTTTTCAAATGCTAGTTTTGTTGTATTCGATGGGTAGCAATCAATTTAAAGTACCTAACCCAAAGGCAAGAAATAAATAGAGTTCCATACTGATCCTAATAAAACATTACATATATATTATTCAAGTTATAGTACGTAATCGTAGCGTCGGTTCACCCCAATATAAGCCTAATGTCGCAATGGAGTAGCCGGTTAGAATTGCATTCATTGGCTTTTTTCGATAAGATAAGCACAAAGCAAGGCATACATAAGTATGGGACATACGGGATGCTGAAGCATATTCCATGTGAATTGCCAGATCGCTGATAAGGCTTATAAGGATTATTTACTTTAGAAAATATCGAGTATGGAATATATCATCCAATACGGGCCGTGTATATGACGGTTGCGTTGTGATGTCAACATACAATGGAAGAAGAGGGGTAAGACCATGGCCAAGAAAGTGAAGGTATCCGAGCTGGTCCAGCAGTTTCAGCTGGAGGTCATCGCAGGTGAGGAAGGCTTAAAACGTCAGATTACAACGGACGATCTGAATCGCCCGGGATTGGAAATGGCCGGTTATTTTGAATACCATCCGCGGGAACGGGTCCAGCTTCTGGGGCGCACGGAGTTGGCTTTCTTCGGAATGCTGAAGCCGGAAGAGCGTAAAGAGCGAATGGGCAGCCTGTGTACGGAAGAAACACCTTGCATTGTAGTTACTCGTTCCTTGGAAGTGCCGGAGGAACTGGTGGAACTCGGGAACGAAAGAGGTTTGCCTGTACTGCGCAGCAGTATGGCGACAACCATTCTGACAAGCCGATTCACAAGCTTCCTGGAGCGTAAACTTGCACCAACTACAACCATCCACGGTGTATTGTGCGATGTTTATGGCGTGGGGATGCTGATCACAGGTTCAAGCGGTATCGGGAAGAGTGAGACGGCACTGGAGCTTGTCAAACGCGGACACCGATTGATTGCGGATGATGCGGTGGAGATACGTCAGACATCGGATTTTCAGCTTCACGGAACGGCGCCGGAGCTGATTCGCCATCTTCTGGAGATTCGCGGAGTTGGTATTATTAATGTCATGACGTTATTCGGTGCAGGAGCCGTTCGGAACAATAAACGGATTACGCTTGTTGTTCGATTGGAAGCATGGCAGCAGGATAAACAGTATGATCGTCTGGGGTTAGATGAAGAAACAACACGAATTATTGAGACAGATATCCCTCTGGTCACCATTCCGGTTCGTCCAGGACGTAACCTTGCGGTTATTATTGAGGTAGCAGCTATGAACTACAGATTGAAACAAATGGGACTGAATGCTGCGCTGCAGTTTACGAACAAACTGACAGCTACGATCGCTGAAGATATGGACGATTTGGACTAGGACTAGGGAGGTTATAAAAGATGCAAACATTGCTCATCGATCCGGTGGCGTTCTCCATCGGATCGCTGCGTGTTCATTGGTATGGCTTGATTTTGGGGTTGGGAGCTTTGGCGGGGCTGTTACTGGCCATTCGCGAGGGGAAGCGTTTTGGCCTTCCGCAGGAATTTTTCATGGATTTGCTCTTGCTTGGTGTTCCTTCTGCAATCATTGGTGCGCGTATTTATTATGTAGCTTTTAAGTGGGAAGATTATAAAGACAACTTCCTGGATGTGTTCAAAATATGGAATGGCGGGATTGCCATATTCGGTGCTCTTATTGGTGCCATTATCTGTGCGTTAATCTTTGTTCGTCGGAAAGGCTACTCATTCTGGCGGATTGCCGATATCTGCGCTCCGTCCCTGTTAGCCGGTCAGATCATTGGACGCTGGGGGAACTTCGTTAACCAGGAGGCTTATGGAGGTCCTGTAAGCGAATCCTTTTTACGCGGACAGCTGCACCTGCCTGATTTCATCGTGAATCAAATGAATGTACAAGGTGTATTCCATCATCCTACCTTCTTATATGAATCGCTATGGAACTTGGTGGGTATTGTCATATTGCTTATTCTCCGCAGACAGAAATTCCTGCGCGCAGGCGAACTCTTTATCGGATATTTCATCTGGTATTCCATCGGCCGATTCTTCATTGAAGCGGTGCGTACGGACAGCTTGGCGTTCCAAGGCGCAACCGGACTTGCCGACTTCATTAACAATACGCTGTGGGCACCGATGACTTGGATGGGCTTTGAACTGGGCCATCTGGATCCGGCTTACGGCAATATTCGGATTTCTCAGCTGCTGTCGGTGTTCTTCGTCATTGCAGGCATCGTATTGATCGTTGTACGCCGCGTAACAGGCCGCGCCAATGTGCGTTATTTGGACCCCATCGTGTCCACGAAGACCGGAGGAGGTCCAACGCCTGAAGCTGACCTTCAGACGGATAAAGCCGTGAAGTCATCTGCGCAGGCACCTGTTAAGCAGGATAAACCGGCAGCAGATCCAGTAGAGAAGGATGATACAAGCTCTCTGACCCAAGCCCAGGAGACGGAAGTCAAACCGTCCCGAGTAGAAGATACTCCGGCAATAAAACCAGATACGGAGGACAAAAAGGAGTAGTTGCAGCATGATAGAAACCGTACTGTTTGATTTAGACGGAACCATTATTGATACGAATGAATTGATTATTTCGTCGTTTCTGCATGTCTTCGAGGCTCAAGCAACGGGACCGTTAACCAGGGAGCAGATCATTCCACATATGGGAACCACGCTAGAACAGCAGCTGCAGGCTTTCTCGGGAGGCGTCGAGGATGTTAGTCCGTTTGTCAAAGCCTACCGTTCCTTCAACACGCTTCATCATGATGAGATGGTTAGACCGTTCCCTCATGTAAATGAGGTCGTGGAGCGTCTTCATCATCACGGGCTTTCGCTTGGGATTGTAACAACAAAGATTCGTCCTTCTACGATGATGACTTTGGAAAAGTACGATCTCGAGCGATTCATGTCGGCGATTGTTACGGTGAACGACGTCGAGCATCCGAAACCGCATCCTGAGCCCGTTCTGACGGCGATTGAGCGGCTGGGCGCCAATCCGGCTACGACATTGATGATCGGGGATAGCCCAGTCGACATTCAGTCCGCTAAGGCGGCGGGCGTGAAGGCCGCCGCTGTAGCTTGGTCCCTGAAGGGTGAGCAGAAGCTGATGGAGTATGGTCCGGATTATGTTTTAAGGGATATGAAAGACCTGTATGAAATCGTAGGACTTCAAGAGGAATAGGAGTTTTGGCAGCATGGCCAGAAAGGTTACCCGTTATCCTGTAGAAGGGCCCAACGCGCTGTGGCAAATCTACCGCACTGTGAGCCCGTTCAAGGGCGTCAAGAACTTCATCTTTATCCAGTTGGCCCGTTATTGCCCTATCCTGCCCTTGAAGAACTGGATATACCGCCACATGCTTGGGATGAAGGTGGGCAGGCATACCGCGTTTGGATTGATGGTCA
This sequence comes from Paenibacillus sp. ISL-20, assembly GCF_018613005.1. Taxonomy (NCBI): domain Bacteria; kingdom Bacillati; phylum Bacillota; class Bacilli; order Caryophanales; family Paenibacillaceae; genus Paenibacillus; species Paenibacillus sp. ISL-20. The sequence goes on from NZ_JAGGRD010000050.1 coordinate 7,100, forward strand.
TGGTAGATGTGTTTTTTCCGGAGAAAATATCCATCGGCGAGAATTCGGTGATCGGCTACAACACAACGATTCTTGCTCATGAGTATTTAATAAAGGAATATCGTCTGGGTGAAGTGCGAATCGGGGAGAACGTGCTCATCGGCGCGAATACTACGATTTTGCCTGGCGTAACGATCGGAGATGGAGCCGTTGTTGCTGCAGGGTCTGTCGTACATAAAGATGTGGCACCGGGTGTTTTTGTAGGCGGCAATCCATTGCGAGAGCTGAAGAGGACATCGACGGAAAGTGAGTCAATTTGAGGTAATGTGACAAGTTAGGTTCTCAAGCTACCTGAATTATTGTAGAATGAGTAGAGGATAACATGACACAAAGCGATTCCATAGTCCCCGGGGTATGATGGCCTTGAGGGACTTTTTTGCCCGCCCATACCTTTTCATTGACTCTATAAAAATACTTGAATCAAGGAGGCGACGCCTGACATGAGTGCAACGCTGAACAAAAAGGAAAGGCTCCCGCAGCTCGATATTTATCGTGCGCTGGCCATCCTGGGCGTGCTTCACGTTCATGCGACTTCATTTGCAACGGTTGATGCGATTGATTCGCGATTCTATTATATTATTAATTTTTTGAATATTTTCTTTAAATATGGTACACCTTCGTTTATATTCCTAAGCAGCTTTGTGCTGTTCTATAACTATGCAGACCGGCCTCTGACCAAGGATCTGATCAAAAACTTCTACAAACGGCGGCTTTTGTATATTTTGCTGCCTTATGTGCTGTTCTCGATCATCTATTTCTTTGTGCGGATGTATCAGAACGGGCTGCTCAACAGCTCATTTGATCTATGGGCACAGATGCCGCTTTTCTTTGAACGTTTAATTCGGGGGCAGAATTATACGCACTTATATTTTGTATTTATCAGTTTGCAGTTCTATATCCTGTTCCCGATCTTTCTTAAGCTGTTTAAATCGTCACGGTTTCTCGTACGGTGGGCGGTTCCCATCGGGTTCCTGCTTCAATGGGGCTTTATCATATGGAATAAATACGAGCTGCAATACACGTTTAAAGGAAGCCTGGCCATCTCGTATTTAGCCTACTATATGCTGGGTGCTTATCTGGCGATGAATTACGACAAATTCAAGGGCTGGCTTACGTCATCCTGGAAAAAGCAGACTTTAGGTCAAAGAGCAGGTACGGTCGTGTTATGGGCCGGTTGGCTTGCGATGGCACTGACACATGTGCAGATTTGGTACAATCAGAGATTGCACGGTGCCAAATACGACTCCCTGTTGTACGAGCTGTTATGGAATCTGCACACGGTTTTCTCCGCGATTGTGCTGATGCAGCTGGCCAGCTGGCTGTATAACAGCGGTTGGAAACTCATCGTGAAGGTGCTGACGCGGATTGGCGAGTTGTCCTTCGCGATCTATCTGGTGCATCCGCTCTGGCTATTCCTGTACCGGGAGTACGATCTCAAGCTGAATCCGGTAACCGATGATTACCTCATCTGGATTTACGGCGGTATGGTAACTGCGCTGATTGTCAGTGCGCTGGTGGTTCAAACGGTGTTCCGGTGGATTCCAGGCTCCTGGATGCTGCTTGGCAGTGTTCCACGATCATTGAAGCCATCATCCAAAGCACCGAAAGCACCAACGCAGAGAAAAGACACCGTTACAGGCGACAGCAAAAAATCAGTAGATCTATAACTATAACAGGCATACTTTTTTCTTTTACATCATTATGAAGCAAAGCCGTCCGGCAATCGGGCGGTTTTTTTGTATTATGCCTGCCTCTGGACATAGCAGAGGTTCACCCCTAGACAAGCAAGCCACTCCAGCATGTTCTTGTGTTACAATTATACCCAGAAGTTAAGCGGATTCTTTGGCGGCTAAGGCGGATCACAACGGAGAACGATACATAGCAGGACGCATTCATGATGCATTGACGATCAGGCAGGGTTCATGGTAATATAGCCAATATCCTTTAATTTATTAGCAAGGTACCACTTTACCATAGTAAAGATTTTTCTGAATTTGAGGTGGAGCGTCATGTCTAAACCGAAAGGCTTCGAGAAACCGGCAGGTGTTCGTGATTATCTCCCTCATGCGGTCACCAAGCTGCGCCGGATTGAACGTGAAGTGCTTGCATGTATGGACCGCTGGGGATACCAGCAGATTATGACACCAACGATGGAATATTACGATACGGTAGGCGTAGCAAGCTCTACGTCGGACCAAAAACTGTTTAAATTATTGAATAAGCGCGGAACGACCATGGTGCTGCGGTCCGATCTGACCGCTCCCATAGCACGGGTCATGTCATCTCTCCTGAAGGATGAGCCGTTACCGGTGCGTTTGTCTTACCATGCAAATGTGTTTCGCGCAATCGAAGAGGAGGCCGGCCGCGAGGCTGAATTCTTCCAGACGGGTGTAGAGCTTGTAGGCGACGATACGCCGGAGGCCGATGCCGAAGTAATTGCGCTGGCGATTGAATCCCTGAAGGCGGCAGGTGTGGAGAAATTCAAAATCGCAATGGGGCATATGGGTTACCTTAATGGCCTGCTCCAGGAGGTGCTGCCTGAGCGGACGGAGGATCAAGAGAGCCTGAAGCAGGATCTGCTGAACCGCGACTATGTCGGATACCGAAATACCATTGCTAGTCTGCGTCTTACGAAGACACAGCAGGACCAGCTGGAGGGAATCCTGAAGCTGCGCGGGGGCAGGGAGATTGCCGGGCAAGCACTTGAGATTAGCAGCAATGATCTCGCAAGAGCTTCTATTGAGCACCTGTGCAGAGTATGGGAGGTGCTGGAGGCATACGACGTCTCCAGGCATGTTCTGTTTGATCTGACGATGCTCGGAGACTTCTCCTATTACACCGGCATGACGTTTGAAGGCTATGCTGCTGAGCTAGGTTCACCCGTTGCGAGCGGTGGTCGTTATGATAAGCTGCTTCAGCAGTTTGGCCGTGCGGTTCCGGCCACCGGCTTTGCGCTTAAGACCAATCGCATATTGGATGGGGTGCAGGGAGAAGAGATTGTGGAGGAGCTGCCCATTCTGATCCGTTACACGGCTTCCTATCGCAAAGAAGGTTTGGCAAAAGCATCAGAATTGCGGGCACAGGGTCATACCGTCATCACCTCGATTATGCCGGACTCGGCGAATGTCCGCGATGAGGGTGTACCCGTTGTATCCAGCAGCCTGCTAAATAGAGGTTACCGAGAGATCATTACCCTTCGATAGAACGCTGATATATCACTCTATTTTATATAGGTTAAGGTCAGGAGGATTTGAATGTGGCGGAAACGTTGAAAGTAGCGATGCCCAAAGGGCGTATATATAAAAAAGCATCCGCGCTGTTTCGTTCAGCCGGACTTCCGATTCCCCTCGATGTGGATGAGACGCGCAAGCTGGTCATTCCCTTGCCGGAGGCAGGAATGGAATTTATTCTGGCGAAGCCGGTGGATGTGCCGACTTATGTGGAATACGGTGTCGCGGATATCGGAATCGTTGGCAAGGATGTGCTGATGGAAGAGAACAAAGATGTCTATGAGCTGCTCGATCTCGGCATCGCAAGGTGCCGGATGTCGGTTATCGGCTTACCGGACTGGAAGCCGGGCATACGTCAGCGGGTCGCCACCAAGTATCCGAATGTGGCTTCGCAGTATTTCCGTGAACAAGGCCAGCAGGTTGAAGTTGTTAAGCTGAATGGTTCCATCGAGCTTGCACCGCTTATCGGCTTGGCGGACCGGATCGTGGATATGGTGGAAACGGGCCAAACGCTCAAGGAGAACGGACTTATAGAGATGACCAGCATCTTTGAAATTACAAGTCGTCTGATTGCCAATCGTGTCAGCTATCGGATGAAGAATGATGAAATTCAGGAATTGTGTGATCGGCTGCAAATGGTCATTATGTCTGAGGGAGCGAATATATAGAGCTAAGAACGAAGGTACAAACAGGATGAGCATGGATAGATCGGACAAATAGATTGTCGATTCGTAAGAAACGCTATGCGTGTATGGAAACCAGATGAGATGCAAGCAGCGGGATTGGGGGAGATGAAGGTGAGGGTTATATCAGCACGGGACTTTCAGCTGAAACGGGAAAATGATTACGGCACACCAGAGCAGAATGAAGTCGTGAAGGCGATTGTGCGGGATATTCGGTCGGATGGAGATGCTGCCTTGCTGCGGCATACCGAGCAATTGGACCGCGTCCGCCTTACGGCAGATCAGCTTCGCGTAACGGATAAGGAGCTCAAGGAGGCTTATCATCATGTGGAGTCTTCGTTCGTGAAGGCGATTCAGGCCGCAGCGAATAATATTCGCGCTTTCCATGTGAAGCAGAAGCGTAATTCCTGGATGGATCTTCAAGCCGACGGCAGCATCTTGGGACAGATCATTCGTCCGTTGAAGCGCGTGGGTGTATATGTGCCCGGCGGGAAGGCAGCCTATCCTTCGTCCGTGCTGATGAACGTCATCCCGGCGCAGGTGGCAGGCGTGCCCGAGATTGTCATGGTCACCCCCCCAGCTACCGGCGGGAAGGATGGGATTAATCCCTATATCCTGGTCGCTGCAGCCGAGGCCGGCGTTACGGAGATTTACCGCGTAGGAGGGGCTCAGGCGATTGCGGCGTTGGCCTACGGTACGGAGAGCATCTCCCCCGTTGATAAAATCTGCGGTCCCGGCAATATTTACGTTGCGCTGGCCAAGCGAGAAGTGTACGGGGCGGTCAATATTGACAGCCTGGCCGGTCCGAGCGAGATTGCGGTATTGGCCGATGACAGCGCAGATGCTTCGTATATTGCGGCGGATTTGCTCTCCCAAGCAGAGCATGACGAGATGGCATCCGCCATTCTCGTGACGCCTTCACGCAAGCTGGGCGAGACCGTTGCCGCGGAAGTGGAGCGGCAGCTTGAACTTCTGCCCCGGCGCGACATCGCCCGGGCCTCCGTGGATACTTACGGCGCGGTGATCATCACGGAATCCCTTAGAGAAGGGATTGAAGTTATTAACCGTTTGGCGCCGGAGCATCTGGAAATTGTGACGGAGGAGCCGATGGCGATTGTGGGCCAGATCGAGAACGCGGGTGCGATCTTCCTCGGGCCATACAGCTCGGAGCCGGTAGGTGATTATTTTGCAGGACCGAATCATATCATCCCGACGAATGGGACGGCTCGTTTCGCATCGCCGGTTGATTTGGACGATTTCATTAAGAAATCAAGCTTGATCTACTACAGCAAGGAAGCCCTGCTGCGCGATGGAGAGCAGATTATGGAGCTGGCTCGACGCGAAGGGCTTGAAGGTCATGCCCGGGCGATCGAGATTCGGCTTGAACAGGAGCGTTAAGCATCAAAGAGGAACATGAATGATTCGTTCATACTAGATACGTTTAGAGGAGGCAATCAACGTGAGCAGTTTGGATGCAGCAGCAAGATCAGCCGGCGTGAGCCGTAAAACCAATGAGACCGAAATTGCCCTGGATTTCAATGTCGATGGAACCGGGATCTCGGAATTGGAAACCGATGTGCCGTTTCTGAATCATATGCTTGATTTGTTTACGAAGCATGGGCAATTTGATCTTCGCGTGAAGGCGAAGGGAGATATCGAGATCGATGACCACCACACGGTGGAGGATATCGGGATTTGCCTGGGGCAAACGTTCCGCGAGGCGCTGGGCGATAAAAAAGGGATTAAGCGGTACGCCAGCGTGTTTGTACCGATGGATGAGGCGCTTGCTCAAGTCATTGTGGATATCAGCAACCGTCCGCATTTTGAGTATCGGGCCGAGTACCCTTCGCAGCAGGTAGGCTCTTTTGAAACTGAGCTTGTCCATGAATTTCTGTGGAAGTTGGCGCTGGAGGCACGGATCACGCTGCATGTCATCGTTCATTACGGACACAATACCCACCATATGATTGAAGCGGTATTTAAGGCCCTCGGCCGTGCATTGGATGAGGCGACTACCGTGGATCCGCGGGTGACCGGCGTGCCATCCACGAAGGGAGTGCTATAATCGATGGCGATTGCAATCGTGGATTACGGCATGGGCAATCTGCACAGCGTCAGCAAAGCAGTGGAGCGGCTTGGATATAAGCCGCTCGTTACCGGGGAGCGAGAGGAGATTCTGGCGGCGGATGGCATCATTCTGCCTGGGGTCGGCGCGTTCGGCGATGCCATGGAGCAGCTGCGCGAAACCTCGCTGGACTCGGTCATGAAGGAAGCAGCGAAATCGGGGAAGCCGCTGCTGGGGATTTGCCTCGGCATGCAGCTCCTATTCAGCCGGAGCGAGGAGCATGGCAAGTTTGAAGGGCTGGATATTTTGCCCGGATCGGTTGTACGGTTTACGGGTGGTGACTACAAGGTGCCGCATATGGGCTGGAATTCATTGCAGTTCGAGAAGCGGGAGCATCCGCTGTTTGCGGGACTTGAGGAAGGTCATGTGTATTTTGTCCACTCGTATCATGTTCTTCCTGAGGTTCAGGCTGACTTGCTGGCGGTTACCGATTACGGTCAGCCAGTGACAGCCATCGTGGGCCGCGGTTCGGTGTATGGCATGCAGTTCCATCCCGAGAAGAGCGGGGAGCTTGGGATGAGCCTGCTTCGCAATTTCTTGGCTTTAACGTAATGTAAGGTGATCAAATAGACCGGAAGGAAAGTGGGAATGGGGATGTCCTCTTTTATCATATATCCAGCAATCGATATTCGCGGCGGCAAATGCGTCAGGCTCGTGCAAGGCGATTATAATCAAGAAACGGTATACAATGACAATCCGCTCGAGGTAGCTAAATCGTGGGAAGAGCAGGGCGGTACCTTTATTCATCTCGTGGATTTGGACGGCGCGAAGGCTGGCCATCCGGTGAATGACGATATCATCGGGAAGATCGCAGCCAGCGTTCAGGTTCCAGTTCAGGTAGGCGGAGGTCTGCGCACGCTAGCGGATGTGGAGCGGCTGCTGTCGCTTGGCATCAGCCGGGTTATCATCGGTACGGCGGCGATTGAAGACCGCGTCTTTACAGAAGAGGTGCTGGGCAAGTACGGGGATAAGGTGGCCATCGGGATCGACGCGCGCGACGGATACGTCGCAACTAGGGGCTGGTTGGAGACGTCCGAGGTTCAAGCCGAGGTGTTGGCAAAAGAATTGGCAGCCAAAGGAGCGCAAACCTTCATCTTCACCGATATTTCCCGGGACGGGATGATGCAGGGGCCTAATGTGGAGGCAATTGTCTCGCTTGCGAAAGCCAGCGGCCGCTCGGTCATCGCTTCGGGCGGCGTGACGAAGCTGGACGATTTGCTGGCGCTCAGCGCGCACAGCGGCGACGGTGTAGGCGGAGCGATCGTAGGCAAGGCGCTGTATACAGGCAATATTGACCTGAACGAGGCGATTACGAGAATCAAGTAGGTCTGGACTTAGGGTCCGTTCAAATAAACGGTTGATCGATAGAGTTCATAGGGGAAGAGGGGAACAGCATGCTGGCTAAACGGATCATACCCTGCCTGGACGTCAAGGACGGCCGGGTGGTGAAGGGTGTGAATTTTGTGAATCTCCGCGATGCGGGCGATCCCGTGGAATTGGCGGCGCTCTATGACCGGGAAGGCGCAGACGAGTTAGTCTTTCTGGATATTTCGGCATCGGTCGAAGGGCGGGCGACGATGGAGGAAGTCGTGCGGAGAACGGCAGGGGAAATCGCCATTCCTTTTACCGTGGGTGGAGGCATCTCGTCCGTCGAGGACATGAAGCGGATTCTGCGGGCAGGCGCGGATAAGATCGGTGTGAATACGGCAGCGGTCAAGCAGCCGGAGCTCATCTCAGCCGGGGCACGCAAATTCGGCTCCCAATGCATCGTTGTGGCCATCGATGCCAAGTACAACGAAGCGTGGGGGGAATGGGAAGTATACACGCACGGCGGACGTACGCCTTCCGGCATCAAAGCGCTGGATTGGGTGAAGCAGGCGGAAAGCCTGGGTGCAGGCGAGATTCTGTTGACCAGCATGGATGCAGACGGAACGAAGGATGGGTTCGATCTATCACTTACCTCTGCCGTATCTTCAATGGTGCAGATCCCGGTCATCGCGTCCGGCGGTGCTGGCAAAGAGGATCACTTCTATGACGTGTTCACCACAGGCAAGGCGGATGCGGGTCTTGCCGCAACGATTTTCCATTATAAAGAGATCTCGATTCCTCATCTGAAGTTGCATCTTAGTCAAAAAGGAGTGGATATACGGTGAGCGAAGATATGTTGAAGGATTTATCCCTGGAGCAGGTCAGCGAGCATATCCGGTGGGATGCCTCGGGCCTGGTGCCGGCGATTGTACAGGATGCACAGAGCAAGCAGGTGCTGATGATGGCTTATATGAATCGGGAGTCTCTTCGCTTGACGCTGGAAAGCGGCGAAACTTGGTTCTGGAGCCGTTCGCGCGAGGAGCTGTGGCATAAGGGGGCAACTTCCGGGAACGTCCAGACGGTCGTATCCATGACGTACGACTGTGATGGAGACACCCTCTTGCTGCTGGTGGATCCGAAGGGACCTGCTTGTCATACCGGACAAACAACCTGCTTCTACAATGAGATTACGGTTCAGGGGCAGAAGAGCGGGACTGCGAATAACCGTGCAGCTGCAGAGAGCAGGCGGTTTACAGTTCTTGCTGAGTTGGAAGAGGTCATTGCCCAGCGTGAAGTGGAGCGGCCTGAAGGGGCTTATACGACTTACCTCTTTGATAAAGGGGTAGACAAAATCCTGAAGAAGGTGGGCGAAGAAGCTTCGGAAACGATCATCGCCGCCAAAAATAAAGACAACGCCGAGCTTAAGCTTGAAATCAGCGATCTGATCTATCACCTGCTGGTACTTCTCCAGGAGCGCAAGCTCCCGCTGGATGAGATCATGGATGAGCTGAGTCGCCGCCACGAACGGCCACGCCGCGATTAGGAGGTCTACCGATGCATATTGATTACCATACCCACCATGCCCGGTGCGGACATGCCGAGGGGCAGCTGGAGGAGTATGTACGGCGCGCCATTGAACTCGGGATGGATCAATTGGGCTTGTCGGATCATATGCCCTTGATTCACGTCAACCCGGAAACGTATTATCCGGAAATGGCCATGCCGATGGACGAGCTGCCGCGTTACGTGGAAGAGTGCCTGCAGCTGAAGGAACGCTACAAAGGACGGATTGACATTCGAATCGGCCTCGAAGGCGATTATATCGAGGGATACGAAGAACAGATTGAGCGGATTGTGAAGGACTATCCGTGGGATTATGTTATCGGCTCCGTACACTTTCTGGGAGAGTGGGATATTACGGATTACCGTCAGACCCAAGGCTGGGAGGACAAGGATCCGCTTGAGGTTTATCAGCAATATTATGATGCAGTGCAGAAAGCCGCCGCGACCGGCTTCTATGATATCATGGGCCATCTGGACGTGATCAAGCGGTTCGGTTATGGACCAGGCCCCGAACAGAAGTCGGAAGTGATCGCTCTGGAACAAGCCGCGCTTGCGGCTGTGGACCAAAGCGGGAAAGCCATGGAGCTGAATGCCTCCGGTTTATCGAAGGCCTGTGAGGAAATGTTTCCGAGCCGCCGCATGCTGGAGGAAGCGATTAAGCTTGGCGTTCCGTTGACTTTAGGGTCGGATGCCCATCAGCCGAGGAAGCTGGGCGAGCATCTGGACCAGGCCAGAACACTGCTATCGGAGCTTGGCGTTCGGGAGATCGCGACCTTCCGTAACCGGAAGCGGGAGATGGTGCTTTTGAATGTTGAGGGAAACAATGTATAATGAAGATAAGCACTAATTGCAAACAGGTTTATTGCAGACGGCTGTTTTCTACTCTTAGAGACTCTTCTTCGAAGAGGTTGATGGAGGCGGGAACGGCCTGATTTGACGATAACGCTTTCAACGAGATCGTTGCATCAGCCATTATCAACCACTCTCGTCAGGAGGTCCTCATGTATCGTTCATTACGATTGTTCGCCGGAACTTCCAATCCGGCGCTTGCTGCAAATATCAGTAAGCAGTTGGGAGTTGAACCGGGAAAGATCAAGATTTCCCGCTTTCAGAGTGGCGAAGTTTATGTGCACTTTGAAGAGAGCATCCGCAATTGCGATGTTTTTCTGCTGCAGTCCTTTTCTCACCCTATCAATGAAATGTTCGTAGAGCTGCTGGTGATGATTGATGCCGCGAAGCGTGCTTCCGCCAGAACGATCAATATCATTGTGCCTTATTACGGTTATGCCAGACAGGAACGAAAGGCAGCACCGCGTGAGCCGATTTCGGCCAAGATGGTAGCTGATGTGCTGACCACAGCCGGGGCCAACCGCGTGATTACGATTGATCTGCATGCCCCTGCTATTCAGGGCTTCTTCAATATCCCGGTGGATCATCTGACTGCGCTTGATCTGATTACGGAATATCTGAAGACCAAGAAAATTGAGAACCCGGTCATCGTATCCCCCGATGCCGGGCGGGCGAAGACAGCCGAGAAACTTGCGAGTCGCCTGGGATCGCCGTTTGCCATGATGATCAAGCAGCGTCCTGCCCATAACGAAGCCGTTATCACCCATGTCATTGGGGACGTGGCGGGGCGTACGCCGATTATTATCGAGGACTTGATTGATACAGGAACCACCATCGTGCAAGTGGTCGAAGGTCTGAAGGAACGGGGAGCTAATGATGCCATTGTTTGTGCAACCCATGGGCTCTTCTCCGGTGAAGCACTAAGCCGTCTGGACCATGCTCATATCGAGGAAATCGTGGTCACAGACTCCATCGTGCTCCCAGATCATCACTGCAAGATGCGGCTTAAGGTGCTGTCTGTTGCGCCCATGTTGGCCCAGGCAACCCACATTATTACTGAGGGCGGCTCGATCGCCACTTTATTCAAAGACGCCGGTGTGTAAACGAGGCCACTGAAAAAGTTCTTCTCATAAAAAAAGGTACGGCTCCTCAAGAAAGTTGAGGAGCCGTACCTTTTTTTCGTTT
>NZ_JAGGRD010000051.1:0-78806 GCF_018613005.1 Paenibacillus sp. ISL-20
ATGAACTCCATCAAGTCCGCTCGACTTGCATGTATTAGGCACGCCGCCAGCGTTCGTCCTGAGCCAGGATCAAACTCTCCAATAAAGTGTTTGATTTGCTCATTTCTTAACTGACGAGAATTTGTTCAATTCTCTATTTCAACGTTCCACCTAAGTGGTTCGTTTTACTCACTCGTTGTTCAGTTTTCAAAGATCAACTTCTTCGTCACTAGCGAATCTCGTTCGCACCAGCAACTCTTATAATATATCACAATCTCAATTATTTAGCAAGCTTTTTTTTGAAAACTTTTATTTCATTGAAAGCTGCGATATATATCCGCTCAGAAGCGGCAAGAAATAATATATCACAGCATTCCTATGTAGGTCAACCCTTTTTTTGAAATCAATAAATGACTTCTTCTATATAGAGTTGGCGCTGCTGCATCAAGTTAATAATCTCTCCCTGAACCGATACCATCGGTCTCGTTGAATGCTGGGCGTCCGTAAATACAATTTCTCCCGAAGTGCCATTGCTCAACCGCACTCGAGTACCTGAATGCAAGGAGGTTACCTTTTGGATGAAAGTCTGAACGATCTTTGGATCCAGCTTGCCAAAGGCCTCCAGTTGGATTTGTTCCAACACAACATAAGGCGATTGGGCATTTCGATAGAACTTATCCAGTGTCATCGCATGAAAGATATCGGTAACAGCAACGATCTTGGCATAGATATGAATCTTGTTCCCCTCCAGCCGCAGTGGATACCCCGAGCCATCTACTTTCTCGTGATGCTGGAGAGCTGCCAGCCGAACTCCTTCATTCACCGCCGCAACATTCTTGAGAATCTGATAACCGTAGGTCGTATGCTGACGTACTTCTTCGTTCTCTTCGTCGGTTAGTTTGGAAGGTTTGTTCAACACAATCGGATCAATCTTGGCATTTCCGATATCATGCAGCAGTCCTGCAAAGGCTACTTGCATCCAATCTTTCTGCGGAAGCCCCACCCATTGTGCCAGCTTATAGGAGGAAAGGGCACACAATACTGCACTGTGATAGCGATAATCATGGCGATTGGTCATGCGTGGAATAAATTTAAGGATATGATACTCATGTTGGTGTTTTAATAAGTTGTCCATTTGATTACGAACTTCATACATTCGCAGCTCGCCCGTTATGGCGGATTGGTAACAGTTTTTGACCAGGATCATGGTCTTATCGTATTCCTCATGCAAGGCCAAGTCTTTTCGAACAGGTACCTCTTCGTTCCCACTGCCCTGTTGATTTCCCGTAAAGATCAGCGACGGCTTCTGTCCGGCGGATTTTACGGTCGGTATTCTAGTGCTGTCTGCCTCAACGGATTCCACAATAAGATGGTCCACCATGAAAGCTTTCAATACCTCTAGATCCCGGGGAAGCAAGACCTTCCCTTTTTGAAGCAAAAGGCCTCCCAGAGGCGTATACACATCTTTGGCCAGCTTTACTCCAGCCACCACTTCATTCACGGCTTTGATCGTCATGATCAACCTCTCCATCTATTAAGCTGCGTCATAGCAGCAAACTTCACCTTATATTATACATATTATAGTTTGTCTTTCGCGGCCTGTACAATACCAATTCCCTGAATTTGTAATCCGGTAAGACAAAAAAAAGAGCATGAACGCAAATCTGCATCCATGCCCGATACTTTCGTTTATTCTTCCGTCGGCTCAAGCGGCTCCGTGCCATCTTGACCTTCTTCTTCCTCTTCGCCCGCTTCAGGCTCATCGCTCTTATCCGCACGGCACACGGTACCTACGGAATCATCCTCACGGATGTTGATCAGCTTCACGCCCTGAGCATAACGGCCCATGGTAGAGATGCCCTCCATGCTCGTACGGATGATGGTGCCGCTAGACGTAATAATCATGAGATCCTCTTCCGATTTCACGACCTTAAGTGCCACAACCGGTCCATTTTTCTCCGTAATATTGATGGTCTTAATGCCTTTACCGCCACGGGTCTGGCTGCGGTAGTCGCTTGCAGGCGTCCGCTTGCCGTAACCTTTGGTCGTTACAATAAGGATATCAAGTTCCTGGTCCACCACGTCCATGCCAATGACTTCATCATGGTCATCCAGGGTAATTCCTTTAACCCCCGTCGCGCTTCTTCCCATCGAGCGAACATCGCTCTCCTTGAAGCGGATGGACATTCCCTGCGCCGTACCCATGATGATCTCCTGCTGACCATCTGTCAGCTTAACCTCGATCAGGGAATCATCCTCGCGCAGGTTGATCGCAATCAGACCGCCCTTGCGGATATTGACATAATCCTCAAGTGGGGTTTTCTTAACGACACCCTGGCGCGTTGCAAAGAACAGGAAATTATCGCTGTCAAAGTTCTCCACCGGGATCACGGCATTGATCGACTCGCCCTGTTCAATCTGAATCAGGTTGATGATCGGCGTTCCGCGGGCGGTACGGCTAAGCTCTGGGATCTCATAAGCTTTCAACCGGTACGCCTTCCCTTTGTCCGTGAAGAACATCAGGTAGTGGTGAGAATTCGTGACGAAGAGATGCTCGACAAAGTCCTCACTCTTCGTATCCATCCCCACAACGCCGCGGCCGCCCCGCTTCTGGCTGCGATAGGTGTTCGCAGGCAGACGCTTGATGTAACCGGTATGCGTAATGGTGATGATCACTTCTTCCCGTGGAATCAGATCCTCGTCCAGGATGCTGTCTTCCCCGACCGTAATTTCGGTACGGCGTTCATCAGAGAAGCGCTCCTTAATCTCTTGTAGCTCATCATTGATGATCTGAAGCACAAGATGCTCATTAGCCAAGATCTCGCGCAGTTCCGCGATTCTGGCCAGCAATTCTTGGTACTCGTTCTCAATCTTCTCGCGTTCGAGTCCGGTCAGGCGCTGCAAACGCATATCCAGAATAGCCTGCGCCTGCTCATGACTGAGACCGAAACGCTCCATCAAGCCTTCGCGGGCAGCCTCTGTGGTCTGTGACGCACGAATGAGGGCAATAACCTCATCGAGATGATCCAGCGCAATCCGCAAACCTTCGAGAATATGAGCCCGAGCTTCCGCCTTCTTCAGTTCAAACTCGGTCCGGCGACGGATAACGACGACCTGATGCTCCAAATAGTGGAACAGCACGTCACGCAGGTTCAAAATTTTCGGCTCATTGTTTACGATGGCCAGCATGTTAATACCGAAATTAGACTGCATGGCCGTATGCTTGTACAGGTTATTCAGAACGACATTCGGATTGACGTCTCGGCGCAGCTCAATAACAATCCGCATACCGTTACGGTCCGACTCGTCGCGGAGATCCGTAATGCCGTCAATCCGCTTATCGCGAACCAATTCCGCGATCTTCTCAACCAGACGAGCCTTGTTCACCTGATACGGAATCTCGTGAACGACAATGCGCGCCTTGTTGTTATTATTCTCTTCAATGGTCGCCTTCGCCCGCATCGTAACGGACCCTCGGCCCGTGCGGTAGGCTTGACGAATCCCTTCACGTCCCAGAATATATCCCGCTGTCGGGAAATCCGGTCCTTGAATATATTCCATCAGCTCCATCGGTGTGATATCAGGGTTTCGAATCATCGCCTGAACGCCATCGATCACTTCACCGAGATTATGAGGCGGAATATTGGTAGCCATACCTACTGCGATCCCGGATACGCCGTTGACCAGCAAGTTAGGATAACGCGCAGGAAGAACGACCGGTTCCTGTTCCTCACCGTCATAGTTAGGAGCAAAGTCTACAGTCTCTTTATTAATATCACGCAGCATTTCCATAGCAATCTTCGATAAACGAGCCTCGGTATAACGCATAGCTGCTGCCATATCGCCGTCAATGGAACCGAAGTTTCCGTGTCCATCAACAAGCATATAACGCATGGAGAAGTCCTGCGCCATCCGAACCATGGATTCATAAACTGCGGAATCACCATGAGGATGGTACTTACCGATAACCTCGCCAACAATTCTTGCCGATTTCTTATGCGGTTTATCCGGGGCCATTCCAAGTTCAGACATCGCATATAAAATACGACGGTGTACTGGCTTCATTCCGTCCCGTACATCCGGCAAAGCCCGGCTGACAATGATGCTCATCGCGTAGTCCATAAAGGACTCGCGCATCTCGGTACCAATGTCACGATCTTTGATTTGGGAGAAATTTTCTTCCGCCATGCTGGACCTCCTTCATTTTCCTATCAACCATGCCTTGATCTATGTGAAAAAAGCAGAATAGTGATCAGAAACCTAAAAACGCACTAACCTTTATTATATTACTTTCACAAACCGTGCACAATTAAACACGGGATGGATCAAGTGAAAGAATGATTTTGCCCGGAAATCGGGATATACGCCCTGTCCTCCGTGCCCCTTTTCACATACAATGCATTGCACAGGACTTTTCGTATCATCACATCTTTATATTATACCACTGTTTGTCATACTTGTCCTATGTTTTCCGGGTATAGGCTCTCTTGCTGGAGATGGCCCCCATTCTTTCAAATCAACCGGATCAACACGAGTTTGTATTACGCGACAGGCCAAATCCTGTCACTCCCATCATACAACTGGAAAGGATGAAGATGGTTGACTATTCAACGCGTTGCAAGCAAGTGGGCGAAAACGAAAATACTCTTGAAAAATAAAGGTCTCGTCTCTTATGTTCCCTCCACCCGCCAATATTCGTTGGAGGCGCTTGAAGACATGCTCGGTACACATAAGCTTGTGTATATCAAGCCTGACCGGGGGACCTACGGTATCGGCGTCATGTCAGTCGAACAGCTCCATTCCCAAAACGCTGATGCTGATGCCGATGAAACCACGACTACTTCCTACAAGCTTCGTTATGAACAGAAAACCGAAATATTTACCTCTCTGGAGGGTCTCCATAAAACACTGAGCACTCTGTTCCAGGGCCAGACGTATCTGATTCAGCAAGGCATCCATCTGCTTAGTCATAAGGGTAACCCCTTTGATCTTCGAGTACTTACACAGAAAAGTCCATCGGGTCAGTGGGTAAGCACAGGAATCATTGGCCGGGTAGCAGCCAATAATAAAATCATTACCAACCATCACAGCGGCGGCGTGGTTCAACACTATAAACCGCTGATGACCGAGCATATGACGGCAGAAGAGGCAGAGAATATCCGAAGAGAGCTGAATACGCTTGGGGTGAATGTCGCAGCCCAGCTGCAGAAATCCTATCCCAATCTGAAAGAAATCGGCTTGGATATTGCCATTGATAAAAGCTGGAACATCTGGATCTTGGAGGTTAATACCAAACCTGCACTGTTCCCGTTCAAGAAATTTTTCAAAGATCCCAGCATCTACAAACAGGTTAAGAAATATGCTACCGCTTATGGCCGTAACTTATCCACCAAGAAAAAAGCCAAAAAGACCGGTTAGCATGCGATATATTAATTAATCCCCCAAATTTAGGTTATATGACGAGCACACCAAATCCACATCCATCGTAAAAATAAAGGGGCAACCCTGAGGCCTTCACAGACCTTGGGATGCCCCTTTTTGAATGAAAACCTTATACGTCCAAATTACGGACCGACTTCGCATGCTCCTGAATGAAATCCCGTCGCGGTTCAACGTTATCGCCCATCAGGGTATCAAACAACGTATCGGCCAGGATCGCATCTTCGATGGTCACCTGAAGCATGGTACGGCTCTCCGGATCCATCGTCGTCTCCCACAGCTGTCCGGCGTTCATCTCGCCGAGACCTTTGTAGCGCTGTACGTTAATTTTGACGTTCTCACCGAATTCCTTAATGATCTGGTCGCGTTCTTTCTCACTGCCGGCATAACGGATCACCTTATTGCGCTCGACCTTGAAGAGCGGCGGTTGGGCTATATAGATATATCCCGCTTCTACCAGCTTACGCATGTAACGGTAGAAGAACGTCAGCAGCAAGGTACGAATATGCGCACCGTCGACGTCGGCATCGGTCATAATAATGATTTTGTGATAACGGGCCTTGGACAGATCGAAATCTTCCGCAATCCCTGTGCCCAGCGCCGTAATGATCGCCCGGATTTCCGCATTGGAGAGGATACGGTCAAGCCGCGCCTTTTCCACGTTGAGAATTTTACCCCGAAGCGGCAAAATGGCTTGGAAATGTCGATCGCGTCCCTGCTTGGCGGATCCGCCGGCAGAGTCACCTTCGACGATGTACAGCTCACTGATGGAGGCATCCTTGGAAGAGCAGTCTGCCAGTTTACCAGGCAATGCGCTGACTTCAAGCGCACTCTTCCGGCGTGTCATCTCGCGGGCTTTACGCGCCGCTTCACGAGCACGTGATGCCTGGAGCGCCTTCTCCAAGATCCGACGGGAAACCGACGGATTCTCCTGCAGGAACTCCTGCAGCTTCTCAGCGAACAAGGATTCCACAATTCCGCGTACTTCACTATTGCCGAGCTTAGTTTTGGTTTGCCCTTCAAACTGCGGCTCCGGTACTTTGACGGAGATGATTGCCGTCAATCCTTCACGCACATCGTCACCCGACAGGTTGTTGGTGTTATCTTTGATCAATCCCGTTTTGCGGGCATAGTCATTGATGATTCGAGTGAGCGCACTCTTAAAGCCGGATTCATGCGTTCCGCCTTCGTGCGTGTTGATATTATTTGCAAAAGAATAAATATTCTCGGTATAGCTGTCGTTATACTGAAGCGACACTTCGACCTGAATATTATCCCGTGAACCCTCAACATAGATAGGGTCTTCGTGCAGCGCTTCCTTCTTCTCATTCAGGAACTTGACGTATTCAATGATTCCGCCCTCGTATTTGAAATAGTCGGAGGCACCCGTGCGTTCGTCCGTCAGTGTAAGCGCAATGCCCTTGTTCAGGAACGCCAGCTCACGGATCCGTGTCAGCAGCGTGTTGTAATCATATTCCGTTGTTTCCGTGAAAATCTCCGAATCCGGCAGGAAGGTTACGGTTGTCCCGTGATCGTCGGAATCCCCGATGATCTTGATATCATATTGAGGTACGCCGCGATGATACTCCTGTTGGTAGATGTGCCCATCACGTTTGACCTGAACCACGACTTTCGAAGACAGTGCATTCACAACTGAGACACCAACACCATGCAGACCGCCGGATACTTTATATCCACCGCCGCCAAACTTACCGCCGGCATGAAGAACGGTCATAACGACTTCCAGCGTCGACTTCTTCAGTTTGGCGTTCTCGCCGACCGGAATTCCGCGCCCGTTATCGACAACGGTAACACTGTTATCCTCATGGACAATGATTTCGATATGGTCGCATATTCCCGCCATCGCTTCGTCAATACTATTGTCCACAACTTCCCATACCAAATGATGCAAACCCTTAGCACTGGTAGACCCGATGTACATCCCCGGACGTTTACGAACGGCTTCTAATCCTTCCAGTACCTGAATCTGATTCTCATCATATGTCGGTTGATTCATAGACATGCCTTCACCTACTTCTACAGATTCTGTTATGCCTGAGCTACAAAATGATTGGCTCTCTTCTTAAGCGTTGCAGAGGAGATCGGAGAGTAATAGACGATCGATTTCGTCACCACAATGGATTTCGGATCTTCTTCGCCAATCATCTCCACGACTTTATGCTGCTGGGCATGCGTGACGAACTGCTTGGAGATTTTTGAAGATTTCTCTATCGAGATATCAAAAATTCCAACCAGCTCCGACGAACGGATGATCTTCTCTCCGCCCAAATGAATATACATATGGAATCACTCCTTAAGAGCCCACCTGTCCGTCATGGACATGAAAAATGCTGGCACCCTTCAATTTGTCGGTATTCAAACTCTCAATGCCCGTCGCCGTGATGAATGTCTGCACTTTGCTCTGGAATGTCTCGATCAATTGTGTCTGCCGGTACGGATCCAATTCAGAAAGCACATCATCCAAAAGCAGCACCGGATATTCACCGATCTCTTCCTGTATCAGCTCGATTTCAGCCAGTTTCAAAGATAGCGCTGTCGTCCGCTGCTGACCTTGAGATCCATACGTTTGGACTTCTTTGCCATTAATATAAAAAGCCAGATCATCTCGATGAGGACCTGCCAATGTCATACCACGCCGTATTTCTTGCTCTTTCATTTGTGATAATTTTATCATAAATGTCTCAAATAAGACAGCTTCATCTTCTTCCTCCGCGTCAGCAAAGGACGGAAGGTAGTGTAAAGAGAGCTCTTCCAGGCCGTTTGTGATTCCCTGATGGATGCTTTCAGCCCACTTTTGCAGCTTTTTTATAAATTGTTTCCTCTTCTTGACGATTTTAACACCATGTTCTGCCAATTGGCTGTTCCAAATGTCCAGCATCGCTTGTTCAGCACTGCCCTTCCCCCATAATTGCTTCAGCAGATTGTTGCGCTGCACGAGCACCTTCTGGTATTGCTGCAGATGAAACAAGTAGCTTGGTGCCACCTGGCCGATCTCCATGTCAAGAAACCGGCGGCGAACCCCCGGCGTGCCTTTGACAATCTCCAGATCCTCGGGTGCAAACATCACGACATTGAGCGAGCCGATGAAATCGCTAAGCTTTCGCTGCTCAAGTCCATTGATTTTTGCTTTCTTCCCCTGCTGGGATAAGCTCAGCTCCAGCTTCAAAGCTCCGTACTTGCGGTCGATCTCGGCTGATATATGGGCACTGGATTGCTCGAATCCAATCAATTCGCGATCCTTGGAGGTACGGTGGCTCTTCGTTAAAGCAAGCACGAAGAGCGCCTCCATCAAATTCGTCTTTCCCTGAGCATTGCGTCCGATAATCAAATTAACGTCACCAAACGCCTCAAGCTGCAGCTTCTCGTAGTTTCGATAGTGCTGCAGGCTGACATTTTTGACAAACAAGCTTATCCTCTCCCTCGTCTTCCGCGCGTAGCGCCAAAGCGGCTGCGGGAGGCTGTCTATTGTGCTGCCACCTGAAACGTTCCGCAATCCTCCACCTTGACGATGTCGCCAGGAACCAGTTTGCGTCCGCGCCGCTCTTCCTTTTCGTCGTTGACCAGAACTGCTCCTTCCTGCAGCAGCGCCTTCGCCATCCCACCTGTGGATACGCAATCTGAAAGCTTCAAGAACTGATCCAGCTTAATATATTCACTGTGGATAAATATTTGTTTCATGACTTCGTCCTTTCATCCCTATCAACATGGGGATAACTTTAATTGGCTGTACGATACGGCAGAATAATATATTGGCTCTTGCTGTCGTCGAGCGGTTTAAGAATGATCGGGCTCATAACTCCCATGAAAGCGATCATCAGCTGTTCACTTTCAACCACTTTTAGCACGTCCAGCATATATTTGGAGTTGAACGAGATGCGCAGTGGCTCCCCTTTGAAATCGACCAGATCCAATTCTTCACGAACTTTACCAAGCTCGGAGGAGCTGGAAGAGATCTCGATGCCGCCATGTTCCATCGTTTGCAGGAGAACAATGTTCGTTTTCTCCTCTTTGGAGAGCAGGTAGGCGCGGTCGATCGACTCGCTTAATTTTTTTGTGTCCAAAACGAGTTCTGTTTTATGCGATGTTGGAATAATTCTAGAAGTATCGGGATAAATGCCGTCCAGTATACGAGAATAGAACAGAACACGGTCAATTTTAAATAATACCTGATTATCGGCCACAACGATATCGACCAGCGTATTTTGGTCCGGAATGATTTTGCTCAGCTCATTCAGCGTTTTACCGGCAATAACGACATTGTTGAACGAAATGTCCTGCACATTGTCCAGCTGTGCGGAGCGAGTTGCCAATCTGTGACGGTCTGTAGCGGTAAATTTCAGCTCATTGTCGTTCAGACTCCATAATACCCCAGTCAGAATAGGTGTTGTTTCATGGGTGGAGATGGAGAACACCGTTTGCTTAATCATATTTTTCAGCAGATCTCCAGGCAAAGAAACGGTTTGGCTGTCTTCAATGTTGGGCAATACCGGGAATTCTTCCGGGTCCAAGCCCACCATCTGAATTTCCGTAGCTCCCGAAGAGATAAAGGTGTGGAAGTTTTCTTTTACCTCCATCTGGATTTCTTGGGAAGGGAGTTTCTTGATGATTTCAACAAAAAATTTGGCTGGCAGCACAACACTACCAGGCTGCTCTACCTGGACGATGGTATGCTTCTCATCTTCCGCAGGAATAAACGATTGAATGGAAATATCAGTATCGCTAGCAGTTAGTGTGACACCTGAATAGGTGACATCCAGTTTAATGCCGCTGAGGATCGGAATCGTGGTTCGGCTGGAAATCGCCTTGGATACGTGTTGAATGGATTCGTTTAATACATTTTTTAATATGCTGATTTTCATCAATTTCACTCCTTACGGAAAAATGAGAGGGGTTTTTTCACTTG
Source organism: Paenibacillus sp. ISL-20 (assembly GCF_018613005.1). Lineage (NCBI taxonomy): Bacteria > Bacillati > Bacillota > Bacilli > Caryophanales > Paenibacillaceae > Paenibacillus > Paenibacillus sp. ISL-20. Next base: position 10,343 of record NZ_JAGGRD010000051.1, read on the forward strand.
GCGAATGCCAAGAGGATTCCCCTCTTTATGGTTAAATTATTTATTAATTATTATTAGTAATAGTAATAGGGGCACTGAATATGTGGATAAGCCCCGGAAAAGGCATAAAATTAAGCCTATCCACATGTGTATAGATTGTGCATAGGCTTTGAACTTGTTCAGGTTGGATTTTTGATTTTCTCCGTAATATTATTGACCACTTTGAACAACTCCTGGTCATTTTTCAGAGATTGGGTAATCTTCTCATGGGCATGGATGACAGTGGTATGATCCCGGCCTCCGAATGCTTCTCCGATCTTGGGAAGGGAAAAGTCGGTTAATTCGCGGGACAGGTACATGGCAATTTGCCGCGGAAACGCGACGGCTTTGGTCCGCTTGCGGGCTTTGAAGTCTTCCATCCTCAGGTTGTAATACTCGCCGACCTTTTGCTGGATGTCCTGAATCGTAATCATTCGCGGCCGGCTGGACGGAATAATATCCTTCAGGGCTTCGGCTGCCAGATGAGTTGTTACGTCCTGATTGGTCAGGGAGGAATAGGCAACGACACGGATCAGGGCACCTTCGAGCTCACGAATGTTCGTATCGATCTGATTGGCGATATACATCATGGCTTCGTTCGGAATATCCAAATTCTCGGCCTTCGCTTTCTTGCGAAGAATAGCGATCCGCGTCTCCAGATCCGGTGGTTGAATATCGGTGATCAATCCCCATTCGAACCGGGAACGGAGCCGTTCTTCCAGCGTCGGTATCTCCTTGGGCGGACGGTCACTGGATATGATAATCTGCTTCCGCTCTTCGTGCAGGGCGTTAAACGTGTGGAAAAATTCCTCCTGCGTCGATTCTTTGCCTGCCAAGAACTGAATATCGTCAATGAGCAGAATATCGACGCTACGGTACTTGTTGCGGAAGCTTTCAGCCCGGTTGTCCCTAATGGAGTTGATGAACTCGTTGGTGAATTTCTCGGAGGAAATATACACGACTCTACTGCTGGGATTGTGCTCCAAAATATAGTGGCCGATGGCATGCATCAAGTGCGTTTTTCCAAGACCAACTCCACCATATAGGAATAATGGGTTATACGCCTTAGCCGGAGCTTCGGCAACAGCGAGCGAGGCAGCATGCGCGAACCGGTTGCCAGAACCGATGACAAAGGTATCAAACGTATACTTCGGATTCAGCATATGAGACTGAATTTCTTCCCCGGATATTTCAAGCGGCGGCGAGGGCTGCTGCGGAACAGGTTCATGTCCTTTAGCCTCTTCAATGACAAAGCGGACATCCACCTGTTTGCCCACCACCTCCAGTACGGTTGCACTAACCAGCTTGGTGTATCGGCTCTCCAGCCATTCCACAGCAAACGTTGTCGGTGCTGAAATGACGACGGAGTGATCGTTAATGGTCAATGCCTTGGTCGCTTTAAACCAAGTGTCAAAACTCGGTTTACTCAGCTTGGTTTGTATGATCGATAATATTTCTTGCCATAATTCGGAAGTATGGCTTTCCAAAACTGTCACTCCTTTAAATCTTCCAAATGTGGCTAGAGCCATGTGTGGAATTGTCGAAAGAAAATGAATGATGTCTAATTATCCCCAGAACTAACTCCTGTGGAAACAAAAAAATATGGATAAATTGAAATTGTTCACAACTTTATCCACAGCCTGTTGATAATATTATAGCTTCATTCACATATTCACAACCAAAAGTAATATCATCATAGCAAAAGAAGGCCTTATTTTCAATGTATGTCGCTAATTTATCCACAAATTCAATACGTTGTGCATAATTTTTATTCACACCACTATATATTGTTTATAATTTGTTTAGCCTTCGACATCATTGGCCTCAAAACGCGAAAAATTATTCACAGGTTGTCCGATTCGCATGCAGAATTTTCTTCTCTCACCATCTGTTCATAACTTATGGTTGAATGTTCTAGCAGCCAATCAATCGACCAAGGGTGAAAAATGACTGTGGATAGTCTTCAAATGGAATCGATAGATTTCCATTTGAGGGCTTTTTTTGAAGAGATAAGAAAGTATAAACATCCGAGGCTTAGCATCCTTATCTCGCAAGAGAAACTTCCTCTAAAGCGCGATTGGTGTCGTATAACGGCAATTTATTAGGGACTTAAGTTGGTAACAGGCAACCCTCTGGCTTTTGAAACTTTTTTTGCGAAGGGACCGTATGATTAGTAAAAATCGGAATGGGGAAATCAAGGATGCGGACGGAAGGGAAGGCCTTGAAGTGGAGAAGAATAGGGTTACTACTCGCTCTGGCGGCCGCATTGGTTCTAATTACCGTGTGGGCCCAGGGCTATTATTCGAAGAAAGTGTTTCATATGGAAGGACTAAAGTACGCCAAATATGCCGATTTGGGAAGCGGGAGCATCGAATATAGGGCTTCATTTGGCCGCGGCGAGCCAATTTATGTTCATACTTATGAAGAAGAGAAACAAGTTGAGATTGCGGGCGAGATATATGAAATCCGGGAATATGGAAAGGAATCGGGCCATTCTGCGTCATATGAAGTGAGTTATCCTGACGGTAAAACCTACCGAGCGAAGCCTTTTGGAGATCGGAGTTTTCTTTCATACGACGAGAAGGGAGAAATGGTGGTGCCCGGCATCAGGTTCAGTGATGGAACGGGGCAAGTCCACCGATCCGATCCGGAAGAGCCTCGCTACTTCCCCTCAGAGCTGGTGAAGGCTTCCGACGTGCGGAATCATGACCCCAACGGCAGCGTAGGATTCTTCATTTTGGCGCTCGTGATGCTGATCTATGCCTGGTGCGGATTCCGTTATGAAGCCTTTCAACGCTTTTTGTTTCATATATCGCCCTCGAATTGGATGGTTGAAAGTCCGGAGCCCAGCGATTTCTACTTCTTTATGTGTAAGGCAGGGGGAATTTTCGGCATGGGATTCTCACTGTGGATATTTTTCACACAGGCATTATGACAAAAAAAGCCCGTTTTCGCCATGGATCGGATCCATCGAAAACGGGCTTTTTTTCAGATAAAGTATAAACTTCGAAACTTGGCCTACCTGATATTGCAAGAAAAACAACATCTAATCGCGGGTCTGTTTTCTCTAGAATGTACGTAGATAGACGTTTTCCTTACTATAGTAAGCTTACGATTGCTCGAATCGGCGCTGAAATTGGCTAATGGCTTCATAATCTTCTTCCAGTTTCCGCGAAATGCGGATAAAGATTGGCAGCAGAGCCTTATAAACATCAGAACTTTCCTTCACAGGCTGGTGTTCATGGGTGCCGCCAACCATCGTCTCTACAATGTCGAGTGAATCCGCTCTTCCTGTAGCGTACAGACCAAGGACTACGGCGCCAAGGCAAGAGCTCTCGTAGCTCTCCGGCACGATCACCTGCTGGTCAAAAATATCCGCCATCATCTGCCGCCAGATCGGTGAACGGGCGAAACCGCCGGTGGCATGGATTTTGGCCGGCCGGCCGATTTGTTCCTCCATCGCCAGCAGAACGGTATACATATTAAAGATCACGCCCTCCAGCACGGAGCGGATCATATGCTCTTTTTTATGATTCAGGGTTAAACCAAAGAACGACCCTCGGGCATTCGGATCCCATAACGGCGCACGTTCTCCGGTCAGGTACGGGTGGAATAGCAGTCCGTTCGAGCCTGGCGGAATACGGTCCGCGATTTTGGTTAGTACATCATACGAATTGATGCCGAGCCGCTTGGCCGTTTCGACCTCGGAGGCGGCAAATTCATCGCGAACCCAGCGGAAAATCATGCCGCCGTTGTTAACCGCGCCGCCGATGACCCAGTGTTTCTCCGTTAATGCGTAGCAGAAAATACGACCCTTCGGATCAGTCATCGGTTTGTCGACAACCGTACGGATTGCACCGCTCGTACCGATGGTAGCGGCAACGACTCCCGGTTTGATGGCATTCACGCCGAGGTTCGACAGCACGCCGTCGGCAGCGCCAAGCACGAAGGGTGTGGAAGTGGAGAGCCCCATGGCTGCGGCATACTCTATTTTCAGGCCTTCTATGATATGTGTCGTCGGTACTATCGTAGATAAATGGTCCTCCGTGATGCCAGCGAGCTCGAGCGCCTGCTGGTCCCATGCCAGTGCCTCGAGGTTCATCATTCCGGTACTGGAGGCAATGGAGTGGTCTACAATATATTGGCCAAATAGTTTGAAATAAACATATTCTTTAATCGAAATGAATTTGGCTGTTTGATGAAAGAGGGAGGGCAGCTCATGGCGCATCCACATCAGCTTGGTCACAGGTGACATCGGATGAATCGGAGTTCCGGTTCTAAGATACAGCTCCATGCCGCCGAGTTCTTTTTTGAGCTTTGCAGACCAGGCAGCACTGCGGTTGTCGGCCCAGGTAATGCAGCGAGTCAACGGGGTGCCTTGGCTATCTACGGCAATGACGCTGTGCATCGCCGCACTGAAAGATACGAACAGAACTTGAGCCGGATCAATCCCGCTCTGCGACATGACCCCTTGGACAGAGGAAATGACAGTCTGAAAGATTTGCTCCGGATCTTGTTCCGCCGTAGAGGGAGTAGGGGTGAGCAGCGGATATTCGCCGCCAGCTTTGGCTACAACCTCACCATTCTCCTTGAAAAGCACGGCTTTGGTGCTGGTTGTTCCGATATCGACACCGATCATATAGTTCTGAGTACTCAAGAGACATACCTTCTTTCTACGTAAGGGCACCCGGTTCGCTGTCAAAATATCAGCATTCCGGGAGCCCCCATGTGTCTTATTGCTTCATTATACAATTACATTGAGAACCAGAGCCAACACCAGTCCGGTCAGGGACAGAATTGTCTCCATCACGGTCCAGGATTTCAGCGTCTGGGCTACCGTCATGTTAAAGAATTCTTTTACCATCCAGAAGCCGGCATCGTTCACGTGAGACAGTACGATGGAGCCTGCCCCGGTAGCAAGCACCACAAGCTCTACGTTAGCCCCAGGCGTCATGGCAAGCACAGGAGCGACAATCCCAGCGGCAGTCGTCATGGCTACAGTGGCGGAACCGGTTGCAACTCGAATGAGTGCGGCTACAAGCCACGCGAACAGGATGATATTGATATTTGCACCGGTTGCAATTTCGGCAATGGCATTGCCGACGCCGCTGTTGATCAGAACCTGCTTGAATGCACCGCCCGCACCGATGATCAGAATGATCGTAGCGATCGGAGCGAGACATTCGCTGGTGAAGCGGGACAGATCATGTTTATTAAAGCCGCGTGCGAATCCCAGCGAGAAGAAGGAGAAGACTGCAGCGATGAGCAGTGCAATGACTTCATGACCGATAAATTTGCAGAACACGGCTATAAAGCTGGTGGACTCCGGATCGATAATATCGGCTGCGGAACCGATAAGCATCAGAATGACCGGCAGCAAGATTGTAAACAAAGTGATGCCGAAGCCGGGTAATCCGCGTTCAGCTTTGCTTGAGAACTGCTCGGCAAGTTCCTCGGGTGGTTCGGTTCGGATCCGTTTGCCGATAAATTTGCCGAACACCGGACCGGCCAGTATCGCTGCAGGGATCCCGACCAGGAGCGAGTAGAGGATCGTCATGCCAAGGTTCGCATCATAAGCTTCAATAGCAATCATTGGAGCGGGATGCGGAGGCACCAAACCGTGAACGGTGGACAATCCGGCGAGAATTGGAATGCCGATGTGCAGCAGAGACATTTTGGTTTTGCGTGCAACCGTGAAGACAATAGGAATCAACAGGATAACGCCCACCTCGAAAAATACGGGAATACCGACGATAAAGCCGACAATCATCATGGACCAATGGACCCGCTTTTCGCCGAAGCGATCAACGAGGGTGGTCGCGATTTGCTCGGCGCCTCCGGATTCAGCCATCATTTTTCCGAGCATGGTACCAAGGGCGATAACGATGGCAATCGTCCCAAGCGTTCCCCCCAGTCCGCCGGTGATCGAAGTAATAACATCCGCAGTCTGCATGCCCGTCAATAGGCCAAGGATCAGTGCGGAGATCAGTAGGGTCACGAAAGGGTTCCATTTATATTTGGAAATCAGCACGATCAGGAAGACGATCGTCAGCAGCGTCCAAATCATTAATGTAGCATTATGACTGAGACCGAATAGTGAATTCATATCTTGCTTCCTCCTATAGATTACCCCTTTTGAATTGGGAAATGGTTCATATCGAGCTGTTCTGCGGTAGTATACCCAAAACAAAGCTGAATTCTGATTGTATACTTGTCGACAACTTAGAGCGTACACTGTGTTTCGTAAGACGGGGGGAAGGGAGGATTAAGCTAACCCTCCGGAAAACTAAGATGAAGCGTCTGACGGGAATCATCGAAATAATGTTGAACTGCCGTTTGGATCCGTGCCGGATCCAGAGATTCCATCTCTGCAATAAGCTGAATATGCTTGTCCATGACATACCGAATCTTGGTGCCTCCGCCACCGAACACCTGACGGGTCGTAATTAACATGACTGTGATTACGATAGGGCGAATGCTCTTCCACAGATGAAGAATCCGTTTATGGTTCGCTTCCGTAATGATCCGTTCATGAAAAGCCAAATCCTGATAGGAGAATTCAACCGGGTCCTCATGTTTGGCGGCAAGCTCCATCCGATCAACGATTTGTTTTAAATGTTGGATTAATTTCGGCTGGGGATTCGCAAACACTTGGCCTTGAACAAAGCTCTCAATAAGATAACGGACATCGTATAATTCTTCTACTTCCTTAAGCGATAAGCCCATGACAACGGCGCCCATGCGCTCCAATTGTATCAATCCCTCGCTGGACAGCGTTTTCATTGCTTCCCGCACAGGAGATCGGCTGGTGCCGAATTCACCTGCAATCCGGTTCTCGGACAGGATTTCTCCGCGCTTGATGGTACCGCTAATAATCTGTAATCTCAGTTCACTGGCGATGGTCTCTCCAAGAGAGGCTCCTTGAAGCCACGTTGAGGGAAATTTCATAGCATAATTCTCCAATCCGGTACTGATTCTAATTTTCTCTAGTGGTAATGATACCACATCGAAAGGAAAAGGGACCATAAAGAGGCTATGACATGATGCCCTTAAGAAACAGCAGGTTATAGAAGAGAATTAATGCTATTCCGATTTCTCAACCGCATGGCCGCCGAATTCATTACGCAGTGCTGCAACGACTTTACCGTGGAACGTATCTTGGTCAAGGGAGCGATATCGCATGAACAGCGACATGGCAATGACTGGAGCGCTGGCTTGAACCTCAAGTGCCGTTTCAACGGTCCATCTTCCTTCGCCGGATGATTTCATCACGCCTTTGATGCCATCCAGCTTCGGATCCTTGGAAAATGCGTTTTGCGTCAGCTCCATGAGCCAGCTCCGAATGACGGAACCATTGGACCATACCCGCGCGACATCCTCATAGTTGAAGTCGAACGCGCTTTTTTCCAACACTTCAAAGCCTTCCGCAATGGATTGCATCATGCCGTATTCGATTCCGTTATGGACCATTTTCAGAAAATGACCGCTGCCGCTTTCCCCGGCATACAAGTAACCGTTCTCAACAGCCATATCCTTAAATAGGGGTTCAATGCTGTTGAATACGTCGCGGTTGCCCCCAATCATAAAGCAGCCACCGTTATGAGCGCCTTCCATACCGCCGGAAGTGCCGGCATCAAAATAATAAATGCCTTGATCCGCCAGGCGCGCTGCACGGGCTTTGGAATCTTTATAATGTGAATTGCCACCGTCAATCAGAATATCACCGGACTCGAGGAGTGGGGTGAGGGAATCGATGACGGAATCCACGATATCTCCAGCTGGTACCATCATCCAAACGATGCGGGGTTTATCCAGTTTGGCAACAAGCAATTCAGTTGATGCTGCGGCCTCGGCACCACACTGGGCAGCTTGATTGACCAATTCCTTATTTAAGTCGTAAGCTACGACCTGATGCTGATGATGAATTAGATTCTGAACCAGATTGAGGCCCATTTTCCCCAGACCGATCATGCCTATTTTCATAAAACAAAGCAGCTCCTTCTTAGATGTATACTTGTATACAACTTAAATTCAATTATTTATACTACTCTTTTATAGCTCCTGTGTAAATAAGGGACATTTTAGGGATGAAAGGCGTTATATGGATCGAAAAATGACATCCACAACCTATTTAAATAGGTTATCCCCATGTGGATAATTCAAAACTAGCAATAATGACTACTTGTGGAAAACTTAAGTGCTTGCTGAAGTTAACTAAGGTTTGACTTTTGGGCCTGAACGTGATTAAATATATAAAGGCATTTTCTGTGAAGATGAGAACATTATCCGCTATCATTTAGCGGTCTGTTTACAAGAGATACGTCCATAGACGTCGGTTCAACAAATCGCGGTCTATTCTTCCGTGAAAGTGCGTCGATTGACGTTATGATCTTAAAATATGGGTACGACATATTCCTGTAAGGGGGTGCATTAATTCATGAGACCGACTTTCAAACCGAATGTAAGCAAACGTAAAAAGGTACACGGCTTCCGTAAAAGAATGAGCACGAAGAACGGACGCAAAGTATTGGCTAACCGCCGTCAAAAAGGCAGAAAAGTACTGAGCGCTTAATATTGTGCCACGAAGACCACCGAGGTGGTCTTTTTTTCGTAATATCTCCTGCAGTGTGAGGAGTTTCCTTTTGAAATCGGCAGGATATAAGCTATAGTGTGTCTTAAAGTAAAGTATTCCAAGTGAGTGTTTATAGCGGTTTTGGCATGACTATACTATTATAATAGAAGAGATGCCAAAGAAACGTTTAATTCTTGAACTTGATTAACGGCAGGGCGGGAGAAACTTGTGCATAGAAAACTTCGTTTACGGAACCGCGCTGATTTCAGCCGGGTATATCGACACGGAAAGTCCTTCGCCAATCATCAATTTGTTGTATATTGGTCACGCAAAAAAGAGGTAGAGCAGTTTCGCGTTGGCGTTTCATGCAGCAAAAAGATCGGCAATGCGGTTGTCCGCAACCGGATGAGACGGCTGGTTAAAGAGATTGTCAGGCACCATCAGCATCAGATTATCGAGCATATTGACCTGATCTTTATCGTTCGAAAGGGAGCACTCGATAAGTCATATCAGGAGCTGGAGAAAAGCGTGCTTCATGTATTGAGGAAATCGTCCCTTCTGAAAGCGAAGAGGGGCTGAACCATGTGTTTATTTGTCCATATAAATATGTTATGATTTACCGTGGAATGGAATGGCGAAGAGAGGGGTTTTGAAGTGTCGTTCATGAAGACAAGACGAGGGAAATGGTTCCTCCTCACCGCTGTAATACTTGCAGTGGCCGTTATATCAGGTTGTGCGCCTGGTGGAGCTGACCAAACGCGTACCATTGAAGATTTGAAAAATGGAGGCTTTTGGCAGAGCAACGTTGTTTATTACTTTACATGGGCACTTGATACGTTTGCTACATGGTTTAACGGTGAATACGGATTGTCCGTACTCGTGATGGTGCTTATCGTCCGTACTTTGATTTTACCGCTGACTCTGAAACAGGTCAGAAGCTCGAAGGCAATGCAGGCCATTCAGCCTGAAATTCAGAAAATTCGCGAGAAATATAAAGATCAACCTGAAAAAGTTCAAATGGAAACGATGAAGCTCTTCCAGGAGAATAAGGTTAATCCGATGGCGGGATGTTTGCCGCTGATCGTACAAATGCCGATATTTATCGCACTCTATCATTCGATTTACTATAACAATCTCCTTCGTGATCACGAATTCCTGTGGCTGCAATTAGGTCAACCGGACAAGCTGTTTATTTTGCCGGTGCTTGCCGCTGTAACTACGTTTTTCCAAACGAAAATGATGATGAAGATGAACCCGTCTCAGCAAATGGGAATGATGCAGTTCATGCTGTTCGTTTATCCGATTCTGATCTTTGTAATGTCCTTCCAGTTCCCTTCGGCACTTCCGTTGTACTGGTTCTACAGTAACCTCTACACGATCGTGCAGAACTACTTCTTGTACCGCAACAATGACAAGGCTGCTCTCGTGGCAAGCGTTGCCAGCGCAACCGACGGTCAGAAGAGCAATAAGAGCGGTAACAAGGGCGGGAAAAAGAGTGGCAGCAAAGGCGGGAAAAAAGGTTCGAAGGGAGCCAAGAAGTCGAGATGAGTAAAATCGTCGCAACAGGAAAAACCATTGAAGATGCTGTCGCACAAGGGCTGGCCCGATGGGGTGTAAGTCAAGACCGTGTATCGGTTCAAGTATTGAGTCAGCCATCAAGAGGATTCCTGGGCCTGTTCGGGGTCAAGGAAGCGAAAGTCGAACTAACGCTCCTGCCTGACGGTGCTGGCGGCGATTCATCTGTGAAGGAAGTACCACCTACGAACGCGCAAGCTGTTCCAGCCAAAGTGGTTCAGGTCTCTAATACCTCTGTAATGACGCAGGAACCTGCTGTCAGCATGGATACAGAGAGCCCTGGCACAGCTTCGCTTGCAGGCAAGGATCCTTACCAGGAAGCCATCACCTTTCTGATTGAAACCGGACAAGCCATGGGGCTTGATATTTCGGTTGACGTCGAGAAGGGGAAAGACTTTACCACGCTTCAAATTTCCGGCGCCGGACTTGGACTAATGATCGGGCGCAGAGGTCAGACTCTGGATGCCCTTCAGTATCTGGCGAATATCGTAGCTAACCGTTACTCCGACAGCTATCTTCGCATCGTACTGGATGCCGAGAATTTCCGTGATCGTCGCAAGAAGACGCTGGAGGATCTGGCGGATCGGTTAGCGGGACGGGTTCTGAAGACCCGTAAAGAGATTGTGCTTGAGCCTATGCCTGCTGCTGAGCGGAAGGTGATTCACGCCAAACTCCAGTCGCATGGAGCCGTGAAGACGTACAGCAAGGGCGAAGAGCCGAACCGGCGGGTTGTCATTACACCCAAGTCGTCCTAAATGAGTTGAAGAGTATATATAAACAATGACTCCTTAAGCTTCAAGAGGGAGTCATTGTTTTTTAAAAAGACATATACAGGAAGACTCCAGCAGGAGGTTTTCTTTAACGTTGATAGATGTAGCAGCTGGATTATATATGATATGTCTGTAATTCTGATGTTTTTTACGAAAGAAAGAGGTGAAGGAAACGATGTTTAGTGATACGATTGCAGCGATTTCAACAGCTGTCGGTGAAGGCGGCATTGCGATTATTCGCGTTAGCGGGCCGGACTCCGTTCAGGAAGTGGAGCGTATATTCAAAAGTAAAAACAAGTTAACGGAAGTGGACTCCCATACCGTTCATTACGGTCATATTGTAGATCCGATAACGGGAGAAAACCTCGAAGAGGTGCTCGTAACCGTGATGCGTGCTCCTCGATCGTTCACGACCGAGGATGTCGTCGAGATCAGTGCTCATGGTGGGGTCATCTCCGTCAAGCGGGTGATGGATTTGTTGCTTCAATTAAACATCCGTTTGGCGGAACCCGGTGAATTTACGAAGCGGGCCTTCTTAAACGGGCGGATCGATCTATCCCAGGCGGAAGCCGTTATCGACCTGATTCGTTCGAAATCCAATCGCGCCTTTTCCGTTGCCCTCAAGCAGGTTGAAGGAACGTTATCCCGTAGGATCAATGAGCTGCGACATACTTTGGTCGAAACGCTGGCTCATATTGAAGTGAATATCGATTATCCTGAGCATGACGTGGAGTCGCTTACTTCAGAATTCATTAAAGAGAAAAGCCAGCTTGTCATGGGTGAAATTGATAAGCTGCTGAAGACCGCACAAGAAGGGAAAATCCTGCGTGAAGGGATTACGACAGCCATTATTGGTCGCCCTAATGTGGGCAAATCTTCGCTTCTGAACACGTTGGCCCAGGATAATCGGGCGATTGTCACGGATATACCCGGGACGACTCGCGATGTCATTGAGGAATTTGTGACCATTAACAATATTCCGTTGAAGCTGCTCGATACGGCGGGCATCCGGGAAACGATGGATGTGGTCGAGCAGATTGGCGTTGAACGATCCAAGCATGCGGTAAACGAAGCGGATCTCATTCTGCTCGTGCTGAATGCCAGTGAACCGCTGCATCAGGACGAATTGGAATTGATGGAACAAATACGCGGTAGACAATGTATTGTCATTATGAATAAAATGGACTTACCGTCTAATCTCGATCTGGATATTCTGCATCGGTACTATCCCGATGAATTGATTGTTCCCATGTCGATGAAGGCACAAGAGGGAATTGACCGGTTGGAAGAGGCCATATCCAACTTATTCTTCAGCGGCCAGATTGAAGGCGGAGATCTGACGTATGTGAGCAATGTGCGACATATCGCTTTGCTGAAGAAATCCAAGCAGTCGCTGCAGGATGCTTACGATGCGGCTGAACAGCTCATCCCGATCGATATGATCCAAATCGATGTGAGAATGGCTTGGGAGCAGTTAAGTGAGATATTGGGCGAAGCGGTTGGCGATTCGCTCATTGATCAGATTTTTTCACAGTTTTGCTTGGGTAAATAAGCTCCAAGGATTACTATATATAGTAGGAACAGTTCAGCAATTACAGGGATATCCGAGGTAGGATGCCCTTTGATTACGTATATAACACAATAAGAACAGGATGGTGAGCTATGAGCTATATGGGTGGCACTTATGACGTGATTGTAGTCGGTGCAGGACATGCCGGCTGCGAGGCTGCACTTGCATCTGCACGAATGGGTGCTGAAACGTTGATGGTTACCATCAACTTGGATATGGTTGCTTTTATGCCTTGTAACCCGTCCATTGGAGGGCCTGCCAAAGGCCATGTCGTTCGCGAAATCGACGCACTCGGCGGAGAAATGGGACGCAATATTGATAAAACCTTCATTCAAATGCGTATGTTGAATACAGGTAAAGGTCCGGCTGTCCACGCACTGCGTGCTCAAGCGGATAAGTTTTCTTATCAGCATACCATGAAAGAGACGATGGAGAAGGAAGAGAAGCTTACCCTTCGTCAGGGTATGGTGGATCAGCTCATCGTAGAAGATGGTGTGTGCGTGGGGATCGTAACGCAGACGGGTACGGAATATCGTGCGAAAGCCGTTGTGCTAACAACCGGTACGTATTTGCGCGGTAAAGTTATTATGGGTGAATTGATGTATGAGAGCGGTCCGAACAATCAACAGCCGTCAGTAAAACTTGCGCATAACCTGCGCGAGCTTGGATTTGACCTTGTTCGCTTCAAGACAGGTACGCCACCGCGGGTGCATAAGGATACGATTGATTTCTCCAAGACCGAAATTCAGCCTGGGGATGAGAAGCCTAAGTTCTTCTCTTATGAAACAAAGTCCTCCGACAATGAGCAGCTTCCTTGCTGGTTGACGTATACGTCGGTGGATACGCATCAGATCATCAATGACAACCTTCACCGCGCACCGATGTTCTCTGGCGTTATTGAAGGTACTGGGCCACGTTATTGCCCATCCATTGAGGACAAGATCGTTCGTTTTGCCGACAAACCGAAACATCAAATTTTCCTTGAGCCTGAAGGTAAAAATACGAAAGAATACTACGTGCAAGGGTTATCCACCAGCATGCCGGAGGATGTTCAGCTTGCGGTTCTTCGTTCCATTCCCGGAATGGAGAAGGTAGAAATGATGCGTAACGGATATGCTATCGAGTATGATGCGATGGTGCCAACACAGCTGTGGCCGTCTTTGGAAACGAAAAAACTGCCGGGTCTGTTCACAGCCGGACAGATCAATGGAACCTCGGGCTATGAAGAGGCAGCAGGACAAGGCATTATGGCGGGAATCAATGCAGCACGTAAAGTGCAGGGCAAAGAGCCTGTTATACTGGATCGTTCCCAGGGTTATATTGGAGTGCTGATCGATGACCTGGTGACCAAAGGGACAAATGAGCCTTATCGTTTGCTCACCTCCCGTGCAGAATACCGTTTGCTGCTTCGTCATGATAATGCCGATCTGCGTCTTACTGAAATCGGCCATGACATCGGCCTCATTTCAGAAGTGCGTTATGCTAAATTCATTCAGAAGAAGCAGCTGGTTGAGCAGGAGATCGAACGTCTTGGTCAAACGAAGGTGAAGCCGGTTGAAGTGAATGCGATGCTTGAAGCGGCCGGTTCTGCACCGATTGTGGATGGAAGCAATATGCTGACGATTCTGCGTCGTCCGGAAATCACGTTTGCGATGATTGAGTCGCTCTCTCCTTCTCCTTATGAACTGGATGAGGAAATGAAGGAGCAAGTCGAAATTCAAATCAAATATGCGGGTTATATTGAGAAACAGCTGGGTCATGTGGAAAAGCTGCAGAAGATGGAGAAAAAACGCATTCCCGAAGATATCGTTTATGACGAAATCAACGGACTGGCCATGGAAGCTCGGCAGAAGCTGAACAAGATACGCCCGATCTCCATCGGTCAGGCATCACGCATTGCAGGTGTAACGCCAGCGGATATTTCGATACTTCTCGTTTACCTGGAGCATTATAACCGGGTAACCGCAGCGAAAGGATAAGGAATGGACGACATTCAGAAGGCTTTTGTTGACCGGCTCGGTGAGCACGGGATTACGATTGATGAGAAACAACTTCACCAGTTCGAGATGTATTACGAAATACTGGTGGAGTGGAATGAGAAAATGAATTTAACCGGGATTACCGAACGGGAGCAAGTTTATACGAAGCATTTTTATGACTCGATTACGCTCGCCTTTTACGTGGATATGACGCAAATCGGCAATCTGGCGGATATCGGATCAGGCGCTGGCTTCCCAGGTATTCCTCTGAAAATATGTTTCCCGCATGTGAAACTGACGATTGTGGATTCGCTTAACAAACGAATTAACTTTCTGAAACATGTTGTGGATACGATTGGCCTGACTGGGGTTGAACTGATTCACGGACGTGCGGAAGAGGTTGCTCGTAAGCAGGGGTACCGTGACGGGTTCGATCTGGTCACCGCAAGAGCAGTTGCTCGCATGGCTGTGTTGAACGAGTTCTGTCTACCTTTCACCAAGGTAGGGGGGCGATTCGCCGCTATGAAGGGCAGTGACCCTACGGAAGAGGTGAAGGAGGCGGCTCGCAGTTTGAAGGAGCTGAGAGGGGCTTTGAACAAGGTTCATTCGTTCTCCTTACCCGTAGAGGAATCTGGCCGGCATATCGTGGTGATCGATAAAAAGGGAGCCACGCCTTCCAAGTATCCCCGCAAGGCGGGTACGGCCAGCAAGACGCCGATTGTGTAAGTTCTTGCAACTCCAATCTAAGGCAATATCAATGACTCCGGCCTCTCTTGCGGAAGCAAGCTTTGCAAGAAGACAAGTAAACTAATCAAAGAGAAGGACTCTATGGAGTTCTTCTCTTTTTTTGACTGTGTAAGATTTGTCTTGAGCGGGCAGGTCGGTGGTTAATTATTCATAAATGAAATACATAGAGACCGTTTTTTATTTTAATTTCGTTAGGTAAGTCCATCAGTGCGTTTATCTATTCTATAGATTGGGGCGTGGGGTGAAGTCACATAAAAATTCAACTCGGATCACCGAGTGGGAGGAAGTCTATACGGAAGTATCTTTAGGTTTTGATCACGCGCTCACCCTTTGTGCGGAATTTATTAAACAGAACCAAGGCTGACCTCTAAAGGGAGATTTTTCAGTTCAAGCAGCGCTTATGAATAAGAATAAAATCAACGATGTGGATGCACCTGATAACTTGCAATGTTTCACGTGAAACATTAGAAGTAAGTTGTCGGATATAAATAGACATCCCTTTGGAAGTGTTATCGCTTGTTAGATTATTTTGATTTCAATCATGCTATCTGCCTTGGATATTGAAGGATAGGCCTTTAAGGGAAGGAAGTCTGAAGCTATCATAATCATGTGCCGGACAACGCTATGTGCGCACAGGGAGCAGAGACACACAAATGTTACATAATTCGTATTCATCTACTAGCTTTTGAGATTCAGCTCGTCTTGGACTTGGATGATATTGGTCGTTGAAGAAATCTAATCTATTGGCAAATCCCACAATTATTTTGAATGCTAGGATCGTTAGAAAGGCTGCAGGATAGATAAGGTGGCCTATAATATGATATCGACGCAAAAACTTTGGAACTGTGCACAAATCATGTATAAAGCAAGCGAGAAATGAAGGAAAAAAGGTGATATTGGAGAATAGAGTTATAGGACAAAAAGTGGTAGAATAGAATCGTAGTATCCATTTGGACAGAAGGGCCGGTTTGCCCGTTCTTTAATAGGATGAAAGAGTATAAATCCTGGTTTGGTCACTTTTCCATCCTTGCTTCGTGCAGTCAACAACCTTGATCGTTGTGGCTGCTGTTTTTTGGAAAGTGCCGTGCGATCCCAAGGGGATCATGGCCTTATGCGAAGTAGAAAACATATATACCACTTGTGAGATATCAATTGATTGTAAGCATCATGATAAAACCTCCTGTTATATCTCTCAAGAAGCAACCGCTTCATGCAGCGGTTTGGATCAGAGTAATACGGCTATGATCACCACAGGCGTCTTTTCTCTGATCAGCATGAAATCTGTTTTTGCAGGGAAATGCCTGGCACCACAGTGGATTCTAGCGCCAATGGATGGTGGAATCATCTGTGTATGGCTCCATATTGTGGTTGTCCAATCGTTTAACCGATTCCGGGATATTCGGAGGCTTATCCGTGCTATCATGAAATTAGGTGGTAATATACGGAATGAAAGAACAATTTTCGAGATTGTTTGGCTTAGCGGCAGAGCGGAACCAAGGGGATGAAGTGAAACAAATCCCGGTAAACGAGATTGTCAGCAGCCCATACCAGCCACGGACGATTTTTGATGATGAGAAGATTGATGAACTACTCCAGACGATTAAAACTCATGGAGTCATTCAACCTATCGTTGTTCGTGTCCGTAATGGCATGTATGAGATCATTGCAGGGGAACGCCGCTGGCGTGCGGTTAAGAAGCTGGGTCTGGACACGATTCCGGCCATTGTTCGGGAGTTCAACGATTCACAGGCGGCATCGATTGCGTTAATCGAAAATTTGCAGCGTGAAGGACTGACGTCCATTGAAGAGGCTGTCGCTTATCAGAAGCTGATTGATCTTCATCAACTGACACAAGAGAGCTTGGCACAGCGTTTAGGAAAAAGCCAGTCTACGATTGCAAACAAGATTCGCTTGCTGCAGCTACCGGAAGCAGTCAAAGTGGCCTTGATGGAACGTAAAGTGACGGAACGCCATGCTCGTGCACTGCTATCTTTGGATAATGAAGAAACCCAGCTCAAGGTGCTGGATGAGATCATTACCAAGGAATTGAATGTGAAGCAGACGGAGGCACGAATCGCCTTTTATAAAGAAGTAACAACGATGAAGAAGTCTAAGCGTATATCTTATAGTAAGGATGTCCGCCTGGCTCTGAACACGATTCGCCAATCGATTGATATGGTATCCGGTTCCGGGATGGCAATCAAAACAACAGAGAATGATCATGAAGATCACTATGAAATCGTTATAAAAATACCAAAACGTTAAGATATGGTGTGAAGCGGTATGCATCGTACCGCTTTTTCTGTTGATCAAGAGATAGTGCTCTGCAGCAGGCTGCATCGTTTAACGAAGGGGTTAGGTTTGTTGTTACAGATGAGAACCATGTAATTTATTATTACTCATTTTCATCGCAGCTATATCCTGGGCATCCCGGGGTTACCGGGATTGTTCGCTTAAAACATATACAGCTTATCGCTGTATATCATCTATTGCGACTACTTAGAAGAGTCTTCCTACATTGAGGTGAAATGAGTGTCAAAAATAATTGCCATAGCAAATCAAAAGGGCGGTGTCGGCAAAACGACGACTTCCGTCAATCTGGGAGCTGGATTGGCTTCGCTAGGCAAACGGGTGCTTTTGGTGGATATAGACCCCCAAGGAAATACAACGAGTGGGGTTGGCATTAATAAAGCCGATGTTGCAAATTGCATATATGATATTATCATCAATGAAGTTCACCCGAAGGACGCCATCTGTGGGACTAACATAGAGGGATTGGACATCATTCCGGCAACCATTCAATTGGCTGGTGCTGAGATTGAGCTTGTCCCTACGATTTCCCGTGAAGTACGATTGAAGAAATCATTACAATTAATCAAGCCTCAGTATGATTATATTTTGATTGATTGTCCTCCATCGCTTGGCATTTTAACGATCAATTCATTGACCGCGGCTGATTCTGTAATCATTCCGATTCAATGTGAGTATTACGCACTGGAGGGTCTGAGTCAGCTACTGAATACGGTTCGCCTTGTTCAGAAACATCTGAACACCTCTCTCAAGATTGAAGGCGTATTGCTGACGATGCTGGATGCGCGCACGAACCTGGGCATTCAAGTGATTGAAGAAGTGAAAAAGTATTTTCAGGAAAAAGTGTACAGAACGATTATTCCTAGAAACATTCGTTTGAGTGAGGCACCTTCTCATGGACAGTCGATCATTACATATGATCCTCGTTCTAAGGGAGCGGAAGTATACTTGGAGCTGGCAAAGGAAGTGATCTCGTATGAGTAAACGATTGGGAAAAGGGCTGGATGCGCTTATTCCATCTTTGTCTATTCATGATGATGACAAGGTAGTGGAAATTCCGCTCAGTCAATTGCGAGCGAATCCGTATCAGCCGCGCAAGACATTTAACGATGAGGCAATCCAGGAATTGGCGGAATCGATCCGTCAGCATGGAGTTATACAACCGATTATCGTCCGCAGTGTGCTGAAAGGGTATGAGATTATTGCCGGGGAGCGCAGATTCCGGGCATCTCAATATTGCGGAAAAGCTACGATTCCGGCGGTGGTTCGATCTTTTAGCGATCAACAAGTTATGGAAATTGCCCTGATTGAGAACCTGCAGCGCGAGAACCTGAACGCCATGGAGATTGCTGTAGCTTACCAAGGTCTGATGGAACAATTTTCCTTAACCCAAGAAGAGCTTTCATTGAAGGTAGGTAAGTCTCGTTCTCACATCGCTAACTTTTTGCGGTTGCTTTCTCTACCAGAAGAAGTGAAGGACAATGTTTCACGTGGAACATTGTCCATGGGACATGCCCGAGCGATCGTTGGAATTAAGGATCCAATTCTTGTTAAGCAGTTGGCAAAACAGTGTGTGGAGCAAGAGTGGAGTGTTCGTGAACTAGAGGAAGCTGTCAAGAATCTGGATCGTAAACCAACGGATAAAGCGAAACCTAAGGTTAAGAATAGAGATCCTTATATCGATCATCTGGAAGAGGATCTGAGAGAACGGTTTAAAACAACTGTCAAAATTAAGCACAATAAGGATAAAGGGAAGATTGAGCTTAATTACTATAGCAGACAGGACCTGGAGCGGTTGTTGGAACTTCTTCAATAAAGAGTCGTGGTTTTGTTGAAGAAGATACTATTGTGAGTGACGGGTTGAACAACAAATGGTCGAACAGCAAATGAGTGCGATTAAAAACCAAAGACATGTCGACGTTCCTGTAAGGAAATGAGATATGTCTTTATTTAACTAAACGTGAAGCCATAGCCTTGATGCTGGGTTTGAAGAGGTTTTTGGACATATCCTGTTAAGAGACACCAATACGGTAAAGATGAAGGGGAAACATCATGGACCCGATCGTTTATCTGGATCATGCAGCCACTTCGTGGCCAAAGCCTCCTGAAGTATTTGAGGCGATGAGAAAGGCGATGGAGGAGGCGGCTGCAAACCCGGGGCGTGGGAGTCACCGGATGGCGGTGAAAGCTTCGCGTGTACTCTACGGAACACGAAAGACGCTCGCGGATTTGTTTGGGGTGAAAAATCCTAATGATATTGCGCTGACATCGAATACAACAGAAGCGTTGAATTTAGCAATCAAAGGCTATTTGCGTGAAGGCGACCATGTGATTGCCACTATGATTGAACATAACTCAGTGCGAAGACCGTTAGAATATTTGAAACGCACCCGAGGGATACAAGTGGACTATGTTCCTGTCGATGAGGAAGGTCAGCTTGATGTGCAACTAATGGAGGGAGCTTTTCGTTCTAATACTAGGCTTGTTGTATGTAGTCACAGTTCCAATCTTCTTGGTTCGATTATTCCTCTCGTTGAAATAGGAGAACTGGTGAAGAGGAAAGGGGCCGTACTGCTCGTAGATGCTGCCCAGAGTGCCGGTATGCTGGATGTTCATGTTGAGGAGATGCATGTAGGTATGTTGGCTTTTCCGGGGCATAAGGGGCTTCTGGGGCCGCAGGGAACAGGCGGGTTATATATCTCGCCTGATATTGATCTGGAACCATTACTGCACGGAGGCACAGGGAGTCAATCAGAGGCTATTGAACAGCCAACGGTACGTCCGGATCGATATGAGGCAGGGACGCCTAACACGATTGGATATGCGGGATTGCAAGCGGGTGTGAAGAAGGTGCTTGAATGGACACCGCAGCATATTTACCGGCATGAATGGGAGTTAACGCAATATATGATGGAGGGTCTACAAGAGGCAGGAGGCCTTCGTATACTAGGTCCTGCTCTTGGACAGGCGAGGACAGGTATTGTTGCTTTTGTGTCGGAGCGATACAGTGCGTCTGAATTGGCTTTCCGACTGGACCGGGAATATGGAATTGCTGTGCGTGCCGGTTATCATTGTACACCGCTTGCCCATTTGGCATCAGGCACTGAACAGACAGGTGCAATCAGAGCGAGCGTGGGGATCTCTACTAGCCGTGACGAGGTAGAGTTCATGCGAAAAGCGATTGCAGAGATTCATAGTTAATCGAATAGATCAAGATGGAGAAGAGGAAGGAAAAAAGCATGTCTGAATTAAATGAACTGATCATGGAGCAGCTTCATTGGTTTGTCGTCGGAATGGTCATGATCATCTTGATCTTATGGGTAACTTTAATTGTACAGGGGACAAAACTGCGTAAAATGAGGCGTCGTTATGATGCGATGATGGCAGGCAGTGGGGTAGAAGACATCGAATCACTGTTGGTCCAATTGAAAATCCAAATGGATGAGATTGAAGAGGGGCATGTCAATCATCAAAAAATGCTGGATACGATCAGCGGTAGTTTGAAAGGGATGAAGTCCAAAGTTGGTATCGTACGATACAATGCGTTTGGCGAGCGGGGAAATGAAATGAGCTTCTCCCTGGCTATTCTCAGTGAACAAGAGGAAGGGATCGTGCTGACCGGTCTGCATAACCGGGAGAGCTCTTTTGTGTACGCTAAACCGCTCAAGGATGGGCAGTCTAAATATCCATTGTCTCCGGAAGAAAAAGAGGCTGTCACTCTTGCGCTGCAAGAAGGGTAGAACGGTTCCACTCTTTGATGCCTGCAAATAGGCAGGTTGCAATAATATCAGACAACCGCATGACCAAGCTTAAGCGAGTGTTCTGCAATACGAAGTATTCCATAAAGCCGCCGACATTGACGATACCTGTTACATGGATATCGCCGACCGGCGGTAATTCTTTATGTACGCCGGCTCCAGGCTTTAGAGGACCATCGGATATCTGAATAGAGCCTACACTTGATGATTGCCCTAAACAAGCATCAATTCCGATTACAAAAGGGTTGTCGAATTTTTCGTATATGGCCGTTAGCGTATCCTTCAGATTCATGGCGTGGACAGGCTCGTCCAGCGTACCGTAGAGATGAAACATGGAACTGTTGTAGCGTGCAAGTGAGGTGCCGACAAGCGGGCCCAGGCAGTCGCCGGTAGACCGGTCGGTACCGATGCAGACTATGACAAGCGGACGATGCTGAATACGGGCGTCAGAGAGATGGAAGAGCAAGCGATGTATAATAGCAGAATGGATATTAGGGTCCGTGTGTGGTATTTTTAAACTGGAAGCCTCCGGGCGAGACGTGATTTTAGATAGACGGTTCATAGAATCTTCCTTTCGTCTGCATTTGGTAGTATCAGTATATGGATGAAAGACTGTTTTTATACTTTGGGATTCGCTTAAAATGTGATTTATATTCATGTCAGACAGAAGGATGTTCTTAGAAAGAGGATATGACCTGGACTGCATGAGGTATATGAATATGTTGATCTATGAAAAGGTTTATATAAAACTCTTAATCATTGGAAATGATGATGAGAAGAACATACATAGAAATGATAGGCATGATGGAGGGGGACGGGGCAGTGGAAGGCGCGATGTTGATCGCATTCGATTCCACCCAGCAGGCACTGCGTGCGGAAATACTGTTGGAGTATGCGGATATCGAAATTGATCTTTTTCCTACACCAAAAGAGATTACAGCAGGCTGTGCATTATCGATTCAATTCCCATCTGATGCGTTAAAAGATGTTCAAGAGATCATTCAGCAGGAGCATGTGGAAATCCGGGGCATCTTTGCGCTGCATAACAACAAGAGGTATATCAACATCGAAGAGTAAGGGGAGGACATCAGGATGAGGGGCTTTGGTTACTTATCAGGGGATGCAGATGAGGTGGGTTTAGAGGAATTGGCTAAGGAGGCTGAAGGCTTGAAAGATACGGTCTGGAGATGGTTAACGAATGAAGAGATGTGGATAAATATCCTGTCATCCGGGATTCGCGTTATCATCATTTTTATTCTGACGCGTCTTGTGATACGGGTTGTGTATAAAATGATTGATCAGTTTCTCCTTAGGCAGGAGAAGAGCCGGATTCAAGTGAACTCAAGACGGTTTGTCACGGTAGGGGAGTTGTTAAAAAATGTAACCTCCGTTGTATGCAACTTTGTCATGATTTTGATCATTCTCTCGGAGTTCCACTTCAAGTTAGGACCGCTGTTAGCCGGTGCCGGAGTCCTTGGTCTTGCAATAGGTTTTGGTGCACAGAGTTTAGTGAAGGACGTTATTACTGGATTCTTCATTATATTCGAGGATCAGTTTGCGGTAGGTGACGTAATCAAAAGTGGTGAGTACAGGGGAACTGTCGAAATGATCGGGCTTCGCACCTCGCGTGTAAAGGGATTGAATGGGGAGACCTATATTATTCCGAACGGGATGATTACCAGCGTCACAAATTATTCCCTTTCCAACTCATTAGCTATTGTAGATCTACCGGTAAAGAACGACCAGCAGGTGAAGGACACGATTACACTGATTCAATCGGCCCTTACGGGAATCATGGACCGTCGCCCAGAGGTACAGCGGATACCGGATGTATTAGGAATCCAGTCATTGAATACTTCCGAATATGTTGTTCGTATTGTGGCGGAATGCAATCCGAATGCAAGGGAAGATGTGGAACGTCAGATTTTTACGGATATCAAACAGGCGATTGAAGCACGGGTTTTGGAACAAGAACGCGTGCAGGGTTGATCTAATCGGTTATCCAATGATATATAATAGATAGAAGAAGTGATAGAAGTAAAAGGGAGCGGTAGCCATGGAGCGCAAGGTATTTCAGTTAGGGGATATCGTTCAGATGAAGAAGCCGCATCCTTGTGGGAATAATGAGATGGAGATTATTCGCATGGGGATGGATATTCGGATCAAATGTACCAAATGTCAGCATAGTGTGTTGATCCCCCGTTTAAAGTTTGAGAAGAATATGAAGAAGGTTTTGCGTTCGGCTCAAGAGACGGAAGGGGCAGGAGATACACCGTAATATCTCCTTCCCGAAGCGTTAAGACAAGCTATTGACCAGATAATGTTTCCATGATATAATCAATCTTGCTGTGGAAAGGTACCCAAGAGGCCCAAGGGGGCTGACTCGAAATCAGCTAGGCGTCGCAAGGCGTGCGTGGGTTCGAATCCCACCCTTTCCGCCACCAATCGTTTAAAGTTCCGCTGTTATGGTTATAAACGATGTTGATTACATAAGTTAGGCGTTAAGCTGTAAAGCGCCTTTGAATAAAACACCCTCATGCAGACGACCTGCAGGGGGTGTTTTTCGTTGGAACAAACTTGAGTTTTTGGTCTCGAGCATTTGCACGATAAAAGAAGGGCCCGATTGGGCCCTTCCTTCTGGGTAGGCGGTGCTTGTGAATTGGAATCATTTTATCAGCACTTCTGCGAACCTTGTCAATAGCTTCACTTGTCCAAGAGGTCAAGCATTCGGCTCATTTCCTCAGCTTGCAATCCGTGTGACGATCAGAAACCTCATGCGTCGTTCTGCTGCAACGTTCAACGGAACCACACCTCTCTCATGCACCGCCTGATAATAATGTGCGCATATAGATGTCTTTGTATACACACTAATTTTACCGGATAAAAATTCCAATATTAAATGTTTAGAATGCATGGCTTGGTCAACAGTGATTCAAGCCATGCCCTGACTTTGTACCGTGGGCAAAGGATGAGGTAGGCATAATGTACAAAATTCTCGAGGCTGATCACTTCAGGTGGTTACTTAGGCTGCACTCTGCGCTTGTTTAACCATACACGATCGTCATTTTGGGTTTCAGGAAATGTATCACCCTTGTTCATTTGGATTTGACGAGGATTTTCGATCCCCATGATATGGTCTCTGACGCCCACTTCCATATAAATGCCGTTGTTTGGGGCTTTGTCACCTGCACGAAATTCGGACTGTTCTCCCATTGTGGAATTCCTCCTCATTATGATGGATGGACTGCATGTATTATCATGCGCCATTGGACTCTAAATCATCGCAGGGAAAGTGAGAAAAGCGCGGTAATAAAGGGAAGGGAGCATATTCAGCATCGAAAAGAAACTTGCATCCGATCATCCGTTCTGATATAGTATTATGGTGCGAGTTAGACTCGCTCCTTGCTCTCAACAGAGATTGAGGGCCGAAGTCCATAAGGAGGTGAAACATATGCGCAAATATGAAGTGATGTACATTATTCGTCCTGACATTGAACAAGAAGCTGTTCAAGCTGCAGTCGATAAATTCCAAGGCATTATCTCCAACGGCGGAGAAATTACAAAGCATGACGTAATGGGTAAACGCCGTCTTGCGTATGAGATCAAGAAATTCCGTGATGGCGTATTCGTTCTGGTAAACTTCAACGCAACACCTGAAGTTGTAGCTGAACTTGAGCGTCTCATGAAGATTTCTGACGAAGTTATTCGTTATCTCATCACGAACGACATTGCTTAATACGTAAAAAAACTTTGTAATTGATTTCGTTCTAAGGAGGGGATTGGATTGTTGAACCGTGTCATTTTGATTGGCCGACTGACTAAGGATCCCGAGCTGCGATATACTCCTTCAGGTGTTGCTGTAACGCAATTTACACTTGCTGTCGATCGTCCGTTTACTGGACAAGGCGGGGAGCGCGAAGCGGATTTCATTCCGGTCGTGACCTGGAGACAGCTTGCGGAGACTTGTGCAAACTATCTGCGTAAAGGCCGTCTGACGGCTGTAGAAGGGCGCATTCAAGTGCGGAATTACGAGAATAACGAAGGTAAGCGTGTATACGTCACCGAAGTCATTGCCGATAATGTTCGCTTCTTGGAGTCAAACCGTGAAACAAGCGGTGGCGGAGGAAATCGTGAGGAATCATCGTTTAGCGGAGGAAGCAACAGCAATAGCAATAGCAGTGGCGGAAACCGTGGGAACAATACCAACTCGCGAAACAACAATCAGGATCCTTTTTCCGATGAAGGAAAACCGATCGATATTTCGGATGATGATTTGCCATTTTAATACGGAAAGGACTGACAACACATGGCTTTTAAACAAAGAGAAGGCGGAGACAACGACAAAAGACCGGCACGCCGCGGCGGCCGCAACAAGCGTCGTAAAGTATGTTTCTTCACTGTGAACAAAATTACTCACATTGACTATAAAGATACAGACCTGCTCAAGAAATTCATCAGCGAGCGCGGAAAAATCTTGCCTCGTCGTGTAACAGGTACTAGCGCTAAATATCAGCGTGCCCTGACGATTGCGATCAAACGCTCCCGTCAAATCGCATTGCTTCCATACACAACTGAGTAATCATTTGTGTCAGAGCGGTCCAGCCTAACTTATAGGCTGGACCGCTTTTTTATTATGTACAGGCTGGTATCGAGGAGGGATGTGTTGGGAGTAGTTGGAGACGAGAGTCTTACCAGTAACAATCCAAGTTGAAAGCTCAGCACTCTTGATGTGGAAATCATTGATTTTGGGATGAATCGAGGTTATCCAGATGTTGGGATATATAATGTCTCCACAGAAGAACCGTGTCTCCCCAGAGTGTACAATAAGAAGGAAAAGCAGCTACCGACAAACACAAGCCTGGTGTAAAGCTTTCCAGTTTTAAAGCCCTGAAACCATGTCTGCTTTAAACGGACAGTGTCTATTGTAAGCAATACATTTTATAAGATAATGGAGTACTCTTGTATGAAATAAAAATACGATTATGAAGGCGGAAAAAGCAATTTGAAATAATTCCTTCTATTATATATAGGTATGTATCGGCTCATCAAATGAAAGCTGGTTCGATCACCACTTTGAAAATAAAGTACAATCGAAATGTTGGCTCAATAAAAGACAACGTTTATGGGCAAATTTGATGCTTACTTGGTCGAAGATGATGTCTATCGTATACAAACATGATACCAGAGCATTGGTACGACAGAGCGCTAAAGAAAATTTAATAATGTGATTACATAAAACTTGCAGAAACCTTTCAATTATATGATGTCCACTCCAGGGATACAAGCGTACAAGTAGTGGAAGCTCCATGTTGTTAGTCTTATTATGCATATTCCGCCTCCATTATCCAAACGATAAAGGAAAAAGGAGGTAGTAGTATGTGCAGACGATTCTCGCTGTCCGCAGGGATCGATGAAGTGAATCAACGCTTTGGCATCAATCGGGTAATGTATTACTACAAGAGCCGGTACAACATTAGTCCTACCCAAACCATGCCGGTCATTGTACAAGAACAGGGAGAGCGGGTGCTCGACGAGTATCGTTGGGGGCTAGTGCCCTATTGGGGTAAAGATGCGGTCAATGCTGATATTACAACGGTTGATCAAAATCCCACTTACCGTAGAGCGATTGACACAAGACGCTGTGTGATCCCTTGTAACGGTTTATATTACTGGAGAACGGTTGGTAAACGGAGTTATGCGGTACGGACCGTTATCGGAGATCATGAAATATTCGGCATGGCCGGTCTATACGAGACATGGCGGGATGCCAGGGGAAATGAAATGAGAACATGTACGGTTCTAATGACAGAGGCCAATGAAGCGATTCGAGAGTTCGAAACCCGAATGCCGGCGATTTTGTCAGAGGAAAACATGGCAAAGTGGCTGGATCCGGAAATCCAAGGAAGACATGCTGTGCATCCGCTGCTGCATACTTACCGCGGACAGATGCGAATATATCCGGTGACACCGTTAGTGGCTGACGATACGCATGATCATCAGCAGTGCATTGAAGAGATGGATTTAAAACTCGCTTGGGTAAAGAATCTGTAGTTCGCAAGTATGAAAGAGCAAGGTTGATTTATCTGACATGAAATTCAACGTGAAAGCAATCCGGATCACAGTCCCGGATTGCTTTTTTTAAGCGTTAACGCTGTAGGAGGCTAAACTATGAATAAGTAGAACCACAAATATAACGTCATCTAATAACGAATTGAAGCATATCGTAAGGATAATATATTACATAAAAATGGTTTCTAGTTATAATCAGGGTAGACCAACTCAAGTTATGTTAAATTAAATAACATATACATTACCTAATAGACCAAAAAATTAATGAATAGAATTTAATTCCGAAGTGTATGTAATTTAATATTACATGAACGCTGCAAAACCATGAACGAATATAGTTATAAATTGTAAATAAATCTTGATATTACATACATTTTCAGTAAACTAAGGATATACAACGGAGATAAACTTATTTATTAACCTCGAAAATGACGATAAAAACATGATTTTTGAGAAAAATGAAAAAAAGTAATTGACGTTACCTAAATTTACACGTATCATAACATTAATTTTATAGGCAAGAAGATTTTGCTAGAGACTTTGGCACTAATTGACCAATGGTATATTTTCTGTAAAACTTTCAATTTATTTCACATCATGCAATGACATCCTAGAGAACAAGAATTCTGTTCGAAATTATTTAAGGATGATTTCAATATTCGTCCTGATAATTTATAATGCAACAACATTTTTTAAGAGGAGGATTCGCATGAAGAAAAGAATGTCACTTCTGCTTGCACTCATGCTTTTGGCCATGACGGTATTGGCAGCATGTGCGGGCGGAGGAACAGCAGAACAGCCAAGTCAAGGGGAGCAAACGGAGCAAACACCACCAGCTGAAGGCGACAAAGATACTACAGAACCGCCTGCTGAAACTGGAGATGAAAGCCAAGGTTATTTCGAGGCTGAGGACCCATCTTTAAATCCTTCAGCAGCTAAAAATCGTAAAGATACACTGATCGTTGGTATGACTTCACCAAAAGGCGTTTTCAACCCGTTCTTCTGGCAAACAGCATATGATAAATATGTTGTAGAAGCAATTTTCGATTCTTTCTTCACGTTGAATGGTGATGGAACGTATTCGAACCGTTTGGCGGAAAGCGTAGAAGTTTCCGAAGATAAATTGAAATACACATTTAAATTGAAACAGGGTGTAACTTATTCAGATGGCACACCTGTAACAGTAAAAGATTATGCATTTGCGATGAAAGTTCTTCATGATGCTAGCTATGACGGTCAATCTGATATCTTCTCGACACATGTAAAAGGTGGTCAAGAGTATCATGATGGTAAAGCAAAGGACATCTCTGGTGTTAAAGTTATCGATGACCACACCATTGAGATTGAAGTAACTGAAGCAAACGCTATGACGAAGGATTCTCTAGGAGACATTTCTTTCGTACCAGAAGCATACTACGGTAAAGATTACAAACAAGGCAACCTGGAGTACATGAAGAACCTGCATACTAAACCAATCGGTAGCGGTCAGTATGTATTGAAGAGCTTCGCTCCTGGTCAAGAGGTTGTATTGGAAGCTAACCCGAACTACTTCCTGGGGGCTCCGAAAATCAAAAACGTAATTTACAAAACAACTACTGATGAAACTAAATTGGCCATGTTCCAATCCGGTGAAATCGATATGGATATGGTTACCGTTAACGAAGATACCGTAGAGGAGTTGAAATCCATGGGCTTCTTGGATATCAACATCTTCCCAACCAATGGGTACGGTTACGTTGCCTTGAACCATAAAAATCCTAAGTTCCAAGATCCGAAAGTTCGTCAAGCATTATTATACGGTTTGAACCGTGCAGAAATCGTTGAAATTATCTATGGTCCTTATGCTAACGTAATCAACATTCCACAGTCGAATGTATCATGGGCATATACTACTGAAGGTATCGATACACATGATTTCGACATCGAGAAAGCGAAGCAGCTTCTTGATGAAGCAGGCTGGGTTCCAGGTGCTGGTGGCATCCGCGAGAAAGACGGCAAGAAATTTGAGCTTCACTTCTCTGCAACAGCTGATAACCCGGTTGTAGATGCTTTGATTCCGGTAATGAATCAGAACTACCAAGAGCTTGGCATTAAGATCGTTGCAGAAACATTAGACTTCAATGCGATCATGGATAAGAAGGATAAAGGCGATTTCGAAATGTTCTTTGCTGCATGGGGCTTGACTCCAGATCCAGAATCCACTGTATACCGTACGGATGGACAGCAAAATGATATTGGATACTCCAATCCTGCTTATGATGCAGCAATGGATAAAGGTCTGAAAGCCTTCGATCTTGAAGAGCGTAAAGCAGCATATGCAGAAGCATATCAAGTGCTGAATCAAGACGTTCCGGATCTCCCGATTTACCAAAGACGTGATATGTGGGGTATCAACAGCCGAGTTAATGGTATGGAAATTACTCCATATAAAGACTTCGTACATGATCTTTACAAAGTCGAACTTGAACAATAACAGCAGGAAACATATGCTCAGCTCGCAAGAGCTGGGCATATCCACTTATAAGCCGGGAGGAATATTATGAAGCAGTACATTATCCGGAGGCTGCTGCAGATTATCCCGACAATGATCGGGATCTCGATTCTCATATTTGCAATATCAGCAATGGTGCCAGGTGATTATATCACTGCAATGGATAACCCGACGATGACTGCTGAGAAAGCAGCTCAACTTCGGGAAATTTATGGTTTGGATAAGCCGCCGGTAGAGCGTTACTTTACATGGGCTGGCAATATGTTAAAGGGCAATCTCGGAGATTCCCTTCAGCACAAACAACCGGTTACCACCGTTATGGGTAACTATGTATGGAACTCTGTTTTTATTGCCGTTTTTTCGTTGATATTTAGCTGGATAATCGCTATCTTTGCTGGGGTATTCTCGGCTAAATTTCAGTATTCATTGTTTGATAAGATCGTAACTTTATTCATCTTTTTGTGTATGTCACTGCCTTCTTTCTTTATCGGACTCCTTCTCATCAAGATTTTTGCCTTGGATTTAGGATGGTTTCCAGTTGGTAGTATGAAAACTTCAGGCTTGAATGGAAACACATGGCAGCAAATGATTGACATCGCATGGCATATGTTCTTGCCAGTGACTGTACTTACAATGCTAAGCACAGGCAGCTTGACGCGGTATTTCCGTACAAGCATGCTGGAGGTTATCCGTCAGGATTACATCCGCACAGCCCGTGCAAAGGGATTGAAGGAACGTACGGTTATTTTCAAGCATGCTTTGCGTAATGCAATGCTTCCTGCGATCACTTTGATGGGCTTCGAGTTGCCAGGCTTATTTGGTGGAGCCATCATTTTGGAAAAGATATTCATTTGGCCAGGGGTTGGCCAGGTATATCTGGAATCGATCAGTATGCGGGATTATCCGTTTATGCTCGGCTTCACGATATTTATTTCCGTATTGACATTGCTAGGTAACTTGTTATCAGATGTCCTGTATGGCGCCGCTGACCCAAGAATTCGCTTAAAGTAGGAGGAGATTCATTTGTCCGCAGAGGCTGCACCATTAAAAACGAATCTATCAGTACCGAAAAAGCAGCCGGATTCTCCATGGAGAATGGCCATTCGCCGTTTTTCCAGAAACCGTCTCGCTGTCATCGGACTTATCATAATTGTATTTATGTTTTTGCTGTGCTTTATTGGCCCGGTCTTTTCACCATATTCCCTATTTGATTACAGTGTGGCTGATAAGAATTTGCCTCCAAGCTCCAAGTATTGGTTAGGAACCGATAAACTGGGGCGCGATGTACTCCTGCGCATGATGCTTGCAGGTAGGATTTCCCTCACAGTAGGACTAATAGCGACAGGTATTTCCGTTATTATCGGAGCGACGCTTGGCGCATTGGCTGGATTCTATCGTAGATGGGTAGATACACTGATAATGCGTATTGCTGACGTTTTCATGGCCATGCCAACCCTTCCCATTCTAATCATCTTAGGTGCAGTACTGTCTGACTTGAAGGTGGAGCCTTCAGAACGTATCTATTTCTTGATGGTCATTATCGGTATATTGGGTTGGAGCGGTATTTCCCGTCTCGTACGTGGTCAAATATTGACGCTCCGTGAACAGGAATTTATGCAAGCAACGGAAGCCTTGGGACTTAAAGATCGTCGAAAAATCTTTCGCCATCTGCTTCCAAATACGATTCCAATCATAATTGTATCTGCAACGCTTGGTGTAGCGGGAGCTATCCTGTTTGAATCGGCATTGAGTTTCCTAGGGGTCGGGGTTGTTCCACCAACACCATCGTGGGGGAATATGATTTCTGCCGCCAACAATCTCATCGACTTCCGCAAGAGACCATGGCTATGGATTCCGCCAGGCATGTGTATTCTTGTGACCGTGGTTGCGATTAACTTGATCGGTGACGGGCTTCGCGACGCACTTGACCCGAAAATGAAGAAGTAGGAGATGCGAATATGGCAAAAGAATTAGTTGAATTCCGCAATTTAAAAACGCATTTTCAAACCTCCGCAGGCACCGTGAAAGCCGTCGACGATGTAAGCTTCAAAATCCGTGAAGGTGAAACACTGTGCGTGGTGGGCGAGTCGGGCTGTGGTAAAAGCGTAACAGCCATGTCTCTTATGCGTTTAATCGACACACCTCCAGTAGGAGGAGAAATTCTGTATGAAGGCAAGGACCTGCTGAAGATGAGCAAGAGCGAGATGAGCTTGATTCGCGGCAACGATATCGCCATGATCTTCCAGGAGCCAATGACCTCACTGAACCCGGTATTAACGATTGGGGAGCAGATTGTAGAGCCAATTGTGTTACACCAGCTCGTAAACCGTAAAGAGGCTAAACAACGTGCCATCGAACTCATCAATCTGGTAGGAATACCGCGTGCGGAGAAGATTTTCGACTCCTATCCGCATGAGCTCAGCGGTGGTATGCGCCAGCGGATTATGATCGCAATTGCACTTAGCTGTAATCCCAAGCTCCTAATTGCAGATGAGCCAACAACTGCGCTGGACGTTACGATCCAGGCCCAGATTTTGGATCTGATGCGCGACATCAAAGGGAAAATGAATACATCCATTATGCTGATTACGCATGACCTGGGTGTCGTAGCCGAAATGGCTGATTACGTTGTTGTTATGTATGCCGGAAAAGTCATTGAAGAAGCTCCGGTAATTGAGCTCTTCAAGCAGCCGAAGCATCCATATACCAAGGGACTTTTGAAAGCTAAGCCCATCATTAACCAGACCCAAGAACGTCTGTATTCGATTCCGGGGCAGGTACCCAATCCGGTAGATCTTGGAGATAACTGTCATTTCCATGATCGCTGTGAATCATGCATGCAGATTTGTAGAGAGAAGACGCCTCCGCTCGGTACGGATCCTAACGGCCATAAGGTCGCTTGCTGGTTGTATGAAGAGGAGGGGAAAGCGTAATGAGTCAAGCATTGATCGAAATTGATGGTTTGAAGAAATACTTTCCCATCACCGGCGGCATATTGCAGCGGACCGTGGGTAATGTAAGAGCAGTTGACGGAGTCAGCTTTACCATCAACAAAGGGGAATCCTTCGGGCTTGTAGGTGAATCCGGCTGCGGCAAGAGCACCATTGGCCGAACCATTCTCCGTTTGTTGGAGAAAACGGAGGGTAAAGTTATCTTTAATGGTCAAGATATCCATACCTTATCCAAAGAGAAAATGCGTGCACTCCGTCCGAAAATGCAGATCGTGTTCCAGGATCCATTCAGTTCCCTGAACCCAAGAATCAAGGTTGGCGAAGCGATCGGCGAAGCACTCATTGACCATGGCTTAGTTAACCGCAGAGATCTTAAAAATCGCGTTATAGAAACGCTTGAGATTTGCGGCCTTGCTGCCTATCATTATGATCGTTATCCGCATGAATTCTCCGGTGGACAGCGTCAACGGATCGGGATTGCCCGCGCGTTGATTCTGAATCCAGACTTTATCGTAGCGGATGAGCCGGTATCTGCACTGGACGTATCGATTCAAGCGCAAATCATCAACTTGCTTAGTGACTTGCAGCGCGAGAAACAGTTGACCTACTTGTTCATTTCTCATGATCTCAGTGTTGTAGAGCATCTGTGCAACCGAATTGGGGTAATGTATCTGGGATCGATGGTAGAAATGGCTAGCAAGGAAGAACTGTTCCGCAATCCTCTGCACCCTTATACGAAGGCATTGTTGTCGGCAGTTCCGGTACCGGATCCAACGCTGAAGCGCGAGCGGATTGTATTGCAAGGCGACATTCCGAGCCCGGCGAATCCGCCATCAGGCTGCAAGTTCCATACTCGCTGTCCACTGGCTTCAGAACTATGCAAGCAGGAGATTCCAGAGTATCGTGATATGGGTAATAACCACTTCGTTGCTTGTCACTACGCTTAATATGACTCTTCATATCTAAGTTTTCTGACAGCAATCAGAACATGTATTAGAAAACAAATAGATTCATAGGGAGACTTCCTCCGTCTGCGGACGGAAGGGGGTCTTTTTTATTTCCGAGTGACTAATCGATCGTATTTACAAAAATTTCTAAATAAAAATTCTGAAAAAAAGCAGACCAAATGCCCCTTTCAACCGTCTATAACTATGGAGGGCTAATTCTATGAAAAAACGGTGGCTTTGGCTGGTCATGATGTTGTTAATTATCGTCCCGATTGGGGCGGTTGTCATAGGAAATATAGAACGAGCGGGGTTTAAACCGAAGGTGGACGCGCGAGCAGTTGTCTTGATGGATTTAAACACCGGGCGTATTTTGCTCAGCAAAAATGGTGATGTACCTTTACCGCCTGCAAGCATGTCCAAGTTGATGACCGAGTTGGTTATTCTTGATGATATCAAAACCGGGAACAGATCCTGGGACGATGAAGTCAAAATAAGCGATCTCGCAACGGACGTCAGAGGAGTTAAGATTGCCCTGAAATCGGGTGAGATCCTGACGGTGCGTGAATTGTTCCAGAGCATAACGGTTTATTCGGCGAATGATGCCGCCGTAGCACTTGCCGAGCATTTTGCGGGTTCTGAGGAAGCGTTTGTCCGGAAAATGAATGCCAAAGCAAAAGAGATTGGTTTATCCAGCGGGACACGATTCGTGAACGCGTCGGGAGTCGAGCGAGACACGGCCAGCGATCAAGCCAGGCCATTGGATGGAGAAACAGTGATGACCGCAGAAGATACGGCTAAACTGGCAGTGCATTTAATTCGCAGCCACCCGGATATTCTTAGCACCTCCAGCAAGACTCAAACCAAGATAAGCGGACGGAATTTATATTTAAGCAACACCAACTGGATGCTGCCATCGGTAGGAGGCCCTTATTCCTATGAAGGCACGGACGGCTTAAAAACAGGGTATACGGTCAATGCAGGATACTGCTTCACGGGCACCGCGGAGAAACAAGGCAGTCGGCTTGTTGCCGTTGTCATGGGTACCGAGTCCAAAGAAGCAAGATTTGAAGAGACACGCAAGCTGTTTGACTACGGATTCGCTAAAACGTTAACATGGAGAGAGCGGCTGGATGACTGGTTTCAATATTCAGGAGTCACAGCCGCTCTTACGTATGATAAGAGACCCGTTTAGCGGATCGATGAAGATTTGGTAGATTTATAGAACTGCCCGTAAAGGGTTCACATTTGACAATAATCTGGTTTACAATAGATGATGTGTTGAAACTGGCCTACTGATATGTAGTGAGTCAACGGGAAGAGTTCCCGTTTAATAAGGAGAGGAGGGTGAGCCAAGTAGCTTGGGGTGCAAGCAAGGACCTTTAACGATCTGACTTATCCATTAAATTATTTTATAATAAAGAAGGAATCGAACTCATGAAGAGGAAATCAATATATATTACTCTCGCTTTGGTCATACTGCTGGGCTCCACCGCGTTTCTGTTTAGAACGCAGCTTGCGGTTGTAGCATTTGATCTGTTTATGGCAAAGGATGTAGAGGAATCATTACAGAAATCGTATAAACCGCTCCAGAGCGACAAGACACCCGAACCTGTAGTACTCCAGAGCGAACCGTTCTCGGTTATGCTGCTCGGGAGTGACCAGCGAGAGGATGAACCTGCGCGTTCGGACACGTTGATCTATGCGGTTGTACGTCCCATGGAGTCCAAAGTGCTCTTAATATCGGTTCCAAGGGACACGTATGTCGATATTATCGGTAAGGACAAGAAAGACAAGATTAACCACGCGTTTGCATTTGGCGGTCATCAAATGGCCAAAGATACGATGGAGGCATTTTTCGAGGAAGAACTTAATTATTATGCTTCCATTAATTTTAAGGGCTTGAAGAATGTTGTTGATGCCATCGGGGGCGTGGAGCTGCCGATTGGCAAGGATATCGTCAATAAAGGCAGAGACCATGAGAAATTCACGATTGAAGCCAACAAACCGATATATAACGGCGAGGAAGCTTTGAATTATGTCCGATATCGGGAAGATAGCGACTTTAATCGTGCGAAGAGACAGCAAGTGTTTTTGGACGTAGCGGCCAAGCGGGTAATGAAGCTTGATCAGATCGGTAAGGTGCCTGAACTGATTGAGATCATGGGAGATAATTTCCAGACCGATATGCAGCCTAAATTCATTATTGACCTGGCGAAGCAGATGCTGACCGGGGGCAAAGTGGATATGACCAGCTTTACAATCATGGGGGAAGGCATGAAAATTGGCGGCGTCTATTACAACGAGCCCGACATGGATGATGTGCAGGAAGCTCGGGATTTAATTGACAACTGGATGAATTCGGATACACCGGCTGACCAGCTGCTGCAGCCCAAAGATGCAGAGAAGCAAAAGTTGAAATAAATATACACCGGTATACCCGGATGAATGTCATAGTACGTTGCTTCATCTCAATCAGCAGTCGGATGGCTGCTGATTTTGTGCCCTATACAAGGAATCAGAACGACGAAGTTAACGTATGTATGAGTATGGATAGGGGAAGGAGTAACCTGCATACCTAGGCTTTAAATCAGGAAGGTTACTTAACATGACTTCAGAAGTTGGAGTCATAAGGAGGATAATGCATTATGAATATCGCTTTTTTTCTATTACCAAAGCAGGAAGTGATCTGTTTAACACTGGATTCTACGCTCAGGCAGACGCTGGAACGGATGGAGTTTCACCGATATACGGCTGTGCCCGTACTGGATAAGAACGGACAGTACGCAGGGACTGTAACGGAAGGTGATCTGTTGTGGCATATGAAAAATTCGGATGGCAAAATCACTTTTGAGAACGCTTCGAAATTTTTATTGAAGGATGTTCCTTTTCGTATGGATATTAAACCGGTGTCGATTGACGCCCGGATGGAGGATCTGATTAATCTGGCCAAGGTGCAGAACTTTGTGCCTGTGGTGGACGATATGAACCGCTTTATCGGCATTGTACGCAGAAGCCTTATCATTGAATACTGTGAACGGTTTGTCTCCAAGGAGACGATGGAGTCCCACGGGGCATCATAATCAAGTAGATCTGTGAATAAACAAGGGCGTGGGACCACGATGGCAATGTGGGTAACACGTCCTATTTTTATAGAAGCGAGGCAGCAGTGAAAGAGCGGGGAGGAATACCCGGGACCCGATTGGAGTACAAAGAGAAGGTAGGTTATCGATTTTCTACTGGGACTAAGGATGGACAGGGTGCATGGGCCTTTGTGTGGGCGGCTTTTTTTTATGCTATAATGGAGAATAAAGCTGTTTTCAGGGAGAGATGGATATGCCAAATATGCCGAAGGACTTGGATGTAGCTAAACGCGCCAAAGTGATTGAATGGCTCAAAACCGAAGTAATTGACAATGTATCCCGGTTATTCAAAGCTTTATGGGAAGGCAGCACTACAAAGGTTGGAGACAGTTTGGCAAGCCTGATGATGAGCTCCTACATACTGGGCCGAAGGCTCGGCTTGACCTATCGGGATTTAGACGATCTCTTGTTAGAGAAATTGAAAAAGCATAAGCAGGAAGGACATCAGCTGGAAGATTGGTACCAGGATATTTCCGCGCTCGAAGAACATTTGCGTAAGAGGTGAACATATTGAAACTGCGCTGGACTACGGCGGTATGGAGCGTTATTTATTTGCTTCTGCTGCTATCACTACTCACACCCTTTTCGATCGTAACGGCTTTCTTGTTAGTTCTGCCGGTTGCGATTCTGTTTACGGCTTTGAATACAAAATCATTTATCATGCATGTGGTGCCCGTGTGGCTGATCGCGCTTCTGATTCATCCCATATATGTGTTATTCGCGATCTATTTTGCCATTCCGGGGATCGTCATGGGATATTTGTACCGGAAGCGAAAGGCAGCCATGCAGGTATTGAAGTATGGCATGGCTGTCATGCTGGTGGAAATGCTCGTTCTGCTCATGATCAGCACGGCCTTCTTCCAATTAAATCTGTCGGAGTACGTGGATGAGATTGTGAGGATGACGACCGCTCCGCTCACTGAGATGGGTGTAGAAGGCGGCCTGGGCGGACAGTTCCTTGGCACCGAACTCGATACACAGTTCATTAAAGATCAAACGATGCGCTTGGTTCCATTTGCGATGATTATCAGCTCGTTCCTCATGACGGTGGTAACCCATGCTTTGGCTCGTCCTACACTCAACAGCATGGGCTTGTCCGTGCCGCGGCTGAAGCCGGCTAGAGAATGGATGCTGCCGCGTTCCCTGATCTGGTACTACTTGCTCATTTTCTTCATCAACATAGCAACCGTCGATTCGGACAATACCTTCATGAAGATGATTGTGGCTAACGCTACGCCTTTGCTGCAGATCTGCTTCATGATCCAAGCGCTGGGGTTCTTCTACTATCTCGCTCACGAACGGAAGTGGCATCCGATTGTACCGCTTTTGACGGCTATACCGATTGTGCTGTTCCCGCCGGCTATGATTATCGGAATCCTGGACTTGGCGTTCCCACTTCGTCAGGCGTTTAGTAAAACCAAAAGATAGGGTGATGAGTCATGCCTAAATTTCTGCAGAAGCGCTGGCACGGCTATCATACCGTCTGGGCGTTTGCGCTGGTGCTTCTGCTTGTTATTTTTCTGTCGTTCTACAATACCATTCTGGGGCTGGTCGGATTGCTGCTTGCGGTGGTAGGCGGCTATGCGATGCTGAAGACGGAGATGAAATTCCGCCGCGAGCTGGTGGATTATATTGGGGATCTGTCATTTCGGATTCAGCGGGTCGAGGGCGAAGCGGTCAGCGTACTGCCATTTGGCATTGTGCTGTACAGCGAAGACAAGACAGTGGAGTGGCATAACCAATTCGTAGTCAATATGTTTCCGCATCAATCGTTGGTCGGGGTATCCTTGCAGGAGTTATTTCCTCAGCTGGTTAACACGATGAAGGAAGCCCAAGAGAAGAAGGATAACAAGGAGAAGCTGCCGAAAGAAATTCGTCTGGAGATCTCCCACGAGGATAAGTTCTATGGAGCAACCGTCATTCCGGATGAGCGACTCATATATCTGGATGAGATTACCGAGCTGGCCGTGCTAAGGCAGCGGTATGAGGATGAGCGATTGGCTTTGGGCATTATCATGATGGATAACATCGATGAGGCATCGCAGGGGATGGATGATCAACAGCGTACGGCATTGATTGCGAAGGTAACCAGTGAGATCACCGATTGGGCGCGTGAATTTAACGTCTATTTGCGGAGACTTTCCTCGGACCGCTATTTGATGATGCTCAACCACAGGTCGCTCGATGCGCTAGAGAACAGCCGTTTTCTCATCTTGGATGAAGTCCGGGAGATGACCGCCGATCTGAAGGTACCGCTGACGCTAAGCGCTGGTCTTGCCTTCGGTTCAGACGACATTACGGAGCTGGGGCAGCTGGCACAATCCAGTTTGGATATGGCGCTGGGCCGCGGCGGAGATCAAGCGGCCGTCAAAGCGGGTCAAAGGCTCTCCTTCTATGGCGGTAAATCCAATGCAGTGGAGAAACGGACGCGCGTAAGGGCACGTGTCATCTCGCATGCGCTGCGTGATTTGATGCAGGAGAGCGACAAAGTGATCATCATGGGCCATAAGCTGCCGGATATGGACGTGGTCGGCGCTGCAATCGGCATACTGAAAGCAGCCCAGATGTATAAAGTGGAGGCTTATATCGTAATGGAGGGAATGAATCCGTCGATTTCGAGGCTTATGGAAGAGGTCCGCAAGGACGAGGCCTTGATGAACCGATTCGTCTCCACCGAACAAGCGATGCAGATGATGACAGAGCATACATTGCTCGTTGTTGTTGATACGCATAAAGCCTCCATGACGATGGAGCCGCGGCTGGTTCATCGCGCAAGCCGGGTCGTGGTGATGGATCATCACCGGCGCGGAGAAGAGTTTATTAATGACGCGGTGCTGATCTATCTTGAACCGTATGCCTCCTCGACCTGTGAGCTGGTTACCGAGGTGCTGCAATATATTCATGAGCGGGTATCCCTTACTCCGGTTGAGGCTACGGCCTTATTGGCGGGGATCACGGTGGATACCAAGCATTTTGCCCTCCACACGGGATCAAGAACGTTCGAGGCTGCCGGTTTCCTGCGGCGTCACGGAGCTGATACGATGATGATTCAGCGGGTGCTCAAGGAAGATCTGACAGAATTTATAGCGAAGGCAGAAATCGTGAAACATGCTAAAATGGTATATGACCATATCGCCATTGCGGTATCGAAGAGCGGGGAGCCTATGCCGCAGCTGCTGATCGCTCAAGTAGCGGATATGCTGCTGAATATGACGGATGTGCAGGCATCGTTTGTCATTAGCGAACGCACAGACGGCAAGATTGGCATCAGCGCCCGCTCTATGGGCAAGATGAATGTTCAGATAATTATGGAACGTCTCGGGGGAGGCGGACATTTAACGAACGCCGCAGTACAACTGGATACGACGCCTGAGAAAGCCGAGGAGAAGTTGATGGAGGTACTGGAGGACATCGAAGCGAAAGAGGGGTTATTTGAATGAAAGTCATTTTCATAAAAGATATGAAGGGTCAAGGCAAGAAAGGTGAGGTGAAGGAAGTTTCGGAAGGGTATGCAACAAACTTCCTGATTCCGCGGGGAGTCGCTCGTCCGGCAACCGACGGCAACATGAAAACGCTGGAGCAGCAGCAGGCTTCAGAGGAGAAGCGCAAGGCCCAGGAGAAGGAAGAGGCGCAGGCTCTCGGCAAAAAGCTGGAAGAGATGACGGTTGTCCTGAAAGCTAAAGCTGGAGAGGGCGGCCGTTTGTTCGGCGCCATTACCAGCAAACAAATTGCTGAAGCTCTGGCAGGACAGAAGATCAAAATCGACAAACGCAAAATTGAACTTAGCGATCCGATCCGCAGTCTGGGTGTTACCCAGATTCCGGTGAAGCTGCATCCTGACGTCAAGGCGACGCTCAAGGTTCAAATTACGGAGGAGTAATATGGGAGGAGAACTCTATTTCGATCGGGTCCCCCCGCAGAACCTTGAGGCAGAGCAGGCGGTGCTGGGTGCCATTCTGCTGCAAAGTGAAGCGCTGATTACAGCGATGGAGCGGGTGCAGGCCGAGGACTTCTACGACAAAACGCATCAGATGATCTATGAAGTTATGGTGCAGCTCGGGGAAGGCAATCAACCGATCGATCTGGTGACCCTTACATCTCTCCTGCAAGATAAAGGGCAGCTGGAAGAGGTCGGAGGCGTCAGCTATTTAGCAAAGCTGGCTCATGCGGTCCCGACGGCTGCAAACGTGGATTATTACGCCCAGATCATCGAAGAGAAATCGATGCTGCGGCGGTTGATTCGAACTGCAACACAGATTGTCAGTGAAGGATATACCGGAGGAGAAGATGTATCCGGTATGCTCAGTGAGGCGGAGCGCCGCATTCTCGAGATTTCCAATCGACGCACAGGCAGCGGATTTATTGCGATCCGCGATGTGCTGATGGAAGTATTTGAGAAGGTGGAGGTTCTCCATCAGAACCAGGGGAACACAACGGGAATTCCATCCGGCTTCGTGGACTTGGACAAAATGACAAGCGGATTCCAGCGCAACGACTTGATCATCGTAGCTGCCCGTCCTTCCGTAGGTAAAACCGCATTTGCCTTGAATATTGCCCAGAATGTGGCGATTCGTGCCAAGGAAACCGTAGCGATCTTCAGTCTGGAGATGTCAGCGCCGCAGCTCGTACAGCGTATGATCTGTGCTGAGGCTAACCTGGACGCCGGGGTCATG
The DNA here is from genome assembly GCF_018613005.1 of Paenibacillus sp. ISL-20. Taxonomy (NCBI): domain Bacteria; kingdom Bacillati; phylum Bacillota; class Bacilli; order Caryophanales; family Paenibacillaceae; genus Paenibacillus; species Paenibacillus sp. ISL-20. The sequence continues at coordinate 51,913 of NZ_JAGGRD010000051.1, forward strand.
CGTAACGGTGATTTCAAAGGTGATGAGGATTGGTCCAAACTCACGATGGGCATTGCAGCTCTGTCGGAAGCCGAGATCTACATTGATGATACACCGGGTGTTACGGTTGCCGATATTCGTGCGAAATGCCGTCGTCTGAAGAAGGAGAAGGGGCTTGGCATGATCCTGATCGATTACCTCCAACTCATTCATGGACGCGGCAAGGCCGGGGAGAACCGGCAGCAGGAGGTCTCCGAGATCTCGCGTACGCTTAAACAAATCGCCCGTGAGCTCGAAGTGCCGGTTATTGCGCTGTCACAGCTCAGCCGGGGCGTGGAGCAGCGTCAGGATAAGCGTCCGATGATGAGTGACCTACGGGAATCCGGTTCGATTGAGCAGGATGCCGATATCGTTGCGTTCTTGTACCGGGATGATTATTACAATCAGGAGACGGAGAAGAAGAACATTATCGAGATCATCATTGCCAAACAGCGTAACGGTCCAGTAGGTACGGTGGAACTGGTCTTCCTGAAGAACTTTAATAAATTCGTCAATTACGAGCGAACGCATGCCGATGCCTTCGCCGCTGGATAACGGCGGTATTCAATCCTAGTCTAGCCAGACAGATACCTGCCGCTGGCTGTAAGTTAGGGGCATTTCTTATGGCGGTTCCTCGAATAATGCGGCAATCATTGTATAATCTCGTCCTAATTCCGAACAATCGTACACACTGATGTGCGATTGTTCGTTTTTGTATTTGACTTTAAAAATGGGGACTGTTACACTGGTATTGCTGCTTTAGTGCAGTGAGGTTGAATTTTAATCATCATGTAGAGGTTATTTCATCAGTGTTACGTGAAATATTAAGGGTGTAACAGCCCGGGCGGAGGAATGAATATGTCAACGGTAGTCGTTGTGGGAACACAATGGGGAGATGAAGGGAAAGGGAAAATCACGGATTATTTGGCGGAAAGCGCTGACGTGGTAGCCCGTTACCAAGGCGGCAACAATGCCGGCCACACCATTCTGATTGACGGTAAAAAATTCAAGCTTAGCTTGATTCCATCCGGAGTATTCTATAAAGATAAAACCTGTGTGATCGGAAACGGTATGGTCGTTAACCCGGCTGCACTTATTGAAGAGATTAATTATATTCATGATAACGGGTTCAGTACGGATAATCTGGTAATCAGTGATCGTGCTCATGTTATCATGCCTTATCATATGGTATTGGATGCTCTGGAAGAGGATCGCAAAGGTCCGAACAAAATCGGTACGACTCGCAAGGGAATCGGCCCTTGCTACATGGATAAAGCGGCACGTAACGGTATCCGGATTGCAGATCTGATGGATGCGGAAGAGTTCGAGCTGAAGCTTCGCCATCTGGTGAAGGAGAAGAATCAAGTCATTACCCAAGTGTATGGCGGGGAAGAACTCAATGTCGAAGAAATTCTGACGCAATACCTGGAATACGCCGAAATCATTCGTAAATATGTGCGTGATACTTCCGTCATCCTGAATGATGCGATTGATGCGAATCAAAAAGTATTGTTCGAAGGCGCGCAAGGCGTTATGCTGGACATCGACCAAGGCACGTACCCGTTCGTTACGTCTTCGAATCCTTCTGCCGGCGGTGTATGTATCGGCTCCGGTGTAGGACCATCGAAGATTCAACAGGTGATCGGTGTGGCTAAATCCTATACGACGCGTGTAGGGGATGGACCTTTCCCAACGGAGCTGGACAATGAGATCGGTGAGTACATTCGTGAAAAAGGACATGAATACGGCACGGTGACCGGACGTGCTCGCCGCGTAGGCTGGTTCGATAGCGTAGTTGTACGCCATGCCCGCCGTGTGAGCGGAATTACCGGCTTGTCCCTGAACTCGCTTGATGTGCTGAGTGGTCTTGAGACCGTTAAGATCTGTACTGCATATAAATTCCGCGGTGAAGAAATCACACACTATCCAGCAAGCCTGAAAATGCTTGCTGAATGCGAAGCAATCTATGAAGAGCTGCCAGGTTGGAGCGAAGACATTACCGGAGCAAAAACGCTGGAGGATCTGCCGGAGAACACCCGTCGCTATGTCGAGCGCGTATCCGAGCTGACCGGTATTCCGATTGCTATCTTCTCCGTTGGTCGCAACCGGGAGCAGACGAATCAAGTGCTTCCGATTTACGAGAAATAAATCAGAGTTGGACCAAGAATAGAGAGATAGAAGTTCAACTTCAACAATAAGATAGGTCTATGAACCTGCCGATAGATATTGTCGGCGGGTTTTTCTTTTTGGTAAAGAAGTTGGAGATCAAAACGCATCGTGAGATAACATTGATAGCCTAAAGGTGGAAGAATTTGTCCCTACATTTGAATAATATTATCCCTTAGTCGGTTGTCCATCCACCCTATAATGGAGAGAGACATAGAGGACAGCACGCTGATAATTTGGAATTGGGGCTAAAGGCAGCGGGTATATGCAGTCAGAACAATGTAGGGGGGACAGAAGCCATACGAATTCAATGAGGCGTATGGCCTTCTTGGGAGCTGGACAAGGTACACGATCCAGCATAATAAAAACCGGATTCATCTACTAGATTGCTAGGGATGATCCGGTTTTTTCATTCTATAGCAGAGTGGGCGGTCGCTGTTCCGTTAACTTGCCGTCCTCGATATAGACGATTCGGTCACACAGATCGAGCATGCGCTTGTCATGCGTGACCATGACGGCGGCTTTCTGGCGTAACTTGACCTCATCGGCGAGCATCTGAACAACGGTTCGACCGCGCCCCGAATCCAGGCTTGCAGTCGGCTCGTCTGCCAGAATGAGCTCAGGATTGTTCATCCATGCCCGGGCAATGGCAACACGCTGCCGTTCGCCGCCGGATAAGCTCTCAGGGTAATGAAACTTACGGTGCGATAAGCCCAGCCGATGAAGCAGATCATCCGCCCGCTGCTGCGGCTCCTGGCCGTGCTGTCCTGCCAGCTTGGCAATCAGGAGGAGCTGATCGCGGACAGTCAGATAAGGAATCAGATTGGAGGATTGAAAGACAAATCCGATATGGTTCAGCCGCAGCTGATTCAATTTTTTTGCAGATAGCCTTGTAACCTCCTGATCGCCCATCCATATTCGTCCCTGGGTAGGGGATAGCAGTGCTCCTGCAATGGAGAGAAAGGTACTTTTACCGGAGCCGGAAGGCCCGATAACCGCGACAAATTCCCCGCTTTTGATGTCCAGTGATATGTTGTTAAGTACGTTAACTGTGGTATCCCCATCGCCGAATTCTTTGCTCACCTGATCCAATAACAGTTTGGATGATTTCATTATGCAGCCCTCCCGATAGCTTCGATGGCATCGATCTTGATGACACGATACAGCGACAATAGCGATCCCATCAGGGATACCGCGAGGAATAGCAACGAACAGAGCAGGACGACCGAAGGGGGTAATGAAAACGGCACGATGCCGGACAACAGGAGCGATACTCCATAAGTCAGGCCAATGCTGATCGCAAGACTGACGATGGTAAGGGTCAGGACTTGAAAGATTAGATTCCTCACCAGATAACCGGTCCCAGCTCCAATGGCCTTCAGGACGCCAAACTGATTCATTTTCTGAATCGTGATGACGTAAAAGAACACAGCCAGGACAAAAGCCGCGATCACAAACAAGAACACAATCATCATGATGAGAGAGCCTTGCTCCTCCTTAAATCCGGGGATGCCCTGCAGCGCATCGCTTTTCGTTATAATCTCAATACCAGATATGTCCCGCACCAGGGTTTCCTTTTGTTCCGGACTGCCATTCAAAGCAATTGCACTATAGATGGGTTCTTGCTTCGCACTCCTTGGCTGAAGAGCCTTCCACCCTTCAAAATTCATATGAATAACCGGGGCATGGCTGAAGGACTGTCCTTCAGTAAACGCCGCAATGGTATATGTGGCACCTGTAGCCTGATCAACGATCCGGTCACCTAACTGGTATCCGTCATCTTTCAAGGAGCGGTCAGCCATGACATGGTCCGCATCCGTATTGTTAATCATGGTACCTTCAACAACCTTGGGAGCTAACATGCTCTCCACGTCGATGGCAAAAAAGGCTGCATCGAATTTAGCTGTGGAGCCTTCCTTAGTCAGCGTATTCATGTGTACCCCCAGCGGGGTGGCCTTGTTTCCACCTGGGTGGCTCCGTACTTCGGTCCAGAGCTCCTCGGTAAGAATGGAGCGATTGATCCGATGATCGGACTCTTCCTGAAGGACCAGATAGTCGGCTTTCATATTTTGTATGGAAGAGGCGTTATCAGAGGAGAGTCCCTGGGCCAATCCGGTCACGAATAGGACGAGCCAGGCAATCAGCACCATAATGAAGCCAATCAGCAGATAGCGCAGCTTCGCATGTCGAAGTTCGCGCAGTGCAAGAAACATGTTTCTCATCTCCATTCCTGTAATTAAGCAGCACCTTATCCCTTCGTATCTATCTTGCGGGATATGCTTCAAGTATAGGAATGGAATATGAACAGAGCATGAACTTAGAGATAAGGCTTCATTACGCGATAGGGAGGATGACGGTGAAGGTGGTTCCTTTTTCAGGCTGACTCGTCACTTCAATATGTCCGCCATGCAGCTCGACAATCTTCCGGGTGATGGATAAGCCTAATCCGCTGCTGCCCTCGGAACGATCCCGAGCCTCATCCACACGGTAAAATCGGTTGAAGATGTGGGGGAGATGCTCTTGCGGAATGCCTATCCCTGTATCTGAGATCTCGATGCTGCATAGTTTGTTGTGTTGATCGGTGACACGCAGCGAGATGACGCCCTCCGGAGCCGTGAATTTAATGCTGTTCGTGATGAGGTTCGTCCATACTTGATGCAGCAGCTGTTGGTCACCGTGAATATAGGTTGACGGCAGCGACATATCGATGGTGAGATCCTTGCTCCGCCAGCTCCATTCAGTGTGGAACAATACCTGTTTGATCTGCTCGGCAACGTCGAAGGTGGTTCTCTCCAGAATATTCTCTTCCTTATCCAAGGAAGCCAGCATAAGCAGCTGTTTGCTGAGTTGTGACATGCGGCGGCTCTCCGCTTCAATGATCGCCAGGTAATGCTGCTGCTGTTCCTCGGACAAGCGCTTGGTTTGCAGCGTCTGCGAGAAGCCCTGAATGGAAGCAAGCGGTGACTGGATTTCATGTGACACATTGGATACGAACTCCTGGCGCATCTGCTCCAGCTGCGCTAAACCTTTGGCCATCTGGGAAAAATGATCCGCGAGCTGCCCCAGCTCATCCCGCCTGGCGACATTCAGCTCAATGTTATATTGGCCCTGCGCCACGCTTTGGGTAGCCGCGGTTAACTTCACGATCGGTTTCACGATGTATCGGGTAATGATGCCCACAAGCAGGATACTCAGCAGAATGGCGATCGCCATGATGATCGAGAAGAAGATCCGCATTTCTCCGAATTGAACCGTAATATCGGGCCTGATGAAGAGCGCGTGAGACCTGCCGTCAACCTGTAATGGAATGCCGATGGAATTGCTTAGGACATTGTCGAAAAAACCGGTAATGAACAGTTCAGATGGGAATTCCCCGATGCCATGGTACACATCCCCGTTCAGTACCCGCTGCACCGTTTCGGTCGAGAGATCGCGTTCACGGAATAAGCCGCCATAGAACCACTCTTTGCCTTGATCGTTTACCAAATAGAATTGATAACCGAGCTGTCCGATGTGGTGGAGATAATCATGTACATCCATCTCCGGGTGGCTGTTATAGAATTCACCGATATTTTTGGCCATGGTGGTGACCTTCTGATCATTAAATGGCTTGAGATTGTACTGGTAGTAGAGATTGGACAGCACAAAAGCAATCAAGCTGCTGATCACCATGATGGCAACGGTGGTGAGGACGATGCGCGAATAGAGAGTTCTCACTGCGGCGCCGCCTCCAATTTATACCCCACACCCCGGATGGTCCGTATCTGGAAATCGCCACTTCGGTCTACAAAGCGTTCCCGAAGCCGTTTGATATGGACGTCAATAGTCCGGTCATCTCCGTCATAATCTGTTCCCCAGATGAGCTGAATCAATTCTTCGCGCGAGAACGTCCGGTCTGGATAGCTGGCAAGCTGAGAGAGCAGTTCAAATTCCTTCATCGGCAGCATCAGTACCTTCCCGTGTCCTTGGACTTCGTAGCTTTTGCGGTCGATGGTGGTTTCGTTCAGACGGATCTTGTCGGCGCTGACCAGCTGATAGCGCCGAAGAAGCGCTTTGATTCGAAATAGCAGCTCCCTTGGTTCAAATGGCTTGGTTAAGTAGTCATCCGTACCGACGGCATATCCCTTCTCTTTATCCACGAGCTGATCCTTGGCCGTCAGCAGAATGACGGGAAAATCATAATAACGCCGGATTTCGTCGCAGAGCTGATAACCGTCCTTGTACGGCATCATGACATCTACGACAGCCAGATGAACTTGTTCCTCTGCCAAACGAGCAGAAGCTTCTTCCCCATCAGCAGCAGTAAACACCGTGTACCCTTCGGATTGCAGATGATATTGCAGCAGTTCCCGAATATGCGCGTCGTCATCCGCGATTAATATATGAATCATTGCTAGATTGACCTCCTTCATATGAAGTACCGATTGACTATATATGTATCATAAATTCCTGTCTGCGGTCGATTGTACTCTCTATCGCATGGAAGTAGTGTGGCCTAAATTCGACCGAATCATGAAATATATCAAATGGAAGTAGAAAAAATGAGGGAAATGGGATTGAAGCGATTCCGAGCCGTCAATACTGGAAAAAGAAAGCAATCATGGCCATGTCATTTCAGAGCATGCATGAGGAAGGAGGAGTACGGATGAAGTGGATGAAATGGCTGCTGAAAGTCAGCCTGACCGCCATCCTGGTGAGCACGCTCACGATTGTGACAACAGGCATCGTGGTCAATGCCTATATTCAATCGGTGTTATCCAGCTTTAACATTCAGCTGGAGACAGAGTCGATGGGGGTTGGAGGTATTATGAAGTCGATGCTGGGCATGGGCTCCGGCATAAAGCCGGATGTTGGCAGCGTCAACGCCGTGAAGGATAACGAATCGGCAGAAGATAAAGGTACCGAGTCCAACGAACCGGCATCAGGAGTCGGATCAGAGACAAAAGGTGAGGCAAAAGAGGACGAGGAGACTAGTTCGGACCCATCGGGGACGACGGGTGAGCCGCCAGCAGATGAAGAGGCACCGGATAATTCTTTGCCCGTGATGGGCACGAACACGACAGAGCAGCCTGACGATTCCTCGCTGGAAGATCAGGAGATTGTAATGACACCGGGGGAAATTGTGGATCGAAAGGACAGTCTGCCAACAGAGGAGAAGGAAGAGATTTTTACCATGCTGATGAATAAGCTGCCTCAATCGGAAATGCAGAAGATCTCCGAGGCGATGGAGGATGGTCTGACCGCAGCGGAACTTGCGGACATTGAACAGGGCATATCCAAATATTTGAATGCAGAGGAATTCGATAAACTGATTACCATGCTCAAAGAATAACGGTATGACGGCGTTCAGGCCTGTTCTGTCACTGTTTTGTCACTGACTTGCTAAGGATATATATTAGGAAAAATGAGGAAACCCGCGCTGGGCGCGGGTTTTTCGCTGTTTTCGTAAACTTGAAATGATTGTAAAGGCTATGTTAAAGTATACGAAGATCGAAAAGGTTAAAATTTTGATACCTTTTGACAGGTTGTGTCACATTCAATGCTAAGTCAGCATGTTCAGATGAATGGATTCTTACATATGAACAAGGCTTAAAGGAGAGAGACATGAAAGGTTCTAAGGGGAAACGGTGGATAGACAGCCTCTTGCGTAAGCAAGCAGCTGATCATTCTGCCCACAACAACAACTCGAATCGTGAGCCCTCGGAGCCGTTGAATCCACAAAAACGGGGATGGACCTCACCGCGCAGGTGGATTTTGATTTCGGCAGGGGCATTGCTCATAGCAGGATCGATATATACGGGCGGAAAAGCGTATGTGAACGCGAATACGATTCCGTTCTATCATGTGTATGTAGATGGAAAAGCAATCGGTACCATTCAAGATGATGCCCAGCTTAACCAGCTGATTAAAGAGAAGCAGAAGGAATATCAGGAAGAGTACCCAGATGTACTTATGGTGCTCAATACCAACGGCATTACAACCAAAGCCGACCGTTCCTATAAACCAGAGGTGAACAGCGAGGAGACACTCCATAAGCTGGATAACATCCTGAAGGCATATGCCCGCGGCGTGGAGCTGAAGGTGAACGGCAAGACAGTGGCGATCGTGAAGGATCAGCAGACGGCCAAAGCTGCCGTCGAAGCAGCCAAGCTGAAGTTCGCGCCGGCGGCTGCCCAGAAAGAGAAGACGGAGAAGGTCGCTTTCACGAAGACGTCCGCATCGGCATCGGGCAAGAAGAGTGGTGACGGAAGCGGGCTCCAATCGATTGACATTAAAGAAAAAATCTCGCTGGCCAACACGAAGGCTGATCCGAACAAGGTGCTGGACGTGGAAGAAGCGGTGAAGGTGCTGACGGGTACGAAGGACAAGCCGGTGGTGTACACGGTGAAAGAGGGGGATACGATCTCCTCAATTGCACAGCATTTCGGCATGAAGTCTGCTGACGTCATGGCCCTGAATCCCGGGCTGGAGGAGAAATACGTTCAGATCGGAGCCGAGCTGCAGGTGACGAAGCCGGAAGCGCCGCTGACGGTAAGAACGGTGGAGACGGTGTCGTTGAAGCAGCCAAGCAAACCGGAAACGATCGTCCGCAAGAGCAGCGAGCTTCCACTTGGGAAACGAAAGGTCGTTCGTCCCGGGCGGGATGGCGTTAAAACCGTGGATTACATCGTGACCAAAGAGAACGGGAAGGTTGTCTCCAAGCAATGGACGGGTCAACAGGTGGTTCAGGAATCGCTGCCGGAAGTTGTGTACAAAGGCACCAAGGTGGCGCCTAAGAAAAAAGCAGTAACGGTGACCCAGAAATCCGACGGCAGCATGTTCGCATGGCCGGTCAGCGGCGCTCGTATTACGAGCCCCTACGGTCATCGCTGGGGAAGAAGCCATGAAGGCATCGATATGGTTGGCGGAAGCACAATTATGGCAGCCGCCTCGGGAACCGTGGTCTTCGCTGGTCAGCAGAGCGGTTACGGCAATGTCGTCATTGTCGATCATGGTAATGGATACCGCACCCTATATGGGCATATGAGTAGGATTTCCGTGAGCAGCGGACAATCCGTCGGACAAGGCTCCAAGCTGGGCGTCATGGGCAATACGGGCCGTTCTACTGGAACTCATCTCCATTTCGAAGTACAAAAAAATGGAGTTGCCCAAAATCCGATGAATTATCTGTAGTTCTGTGTTATACTAGGTAAACCAATGCGACATAAGCCATTATTGGTTCATATATCATAATAGTGAAGATGGCCGCTCCTTAACGGGGGCGGCCATCTTTGCGTCTTGGCAGAAGGTGTTGGGGATGGGGAGGGGGATGTGGGGCAGAACGGGAAATGTCTGCAGTGGGGTCGCAAGTGGTGTCCTTCTCCGTCGCTGTTGAATTCGGAAAATAGGAATTGTTGCTTAGGATGAGATTTTCCGAATTCAAAGGCGATCGCTGCCGCTCTCCGAATGCCACCACTTGCTGCAGATGAGGGTATTTCCCTTATCTGTCGAATCCATCCCCGTACATTCTGGCTAAGCTGCGAAGAGGTGGCCGCCCCCTGAATCAGGGCGGCCGTAGGGAGGCGGTGGGTGTGGGGGGGGGACAGAACGGGAAATAGTCTGCAGCGGAGTCGCAAGTGGTGTCCTTCTCCGTCGCTGTTGAATTCGGAAAATAGGAATTGTTGTTAGGATGAGATTTTCCGAATTCAAAGGCGATCACTGCCGCTCTCCGAATGCCACCACTTGCTGCAGCCGAAGGTTTTCCCTTATCTGTCGAATCCATCCCCGTACATTCTGGCTAAGCTGCTCCTGAGTGGCCGCCCCCTGAACCGGGGCGCCGCTCAGGAGCTGTGGGTGTGTAGCGGCGGCAGGTGTGGTAAAATGGGAGGAAGACCGTTTAAGTGGTGAGTTCAAAAAGTCAAACTTTCAGCACCAAGAAGGTTGGATGAATCTAGGGATTGAGGAGCGGAGCGCACGTTTTGGGTACGTGAGCACCGGAAAGCCCGGCTGAATTCAAGATTCGATGTCGAGTGGGCTACCGGTGCTACTTCGTGATCAAAGAGGGACTTTTTGAACATCCTCTTTAAGTGAAGGTATGAGGTGAACAGGACAATGCAGGGAACCATTCTGGTGGTGGATGACGAACAACCCATCGCCGATATTTTAAAGTTTAACTTGGAAAAAGAAGGCTATGAGGTCATCTGCGCTTTTGATGGCATTAGCGCGGTAGAGATTGCACTCACGAAGCGGCCGGATTTAATGCTGCTTGATTTGATGCTGCCCGGAAAAGACGGAATGGATGTGTGCCGTGAGGTACGTGCCGCGAACCTGCAGATCCCGATCATCATGCTGACGGCAAAGGACGGGGAGATCGACAAGGTGCTTGGACTTGAGCTTGGCGCGGATGATTACGTGACGAAGCCGTTCAGCACCAGAGAAATACTGGCACGCGTGAAGGCGCATCTGCGCCGTCAGCAGAAGCCGGACAACTTAGCAGATAACACAGGCGGCACAAGTGCAGGCGGACAAGGCCTGCGGCTGTTTGAGCTGTTTATTGATACCGATATGTACATGGTATACAAAAGCGGGGAAGCGCTCGATCTGACGCACCGCGAATATGAATTGGTGTATTATTTGGCCCGTCATGCCGGTAAGGTGATGACGCGTGAGCATCTGCTTCAGGCGGTATGGGGCTTTGAATATTTCGGCGATGTGCGGACTGTGGATGTTACGATTCGCCGGCTTCGCGAGAAGATTGAAGAGAATCCGAGCAAGCCGGAATATATCCTGACTCGGCGCGGACTAGGCTACCTGATGCGCAGCGCTAAAAACGGAGGCCTGTAATGAAGTGGCTGTCCTTCTTCCGCACCATTCAGGCGAAGGTCATCATTATTTATGTCCTTCTCATTCTGATCGCGATGCAGCTGATCGGGGTGTATTTTGTGAGTGCGATGAAGAACTCGCTGACCAGCAACTTCACGAAGGACTTGCAGGAGCGCGCCGAGCTGATGTCAGTGCTGGCAGCTAAGACCCTTGGCAGCGAGAATGATTCGGAAGAGGATTCGATCGACAGCCTGCGGATTATGGTGAACAATCTGTTCAATTTGAACGGAGCCGAGATCCAGGTGCTGGATCCCACCGGGCGGGTACTGACGACCTCGCTGCCCTCCCACGCTGATTATGTGAACACCAAGAACACGCAGACGGTTGTCAGCCGGGCCTTGCAGGGAATACAGGATAATGAAGAGTATATCATCGATGATGATAATATCCGCAAAAAAGTGGTGGCCAAGCCCGTCATGTACAACGAGAAAATCGTTGGTGCGATTTATATCGTAGCCAGCATGAGCGAGCTGTACAGCACGATGCAGCGGATTAACAATATTTTTATATCGGGCATTCTCTTGGCCCTTGGTTTGACGGCGGTGCTTGGCGTAATCCTGTCACATACGATTACCCATCCGATCAAGGAGCTGACCAAGCATGCCCGGGCTGTCGCGGACGGCCGGTTTACCGAGAAAACGCCAGTGTTCGGCAGCGATGAGATCGGCCAGCTCAGCCAGGCGTTCAACTATATGACCAGTCGTCTGCGCGAAGCCCTCTCGCAGAACGAAGAAGAGAAAGAGAAGCTTGCTTCGATTTTGACCAATATGAGCGACGGTGTTATCGCAACCGATGAAGCGGGACGCGTCATTCTAATGAACCGGCGCGCCGGCGAAATGCTGGGCGTTGAGGGGGAAGAGCTGGCAGGACACGATATCGTGTCTCTACTGGGTCTTGAGGAGTCCGAGTCGGAGGCGCTGGCGCTCAGCGAAGGTCATGATTCCAAACTGCTGGAGATTGTGCCGCGCGAGGGCAGCGAACCGTTCATGATGCGTGTGACCTTTACTCCGATTCACCGGCGGGAGATCGGCATCACCGGTACGATTGCGGTGCTGCAAGACGTTACAGAGCAAGAGAAATTGGAAGCATCCCGGCGGGAGTTCGTGGCGAATGTATCCCATGAGCTGCGCACGCCGCTGACAACCATCAAGAGTTATACCGAGGCGCTCGAGGATGGGGCGCTGGAGGATAAACAGATGGGGCCGCGATTTGTCGGCGTCATTCAGAATGAGACCGGCCGGATGATCCGGCTGGTAACGGACCTGCTGCATCTGTCACGGCTTGATTCCAAGGAGGCTGCGCTGCATAAGGAGCCGACGGACATTGTGGAGATGCTGGAGGACGTAGAGGACCGTTTCTCTTTCCAAATGAAGCAAAAGCATATCCGCACCATTATTGAGGTGAAACCGGGCGTATCGACAGCTATGCTGGACCGGGATGGCATTGATCAGGTTCTTGACAACCTGATATCCAATGCCCTTAAATATACGCCAGACGGAGGCATTATCACCATGGATGCAAGCATTACGGAGGAAGGCATGCTGTCCTTATCGGTAAAGGATACCGGGATCGGCATTCCGAAGAAGGATCTTGACCGGATCTTCGAGCGCTTCTACCGGGTAGATAAAGCTCGGACGCGCAATTTAGGCGGAACAGGCCTCGGTTTATCCATTGCCCGGGAAATTGTCAGGGCACATGGAGGTTTTATTACGCTTCATTCCGAGCTGGAGAAAGGCACCACGGTGACCTTTACCTTGCCCCTGGATTACGAGGGGAGGGCGTTAACGTGAAGGAGCGATTAAAGACCATTCTGTTGGTTGTGTTGGTCGTTGGCAGTTTGCTGCAGAGTTACGTTTTGATTTTCCGCTTTCCGGGAAGTGATTCGGTTGTGCAATCCAAGAACGCCTATATCCGAACCGAGGAAATGGGCCCGGAGGAAAAGGCCGAGAATCTGCTCTTTCCCGACAAGATGATTATTCATCTGGGCGAAGACCAACATACGGTGTTCTATCCGAACGATACGTTCTATAATCTTGTGTATAACCGGCTTAAAGGGCGGACCTTTGATAATTTTCAGCGGCGGATGGTCAGCAACATCGACTGGGCCAAGGTTCGCTCCGAGAATCGGGGCATTGAGCTGAGCTTTGATTCGGGCATTCCGGTTACCCTGCTCCAGAGAGTGATGCAGATCGTTCCGGATTCCCTGTTTGAAGGGGAGAGCATCAATAAAATATGGCTGTACAGCGTGGAAGGCGAAGCGAAGATCCATGTGATGTTTTTCAGTACGGAGGGCGATGTCGTTTATGAAGCTGCACAGGCGGATTTGACCGTACAGGACGTGGATCAACTGGTGGACTTCGGGCTGAACTGGACACCGTATAAGATGGTGAATGGCCGGTATTATACCCCGGAGAAGGAACTGAATATGGTCAGCATTGAACTGCCGATTGGCGAATATACGGTAGAGCAGATGCAGCGAAGTCTGTTCTTTGACCCTAGCATCACCCGCAACATCCGGGAAAAAGACGGGTCCGAGATTTATACGGACAGTAAGCGGAGCCTGCAAGTGGACCAGGGGCAAAAATGGATCAGTTACACCGATCCGGCTGCGCCGCCATCCGGTGAGAGCAGCCCCGGCAAGGATGTGCTGTCCGCGATTGATTTCGTGAATCAGCACGGGGGCTGGAATGGTATGTATAGGCTGGCTAAGGCGGGTGAATCCGAGGATCGAACGCTGGTGAAATTCCAGCAGTACTATGGCGGATTCCCGATCCTGAATACACCAGGCTTTCAGTATGGCGTCATGGAATTGGATTTACAGCAGGGAACGGTAACCTCGTATGAGCGCTCGCTCTTATATCTTGAGTCTGCTGCCTTGAAGAAGCAGATGGTGAAGCTGACAGGGGGCGAGGCCTTGGAAGCGAAGCTGAAGCCTTATATCGAGGAGAAAAATATGGTTATGGGTCTGGATCCTGCCTATTTACCGGTGCTGACCGGAGAAGGGCTGCTGTTGAAGCCTGTATGGGCCTTGGAGCTCCAGAACGGGTCAGTTATCACACTCGAATAAATGATGAAGATGGTAATTGAATCACAAGGAGGGATGATCATGGATTGGGGCCGTGCCAAAAATGTATTGATTTACGCGTTTTTGCTGCTGAATCTGGTGCTGGGCTATCAGCTCTGGATGGATTACCGCGAGCAGCTCGGCTCCAATCTGGATTTTACCTCGCTTTCCGAGAGCACCCAGCAGGTGATGGAGAAAAATGGGATTCAATTGCTGAGTCCGATTCCAACAGAAACGCCGCAGCTGCCCAAGATTAATTATATCTACAGTGCGGAAGCCCAGGGAGAGCCGGTAGGGCTGGAGCAGCCGGTGGATACCAAGCTAATTTATGCCGATGAGAAGGAATTGCGGAATGCGCTGGAAGGCAAGATTGCGGATCTTGGGAACTATCGCCATGATGAGCCATCGGATAAGGAGAACGTCTTCGTATTCCGACCGTTGGTGCAGAAGGAATGGCCGCTGTTTAATGTGGAATTGGAGTTTATCCATGAATCCCAGAAGATCCATGCGTTTCGCGTACCCGTGTTTGAGATTCTGCCAAGCAGCGATATGGAGGAGCAGAAGGTTCTGCCCGCATCGAAGGCATTGGAGACACTTATTGAACGTAATTTCATCCCGCCTGATTCGGCGGTAAGGGACATTCAGCTTGGCTATTATGGACAGTTGTTTAATACGGAGGATCAGTTAGCAGCACCAACCTGGCGGTTTACATTGGATCATGGCGAGATGATCTATGTACAAGGCATCAGCGGGGACGTGCTGACGCCAAAAAGCGATACGACAAAGGAGTAACAAGACTATGGGGATTTCATTTTCCGTGCTGTCGAGCGGCTCAACGGGCAATGCGACCATTGTCCGCAATGAGGATACGACACTGCTGATTGATGCGGGCTTAAGTGCACGGCGCATCGATGAGCTGTTGAAGGAACGCGAAATGATGGGAGAAGAAATCGACGGGATTCTGGTCACGCATGAGCATTCGGATCATATCCGTGGGCTTGGCGCGGTGGCGCGCAAATACAATCTGCCGATCTATGCGAATGAGAAGACGTGGGAAGCGATGAGCAAGTCGCTGGGCAAGATTGCGGAAGAGAACCGGATTGTGCTGGAGAGTCATGAGGTCAAGGATTTTGGCACGCTGCGGGTGGAGCCGTTTGAAATATCCCATGACGCTGTGGCACCGGTCGGTTATTGCTTCTATGACGGCGATGAGAAGCTGGGCGTCGCTACGGACCTCGGTTATGTCAGTGATAAGGTGAAGAAAGCGCTGGATGGATCGGATGTCCTGGTGCTGGAAGCCAATCATGATATCGAGATGCTCCGGATGGGACGCTATCCGTGGAATACCAAACGCCGGATTCTCGGCGACATGGGACATTTATCGAATAATTCGGCAGGCGATGCCTTAAGCGAGCTACTGACGGGAGATACCAAACGTACATATCTTGCTCATCTCAGCCTCGATCACAACATGATGGAGCTGGCGAGAATGACCGTACGCGATACGATGGAGGACCGCGGCTGCTTCTTTAAGGATAGTGAGTTTAAATTGTGTGATACGTATTATGACCGTCCAACCCCTTGGGATAAGGTGGGGGAATAGGCTTAGGCAACGACAGGTTTACCGTAGGAAATTTATTTTCGAAGCCATCATATATTAGTTATCATTATACAGGCATTACAAAAACAGCCCCACCGTCATAGGGATCTATGATATGGAGCTGTTTTTGCTGTTTAAGGAATACCATATTCCAAGAAACAAGGCTCGTTCTAACGCTTACTGAGGCTCTCTTGCGCCATACGAACCATCTCCCGGACCATGGAACCGCCAATCGCACCGCCGACTTTACCGGCCTGCTCGGTGGTCAGATCTCTGTTGTCGCCCGGCTTCAGCGGAACACCAAGTGACTTGGCCACCTCATATTTGACGTCCTGCTGTCTCTGCGGGTCTATTTGATAGCCTTCCTCCCGCATGACGTCGGTCATGAACTGCTGCATTTCGGGACTCCGGCGCCGCCTTGATCTTCTAGCCATCCCATAACCCTCCTTACAGTATGGTTTCCCCTTCATAACATTCCCTGCAGGTCACCTACGGATGAATGGATAACCTAACCAGTTCAACTATTCGGAAGCTGAAGAGAATGGGACCGAGGCAATCGAATAGGGAAACTGCTAGGCCGATCTCATCTACAGTGGTCAAGCGGAGGGGAGCAGGAAGAATTTTTCCAATGGGTGGCTTAGGAAGAATAAGTTGCGGGGAATCCAAATAGGAATGATGTGTGGGTCGCCGAAGTCCCCTTCAACGTTGTGTTCTGGACTGGATCGATTTGTCATGAGAGACTGACAATATTGCCATTTTCTTTACATAATTGTCCGGTATCCTGTTTAAGGGGGGGAGCACGAATGAGGGTCGTTGGCTGCTAGGAATAGCGGATATGCCGGAAGAGAAGAGTTAGATTAAAGAAAATCCCTGTTTAATGGAACCATTTGGTTGTCTGCACGTATACAAGGTTAATAGGTTCATACGAGTTATTCGTTGTTATGAAATGCAGAATCTCACATTGTACTGACTCTCAAAATTGCCATCAATTTGGCATTTGTTTTTATTAAAGAAAGCTGACGTGAACCTCTGTTCGTGTGGTACAATAGGAACACAAGAAGGTCTGAATGCTTCTGTTAAGCACTTGCATCGAATAAGTACCAGGGCGTTTGCATTTCTAAAATGCGACCAGCCCAGGTTTTCCCATCTTTTTTTAGAAAAAACAGATGTTTTGCGCTTAAGTCGCCCTGTTTGTGGTAATAGAGAATACAGGGTTTTTTTTGAACTGTTGGGTGGCAATACATACCTTTTTTGGAACTACATTTCAAGCTATGGATTGAAATATTCAATGTAGAGCCATATTTCGATAAAAGTTCAAACAGAATGCTCAAAAATGCAACTTTTTTAGCCGCTGAAGAGTCTTTACAATAGAGAGATATTTAACAGGTGGTACGCTGCCGATTTCATAGGAAACTAGATACACTCGGTACAGGGCAGGTTGTTATGACGACAAGATGATTTCATAGGTCAGTCGGTAATGGCGGAGGGTCTGAAGCTGGTAAAGTATCTTGACGCGTAGCAACCAAGGGGAGAGAGGGATCGCAATGGGATTATTTGACGATGATTTCTATTCAACTAAAATTTCCAGACGGAGCAAAAATACCAGCGAGGACCGACCTGAGCGAACGAAGTGGCGGACGACCCGCCGTAAAAAGGGTTTATCCACATTCCAGATTTCCGCGATCAGTTCGGTGTGCAGTGCTCTGATTGCGGTGATGCTGTTCAGCTTCATAACGGGCCATCCTGCGACCTCTTCACCGATTACCCTGATTAATGGCAGCCATCAGCTGTCCACGTCCGATGGGGATCCCTATGAACGGATTATTAGCGTTGCTCAGAAGGTGCGACCGGTTGTTGTCAGTGTGCTGACACATAAAGAGAGCGCGGTGCCTGAAGAGGAAGGCCCTGAGGGAGAAGGATTGGAAGAGGATTTCGGTACCCTGCCAGAGGAAGAGGGAGACTTTGAGCTTCCGGAGGGATTCGACTTCGGTGAGGATTTTGATTTCGGAAATGATTTCGGCAGTTCACAGGAAGACACCCTGGGCTCTGGCGTTATCTTCAAAAAACTTGAAGGCAAAGCCTTCGTGATTACGAATAACCATGTGGTTCAAGGTGCCGTTTCCCTTGAGGTTGTGCTGGTAGGTGGCGAGAAGAAGAAGGCGACGTTGGTCGGAACAGACAAAGTTAGCGATATTGCTGTTCTGTCGATTGACAGTAAAGGCATCGGAGAGGTCGCAGAGTTTGGGGATTCCTCCAAGCTTCGACTCGGCGAAACAGTCATCGCTATCGGCAACCCGCTGGGCCTGGGCGACACGCTCACATCCGGGATTGTCAGCTACACAAACCGTGTGATACCGGTATCCCTGAACCAGGACGGCATCTACGATTGGGAGCAGGCGGTCATTCAGACCGACGCTGCCATTAATGAGGGGAATAGCGGGGGCGCTTTGGTGGATTTGAACGGTAAAGTTATCGGCATCAACACGATGAAAATTGCGGACACCGGCGTAGAAGGGCTTGGGTTTGCAATTCCGGTCAATGAAATTACGGAGGTTGTAACCGAGTTAATGCTGAAGGGGCATATTGCACGCCCTTATCTTGGCGTATACACCGTGGACTTGGGTAACCCTTATGCTCCACTGAGCAAGAAGGAGAAGGAGAACCTCAAGCTGCCGAAGACAGTAACCGAAGGCGTGGTCGTGCTGGATGCGCTTGGACCTGCGCTGGATGCCGGCCTGCAGCTGAACGACGTGATCATCAAACTGGACGGCAAACCGATCACGACAACGCTGGAGCTGCGTAAGCATCTCTACCTTAACACGAAGGTGGGCAAAGACCTGGACGTGACCTTCTATCGTGACGGCAAGCTGCAGTCGCTGAAGGTGATGCTGGAAGAGAAGCCTGGAGAATAATGCAGGCTGGATTGGCTGACTTGGTTGGCCCAAGTCACTGCGGATTTTTTTGGAGTAAATGTGCTTGTCCATTGTTTAATGCAGTAGGTTCATGGGTATATATTTCGGTTAGCGTTGAATAATATCCAATATAGAGAGACTGAAAAAGGTTAGATACGAGCCGTGAAACGGCCGCGAAGAAGAGCGTGGATTACGCTCTTTTTTTGCTGTCTGCATCGAAATGATGGTGGGTATAAGGACTCTGGATGTGAAATCCATGGATAGATAGGAATCTTTTGTGGATTGAAAAACGGCCGGGATGAGCAAATGGGTTAAAAACATTTCTTTTTCTCGTAGAGTGTGGTAGAACAGAAGAGTGACTATACTGGTTTGAAGAAAAACACAACATGAGGCGAAAGATAGAAAGGATGCATAGAATGTACGTCGTATGCAAGGAACATGTGGAACTAGCGATCGAAAATTTCGTGGATGAATATGAGGATGCCCCGGATATTGTTGATCTGAAGGAGACCGAGTTTTCGGACTGGGACCCACCGGTGAAGTGCGCGGAGTGCGAGAAGCATGCAGAGTTTTTAGTTGTGTAACGTGAATATTTAAATTAAATAAATAATCCAAATGAGAAAGCGTGATGAATTCACGCTTTTTTTGTTTAAAGAGATGTTGAAGTGAATAGAAGAAACAAAGCTTCGATGGACAGTCCTCCGTAGTGTATGATGGATGTATAGATTACACGGAGGCGCGGGTAACCTAGCGTGAATGGAGACGATCAGAAATGGATGACTACAGAAGATCATGGGAAGACGAGATCAGTCGGGCAGCCGATGAGGCCTATGAGAAGGAAATGGATGACATCAACCGACAGCTGAAGGAGGAAATTCTCATCGCTCTGATTGGTGATGTGAATACAGGCAAGTCCTCCACCATGAATCGAATCGTCGGTGAAGAGGTCGCTGGTGTCGGGGCAGAGCCTGGAGAAACGACGGAAATTAAACCGCATAAGTACAAGGAGCATATTTACTTCATGGATACACCCGGGTTGAATGATGTGAACACCGCGAACTCGGAGATCACCTTGAAATACTATAAACAAGCGGATATCGTTCTATTCTTCCTGAACGCTGCGGGTACGGTCTTCTCCGAGGCGGAGAAGGAGTCCTTCGAGAAGATTCAGGACGTGAACTCGAACATCTTGATCGTGCTGAACAAAATAGACGCTGCAGATGAAATCGACCGCCTGGTAGCGCGGATTAAGAAGGAGACCGGTGGGCATTATGAGGTTGCGCCGGTATCCTCACGGACGGGTGAGAACATTGACCGGCTGCGGAGCAGCATTCTGGAGATGCTTAAAAAAAAGTCTAAAGATATTCTCTTTGCCAAAAGTATCAAGGAGAAGTCAGCGACTGCTAACGGATGGATCATCGGAGCCTCGATCTCGGCAGGAGCGGTAGGCGCATCACCCATTCCGGGGTCGGATATCATTCCGATTACCGGCATTCAGGTGAGTCTGCTCACCAGGCTTGCGGTGCTGTATAATAGGCCGATCAGCAAGGAGACGGCGAAGGAACTGGTCATTGCCACGATATTCGGGAATATCGGCAAGAGCATTTTTCGGCAGATTGTGAAGGTCTTCCCTGGAGCGGGATCGGTTGCCGGAGCGACGGTAGCGGGTGCCACCACCCTGGCGCTGGGATATGCGGTGAAATACGCTTACGAGCACAACATCGAGATCAACACGGCGAATATTACGAAGCTCTACAAGAGGTTCAGGGAGAAGGCGGAGACGGAAACCGAATCGGAATCGGAATCCAAGTCCGAGTCGAAGTAAGGAAGACGATGTCGAATGCATACCACATCTAACGGATGGAAATAGAAAAAGGGGCCATCGGCCCCTGATCATAGCTGCGTCATTGCAGCGACATTATCATGATTTACTTAATGGCCGCAGCGTGATCGGCTTTTGCCTGCTCCAGCATCGATTTCCAATCTGGGAAATCGGTTTCTCTTGAAACATGACGGTCAAACAGTTCATCCGGAATGTTATCGATATCTTCGTGCGTTTCCACTTGGAAGTTACCTTTTACCACAAAATCTCCAAAACTGCTGTGCGATGAATGTTTACGCATAAACGATTCATTGAACAGCTTTTCCAGAGAGATGTTATCAGGATCCTCCTGTACCGATTTTTGGCCTTGTAATTCCTTCAACAGATCATCAAACGACATGGGCTTTTGCTTTCTCAGAGTACCACTCCTATAACTAATATTTGTGTTCAGTATAACATAACCGGATTTCTCATATACATAGTCAGCTCCGGAAGGTTTGACGCCTTGTTATCTTCTTAATAATGAAGACCAAGTCTGTTCCAGCCAGTGATCAAAGTCATCGCCCTTGTCACCTTCGTACGTATCGTAGATGTCGATTCTCATCTTTTTTAATTTCTCTTTGAAGTCTTCATACGTGTGGTCACGGGGAAGGCTTTTTTTAATGCGGAGCAACACCTTCGAAACGTCCTTCATCAGCTCGCCTTTGGGTCTTTCCGGCATCTGCACGTCCTCACCAAAGGCCAGGAGTTTACGATAGGCTGCCTCTCGCACTTGATAAACCGCATCCGTATTCAGTCTATGCAGCAAAATATCAATGGATTTCTGATTTTTCCAATTTCCCAACGCTTCCACCGCGTCTAATCGTTCTCTCCAATTGGCATTCCGGTTGGCGGAGCTTTTGAGCTCCTCGTAATTCTCGGGCATATCCGTTATTAATTCTTGATTGTCCAATCCGTTCATCTCCTTCAATATGATGTATCAGGTCAATCTGTACCATATGTTCATTACGGGGTGCCTTTATGATTCTCGGCTTCCGATTTATCGTCTGCCTGCTTGGCCCCTTTACTGGTATAAGGTTTGGGTTTGCTCTTCGCTCTTCTCGCACTTGCATCCCAGCGGCTCCAGCCCTTCTTGCCTGTGCCTCTGCCTGTTCCACCCTTGCCCTTGGATTTACTCAACCCATCACTCCGTTACGGTATATTCTTGTCCCTATATTTCTGATTGTTTACCAGCACTGTTGAAATATACACTGTATTGGGCCATATGTATAGGATACCACGGAAATCAGCATAAGAATCGAATTATATGGAGATTGAGATTTCGTATAAGTAGGGGCATGTCTTCGGTTGACTAATTTTTTCCAGCATGGTATCTTATTTTTGAACTGACCAGTCAGAATAAGAACGGTGATCTGAAATTTAGTTGTGAAAGGGCCGATTCGATTGTGAGCAAAGATAAAATTATCCAAGCAGCCATTGAAGTATTCTCCGAGAACGGATATCACCGCGCAAGCATGGACGAGATTGCCGCCCGCGCACAGGTTGCCAAGGGGACTCTGTACTATAACTTCCCGGGCAAATCCCAGCTCTTCAAGACGGTGGTGAAGCAGGGCTTCGAAGATATTATGCAGCGGACGGAGGCAGACCTGAATTCCTCCCTGCCAATGAAGGAGAAGATTGAGCGCACGATTCGCCATCATCTGGATCTGTTTCTCGAATCCCGCCATTTCTCGCACATCGTATTTAATGAGATTTCGAACGGCATCGAGCAGGATGTTCTGGACGAGTTGAAGGAGCTGAAACGGAAGTATTTAAGCTTCCTGGCAAGCATCATCGAGGAAGGTCAGTGCGAAGAGAACCTGTGCCGTGCCGTTGATCCTAATCTGGCCGCTGCCAGTATTGTCGGAACGCTGGAGAGCACATGTAATTATTACCTGAATCATCAGGATACGTATTCGCGCGAGGATCTGGAGCGGTTTGCCTTCACGATGATTACCCAAGGCCTGTTTATATCGCTTGAATAAGCAAGGCCTTCTTTTTTTAAGTATGTATAACTGACCAGTCAGTTCAAATTAGCGATGGAAAGCGAAGGTGTTAAGCATGGAATGGAATAAGAACGGTTTACTTCCGCTGGAATGGTTCCGCCAGATGCGGACGGAATCTCCGGTGGAGGCAATTGAGGGTAATGGTGGCTGGAACGTTTATAAATACGTGGATGTTAAAGCCGTCTTCACGAATTACGAAGTGTTCTCTTCTCAAGGGTCCTCTTCTTCCGATGACCCGATTGAATCCAGCATTCTGCGGCAGGATCCGCCGAAGCACCGTCAGCTGCGTAAGTTGGTATCCCATGCTTTTACGCCTCGTATCATAGAATCGCTTGCCCCCAAGATCCAGGAGATCACGACATCTCTGCTGGACGAAGCGGAAAAGAAGGGGAAGAAGATGGATATCGTGGCCGATCTCGCAAGTCCGCTGCCGATCACGGTGATTGCCGAGATGCTCGGCGTATCGATGGAGGACCGGGAACGATTTAAGGCGTGGTCGGACGCCCTGGTAGGTAACAATGGGGATGCTTATTATCAGTGTCAGCGGGAGATGAGCGAATACTTCTCTGCGATCGCGGAGGACCGCCGTCGTCATCCGCAGGATGATCTGATTACGAAGCTGGTGGAGGCGCGTATCGACAATGAACATCTCACCGACCTGGAGATTATCGGATTCTGTATTCTCCTTCTCGTAGCGGGTAATGAAACGACAACCAATCTGATCTCATCGGCGGTGCTTGCCTTTGATAGCCTGCCTGAGGTCCGTGCAGAGGTACTTGGAGATTCAACGCTGCTTCCAGGAGCAATTGAAGAAGTCTTCCGTTACTTCTCACCTGTTCAATTGATGTTCCGCAGCGTGAAGCAGGATACGGTGCTGCGCGGGCAGGAGCTGAAGCAGGGACAGTTCGTTTATATCTGGATGGCTTCGGCCAATCATGACGAGGATGTGTTCGAGCAGCCGGACGTATTCAACATCCACCGGAATCCGAACCCGCATCTGGGCCTCGGAAGCGGCATCCACTACTGTATGGGCTCACAGCTGGCGCGGATGGAGTCCCGGATTGCCCTCCAGACCCTGCTGGATCGTTACCCCGAATATCGCCGTGATCGCTCCGTAGAGCTGGCACGGATGGATAGCACGATGATGTTTGCGCTGAAGGAGCTGCCGGTCTTTTTAAAATAGACACGAAGAGAAGAGTCACTCTCAGAGAGCGGCTCTTTTTTTCGATAATCGCTGTAAGTTGGTCAAACACGGTCGAACAAGCTTAGAAGTAAATGAGTTGGCAATTCTCAAACTCTAATGCTCTGCTGGCTTTTGCGTTGACAAGGAAATGAGGGAGCTTGCTGTAGGAAGGAGGGGCGGGTCTGGGTATGTCCTTTAATTGGCAGCGGTACAATGTTAGAATGAACGACATAACAGCAGAGTTTAAGGAGCGAAAACGCTATGAATATACAGATGGTATGCGTAGGCAAGTTGAAGGAGAAGTACCTGGTGCAGGGCATTGCGGAGTACAGTAAGCGTCTTGCGCCTTACGTGCGCTTGTCCGTGCACGAGGTGCCGGATGAGAAGGCCCCGGAGAACATGAGCGAAGCGGAGATGCGCCAAGTGCAGGAGAAGGAGGGCGTCGGTATTCTCAGCCACATCAAGCCGGACACGCACGTCATTGCTCTCGCGATCGGCGGCCAGCTGTGGTCCAGCGAGGACCTGGCGGCGCACATCGACAAGCTGGGGACGTACGGCACCAGCAACGTCGTCTTTATCATTGGCGGCTCTAACGGCCTCTCCGAGGACGTACTGAAGCGCGCCCAAACGAAGCTCAGCTTCGGGCGGATGACCCTGCCGCACCAGCTGATGCGTCTGGTCCTGGTAGAGCAGATTTACCGGGCGGTGAAGATTAATCGAGGGGAACCTTACCATAAGTGACGGCGAAAAATTAGGGCATAACCGCTGCTAGGCGCGGAAACGTGCTATCGAGGGCAGGTGCGGGAGGGGGATGCTCACAGAGAAGAAATCCATGTTAAAGTAACACTTCTTGGGTTGCTGCCAGTGTAACAAAAAGAGAGCAACCCTCGCAAAGCTATACCAAAATTAAAGTTGGGGAGCGTGACCGCCTTAACTGGGAATCGGCCCGATTGAGATGTTATTCTTTGGTGGGCAAATCTTTCATCGTTAGAACTTCATCGATATCGATTACTGACTTAACTTGATCAACTATTTTCAAGAATCTTTCGTTTATGAATAATGTTTTCTTATATCTGCTTATTAAAGTATGACCGGTTCTCCTAAGTGCAAGAACGGCGCAAATTTTTGGGGAATGATCTGGATTATTAAAGAAACCGTCATCGTCACGAGTCCATGCTCTAGAACCACTTGTATAGAATAAAAATTTCTCAGTTCCGAAGACTGCTTGTGAAATATCAATGTCATCGTAACGATCTGCTTCCATTGCAATAATGTTGATGTTTTTCTCGTCATTGTTCCATAAGAAAGCACCGATTGCCTTAGAAAGGCTGTTTTTGACTTGTTGTTCAGCCTCTCCAGTGGTCTCGATCCATTCTAAATTTCCCGAAGTCCCGATTGTAAGATGCTGCAACTCAATTTTATTAGGCGGATACAGTGCAAAAACTATTTTTGGGCTACCCTTAGGAGGGAATTGTAGATCAGTATTATCTGGAAGAGATTCAATGGATGCGCTCAAAAATGATAAAAATAAATTTGCATCGCCTGCATTAAAATCTTCGGACAAGCTAAGGCTTACGAACTTTCCTACAGTTATTTTCTCGAAAGATCTTTTAATGCTATCAATGAGTTTACTTTGTTTGTTTTCCCTTTCACTGTCGGACAATTTTTTCATCTGAATGTAAAAGAAAACATCGTCTTTGTTAATCACAAAGTCTGGAGGACGTTTAAACCTGTCCGGCTCATAAGCTATAGATGAAGCACTACTATTATTATAGCGGATGAGTTCCGCTCCGAAATTATGCTCTGCTATAAAGTCCGTATAATTCCTAATATTGTTCTTTGTGTTATTATACAGAGCTTCGTTTAGCTTATCCAATCCATGAATCGATAGCATCTTCAGTTGCTGCTCTAATCTTTCAATTTCATCACTTGAATCGTAGTAAGGAGTCCGTTCAAGTATTTTTGTAGAAAGCTCCTTAAAATCATTTTTGATGTAAATCCCCCCTTATATAATGATACCAAAATAGTTCCTGATTGTGTTCTCGCTTCTTCATACTGCAAAATCTGTCATGGACGACAATGATATGATCCCGAGCGCCTCGATGCCGACAAGAAGCTCTCACTTGGCCGAATGAGCAATCCGCACCAACTGATGCATGGATCGCTGGAGCAAGTGTATCGGGTGATTAGATTAATCGGGGAACAGTGCCGTAAGTGACGTCGAAAAATTAAGGCACTCCTAACCCGCGTCATACAAATGATTTCAATTATGTTATTATATAGTGAATTATGATAAAGGGAATGGTCAAAAATGATATTGGGCGTATTTATTAATGGATTTAAATCTTATGCTCAAACAGCATATATTCACCTTTGTATAAATGAAAATTATAAATTCACAACCATTGTTGGAAAAAATGGAACAGGCAAGAGTGCAATATTGGAGGCTTTAAACTACTATTTTAAGCAGGGAACATGGAATATCAATAGAGAAAGTAAAAACAGGGAAGATTTATTTATATCCCCTGTATTTTTCATAGAAAAAAGACCTTTAGAACAATGGTTGGAAAATTCCGATTTTAAATCTAAAGCTTCGGAAATTAAGGCTGCTTTAGAACGTGTGAGTAATTATCTTTGGGATGATGCCAATAATTCTTTTAAAGGCGCTACTCGGAGAGCTAATATGGTTGAGTTTTTTAGTCAAATTGAAAAACTTAAAATCGCCTATTCAAAGTCCTATTATTTGCTAGTCACAGCGGGATATTGATTCTAAAAGCACTAGCAAGCCCTTTTCCAATATAGCTAAGGATTTAGGTTCAGTTTCGTTAGACCAGGTCAATAATCTCATTGAGGGGTACTATACCTATATTTATATTCCCGTAGAATAGCAAGCAAATTCAACCCTGAGAATTGAGAATATACAAATGCAAAAATAATGAATCAAAATGTTATTCTAAAGATCGAACAGCTCCTAAGAGGAAAACTAAATGTAGACGATAAAAATCAATCTTTAATCGATCATATAAATGGCCAATTATCGGTGTTTATTGCTGATATTAACAGTGTTATAAAGTCCGTAAACCCTGAGTATGAATTTAAAGCAATAAGAAATAGGAAGCAAAATTTAACACCTTCAGATATTGTCGATAATATTTTAGAAGGGTACTTCTCAAAGAGAACACTTAAAAGTTCTCAAAAAAGTGGATCGTCTACACTAAGTTG
>NZ_JAGGRD010000052.1:0-39647 GCF_018613005.1 Paenibacillus sp. ISL-20
GCAAGTTCTTCAGTGGCCTCCAACCATCGTAGGGTCCTTTCATGGCAACCTTATGGCCGGAAACGAGTTTACCGGTTGTTTTTTTTCCAGTCGTATTTCATGTTTCTTAGAAAATCAAATCAGAGCGAAGCTTAGCGCTTTAGGATCAACGACAAGAAGCTGGTTCCGTACTCGGGAGCTCCGATGCCGGCATATTCCGCCATCGTGGCTGCAATATCCGCCATCGTGCTTCGTTCGCCGATGAATACCGGATTAATTTGCTTGCCGACGATCAGTATCGGTGTCTGCTCCCGCGTATGATTGGAGTGACCGATGGTCGGATCATTGCCGTGATCGGCCGTGATGATGAGCATATCTGCATCTCCCATCTCAGGTATGAAGCTATCCAGGAACCGGTCCGAAACTTCGAGCACTTCCTTATACCAGAGGCAGTCCTCTTTGTGGCCGGCAAGATCGGTCTCCTGGACGTTCACCAGGAATATGGCATTTTGTTCAGCCTCCAGATACTTCCGGCGGTAGGTTACCAGGACATCTTTCGTCTCTACGACCGGATCGTTGAACCCGCCCGCCTGAATGACATCCGCCGTTTTTCCGATGCGATATACAGGCAGCCCGCTTCTTTCCGCCATATAAGCGAATTGTTTCTCGAATTCGACCCCATAGCCGAGATGCACCACTTGGTAGCCTTCGCCGTAAACGTTGGCCTTTGGTGCGTCCACTCCCCATTGGCCCGGGTGTTTTTCCATGACGACCGATAAAATTGTATCGATATCCGTCTTTGTATTGCCGAATACGATCACCCGGCTTGTATCCACATGCGCGCGGACGACTTTTCCGATCCTCACGACTTCATCAAAAGCCAGCATATTCAAATCTCCGACGACATTGATGATGTTGCCGAGCTGCGATTCCAGGTTGTCGCCTACAACGACGGCGCCTTCCACAAGCAGAACCGTTGCGCCCGCAACTGGGATTTCCACTCGATATCCGGCTGCCTCAAGAGCAGACCTGAGCATTGGCCCGATCTCTGACATTAGGCGTTGAGCCGGCATACCTGGCTTGCTGCCCATCAGTTCCTGATGCCCCATGAAGGTATCGGCCCCGTAATGTGCCAGATTGCTGCGGCCATATGCTGCCAGGGGCTCACCTACACCGTCCACCAGCTTGCCAAGCCCTAATCGGTACAGGACCGGAACCTGAAGCGGCACTGTTTCCCGAATATGATTATACGTATGGGCATCCACGTCCTCGGGCTTAAGTGTCAGGCAATCCTCCATTGCGCCAATACCGAATCCATCGAGTACAAGCAAGGTCAGTTTTCCCATATTACATCCCTCTTTTCTGGAAATGAACCATTTCCGGTCTGAGGCTGTTTACCCCTCTTACATAAGCGATATGAGCTCTGGTTACAAAAATCTGCGTACGGAACGAATAAATCACGGTATCGCCGACCTTCATCGGCTGCTCCCGGTCCAAACATCCGTAGTAATCGATATTTTCTGCGGAATACTGGCTGACCTTCGCCTTCTGGGTTGTAATATCGAGCGGTGTCGAACCATAAAGCGCCTTTTGCATATGCGACCGCGGATAAAATCCGCCGGCAATCGTATACGCGTACTGATCGTCCATGTGGGAAATCTCCGATACATAAACGATGCTCGGAATTTCAACAAGCTGATCGTTATAGGCATGGAGCGGTGTCGTGCCTGTCAGCGCATGGCCCGGCTCGCCATGCGTAACGCCGTGGCGTTTCAGCAGCGGAATGGTATAACAGGTAGTCGCACTTGGCGCATTCACTTGCTCTACTTTAATGCCGTGCGACCGAAGTTTCTCCACCGCGGCCAGCAGCGTCTCCAGATTTGGCGTAAATGCAAAATCCGTGTTCTCCGCGTTGATCTGCAGCACGGGAAAGCTGGTCGCCCCCACAATACGGATTCCCCGCAGCTTCATCATCCCGGGCAGCAGCCCCTCAAGATCATGCAGCAAAAATCCGCCGAATTGTCCGGGAAAGATGGTATCTCCGGGCCGGATGACTCTTAGTATGACATCTTGTACCCGTCCAAGCGCCAAAGCGGCCTCCGACAATTGGGCCGCCCGTTCCAAAGAGAACAAGGTTACCACTTCGGGCTTGATCTGGCGGAGCACATCCCCCCATTGGCTTTTGCTTGGCTGTACGATATGCCCAATATTCCCGATACGGCACCCGGCTTCGGACAGGGCATAAGCCTCATCGATGTCCACCGCCACCGCTTGCCTGATTCCGTTTTGTTCGATCAGTTTTCCGGCATAACCTCCGCGGCCAATTTGTTTAGTCATGTAATAGAGCTTCATATCATGCTGATCCGCCGTTTCGGACAGAACGCGGGCATTATGCATGAGCCCATCCGCATCGATCACATACGTATTGGCCGGTATCTCCCCCCTCTGGTGAAGGATCGCCGCCGCACGGATCAACCCCTCATTCCGTTGTAAAGTCATATCTACAAACATGCAGTTACCCCCTAAATTCCTGCATAACATTTTCTAAGATGCGGATAACCGTATCTGCCGATGCTTTCATCGGGTTGATGCGAAGACCATAATCCTTGAGCTTGGGCTCACTTTCCAGAAAGCTTCCCGATACCCTATAAATCATCGGTACCAGCTCAAAGCGGGATTCCGCCCCTACCGGATAAGTGGCCGCGCCGTAATAGGATGCACGCTCGATAACCGCCGATGCAATCGGCTGCTTCAACTCAACGATGACGTTCTTCGACTGCGAATTCGTGATATATGCTTCCTGGATGCCTGCGACCTCTCCGGCTGCCAGTCGCTGGCACAGCTTCTCCACCTGCTCGTTTTGAATCGCCAGCATGACGGGGGCAAACACCATGCTGCGCAGCAGCTCATGCGCTTCGTATCCCTGCACTTGGCCTCCGCCGGAGTAGTTGCGTTCATGCAGCTTTTCGATCCCTTCTCGCTTGCCGATAATCACGCCAATTCCTTGGGGGCCCATCAGCTTAAATCCGGAGAATGTTGAATAATCCGCCCCATATTCTGAACCGATTCCCTGCATTTTCATCGCGCAGTAATTATCATCAACCACAATCGGCAGATCGGGACGTTTCTGCTTAACGAACGCGATCAGGTCTTGGAGCCGGTACGTATCGGTCGGCTGCTGCCGCGCGTGCTGCACGTAAAACACCTTGGAATTCCGGTCGCTCTCGAGCAGCTCAGCTACGGCATCCATGTCATTGAAATCGGTATGGGACTGCCGCAGACCCATTAACCGGAAGGTTTCCTTGGTTGTGGTGTACATCGGAGCCGTGTGAACGATAACCGAATCTCCGGGGTTGACCATCACGCTCAATATTCCCCGAATCGCTCCTGTTCCGCTTCCACGCACCAGCACGCAATGCTCCCCGCCAAACGATCGGGCCAGCACCTTTTCGACGCGGGCAGTAACGAGCGGTCTATGGAACTCCGGATGCAGCCCCACATCGCCGATTTGGAAAAACTCATTGTTCGCAAACTCTTTCGTAATTTCATCTATTAACGTAAACTGCAGCTGCTGCGCTTGCTCCATTGTTCGGTTTTTCAGTACCGATTGTTCATATCTCATGCCGGCATGTCACCCGCCTTTCGAATGCTGAATGCCCGCTGCGGATTGGTCACCAGCAGTTTGTTGATCACTGCATCCGTGATTCCCCGGCCGCGCAAAGCAGGTACGAACGACCTTAACACCACGTCATAGCCCTGCCCGCCAAGCGCGTGCAAATGTGATTTCCGGGTCAGATCGGTAGACAACAGCAGCTGGTCCTCGTATCCCTGCTCGATAAACTTCAATAAGGATTCCAAGCGAGCGTTGTCGCTGCGGTAGTTTTCCTTGCCGATCGTATCCATCGCCACATACGCGCCCGCCTTCAGCACATCCAGTACCACATCATCCTGCTCGTTAAGATCCTGATGACCGATAATAACCTGATCCAGTGGCATCCCCTCTCCGATAAAAAGCTCGATCTGTTCCAGCGCGCAGGTTCCTAGCGTTGTATGCGTGGATAACGGTAGGCCGGTTTCCTTGGCCGCTGCGACAGCTCCGTGAAACAGCTCCGTCTCGACCGGTTTGAATTCGTTCAGGCTGCTGCCGATCTCGCCGATGACCCCGGGCTTGATACTCGTATCCGCAATGCCCGACCCAATTTCCCGAATCATCCATTCGGCGAATTGATCCCGGTTCCAGTGCAGCTTATCCTCAGGAATAAAAGGATCTTTATAGCATCCCGTGCTTGCAACAATATGGATATTTGAGACTTTACTGATCTCGGCAAGCTTTTGCGCATTTCGCCCCATTCCGTCGTTGGTGACCTCGACGATAGCACGGCCGCCATAGGCATAAAAGCTTTGCAAATCATCCAACACAAGCCCCGTGTCCTGCAGGCAGGTATCCTCGTTCTTCTTAATGCGGCTCAAATCCACGTATAGATGCTCGTGGCATGCGCAAACGCCAAGCTCCTCCGGTCGTATGGGTCCAAGTACGGTCTGGATGTACATCTCTCTCTCTCCTTACTGTGGTGGTGTATATAATCCTAGCAGAACCAGTATGTTCCCAAGGATACCGACGGCGATAGCTCCCACAGGACCTACAGCCATGCGGACGATCGGTCGTCCCGCCGCCTCGTTCAACAGATAGAAGCCGGCAATTCCAAAATAGCCGAGTCCCGGCACGATAGCATTGGCTGCATTCGCTCCGCCGATCAGAAGCGCGACCTCAAGGACTCGCGTCATCGCAGTCCGGATACTTTCACCGGAGGCGCGGATACCCGGGTACCGATCCAAAAATTTGGCCATTTTGGACAGCAGCTGAATTTCCAAGAAAATGACCAGGGCTCCGAGCAGCGCAGCCACGAGCGGATTCGGAGAAAATATTCCCACTCCGAACACGAACGTAAACCCGACCGGGCCGAATACGCCGGTAGCAATTGCCGTGCTGGCGATAAGCGGTACAAACCCGATGGCTTTCGCCAAGGAGGCAATCCCGCCTTCCGTCAATTTCCCGTCCGCCAGCAGGCTAAGCGAGATCGGATCGCCGGCAATCAGCAGGAGGTTCGTGGCAGCCGCGGCTAAACCACCGCTGATCATGACAATCCACGAAAACTTTTTAATGCGCGTCACACGATCTGTAAACATGGAGGCTAGCGTTGAAAGGCTCTGATCCTCGGATTTTTCCTTCATTGCAAATGCGATTAGAAAAGCCATGCCCACGATCAACGCGATTCCTTCCGGACTCAAAACAACCGGTGTGCCGTCAATTTGAATAAGCTGCTTTGTATTGCTGAAAACAACGAGCTGCCTGGCCAAAGCCGCCACCAGAAAAGCGACGACGCCTTTTTTGATTGAGAATTGGAGCGCGATGGCCAAGGCAGGGAATACCATAAAGGATACAACGACGGGCTCGCCGATTTTGTTGAATCCGTCGATAAAATTAAGCGGAAGCATTTCAAACGCTTTCACAACCGCCTGAAGCCCGAAATAAATACCTGCCCCATATACGCCGCCTAGCGCTCCGGCAGCGGCCGTGCTCAGTTTCCCGCGTTTAAAAGACAACCCGATGATATCTGTCCCAAGCAGTATGCTATGGATTAGCAAAATGCTGCCTGATATTGAAATGGGGATCCCGTAACCGATCACGAGCCCAAAGCTCATGGCAAAAGCGGTCACGCCCAGCTCCTTCCGGCTCATCCGCCCTTCGAGATTTTCAGGGACGATAGGTCTAAGTCCATCATTAAACACAGCGATCCCCAGATTGGCCATGATTGCAGTCACGATGCCCAGCCCGATTAACAACAAAGCTTCCAGCATAAGATGTCCCCCTAATCGTTAGACGTAACGCTTACTTAGTAAGTGCTTTCATCAGAAATTCTACTGCCTTCTCTTTATGGTCGCCGGTAAAACCGAATGCTTTCGCGCCTTGATCGACGGCCTGATCCACCTTCTCTTGCGTCGGCGGCTGCCCCGGCATGGAAATCGTGGCGCAATTCGACTTGCCTACCAACGCAATTGCCATGGCCAAAGCACCGCCTCCGCCCGTATAACAAGCGCCCACATAATAATCGGCTTGTCCCATTTTTAGAGCTATTGCCGCTTCCAGATCGGATTTCACGGTTACCTCGACGTTGGATCCGCCATGCTGTTTGACCAAAGCTTCGATTTCTTTCTTTTCCACTTGCCCGCCAATCACAATTTTCATGAGTCTTCTCCTCTTTTCCGTAAGTTTTTAAATTTCTGAAGCGTTTACAAAATGCATGATCAGGTACTCTCTTTCCTCATCCGGAAGCTCGTCATCCATCTGGGATTCAATCCATTTCACATTCTCAACGGCTTGGGGAAAATGCGGAGAACGTCTAATTTCCTGCATGATCTCCTCCGGCGGAGCGTTCAGCTCCTCTTCCCGCTCGATCCGTGTGACGGCCATACCCAAATGAGTCACCAGCTTTTTGTATTTCTTCTCGTTGTCTTGTTGTACGAATCTTTCAATCGTAGCCTCACACAGCTTCATGGCGCCGGGTGTGATGGTGTTGGTTGAAAATAAAATATTAAGTCGTTCTCGCAAAGCACTCACGCTTCTCCACGCTCCCTGTCAGTATTTAGGAATGAGCATGCCAAGCTCCACCTGTTTCTGAACCTGCATGACATGATCGGTTGATATCTGATTAAACATAAACTCCATTTTCGTATTGTTTTTGTTGATGACGCACACAGCCTGACTCATTTCCTTGTCCATTTCCAACGCTTCCTTGGAGGAGAGCTCAGACAAAAAGAACGAACCGTTGTCGATTTCATCTACATTCCATACCATGGCGTCAATCGACTTGGCTTTTAGATGCTCCAGCAAGTGCATGTAGTTCAGGTTGATAAACTCGACGTTCTTGTTCTTCACTTCCAGATTCGTCAATACTTGTTGGTCAATGGAATAACTGTCGATCCCGATTTTCATCCCGTCCTGGATCCCGCTTGTTTCCTCCGCAAATACAACCGCATGGCGGGAAACGTATGAACCGCTTCCGAATTCCTTCACGATCATGAGATCATCGGATTTGCGGATCGCCGACATGGCGGCGTATTTGGACACGAGCGCAAAATCATATCGGCCATCAATGACATTGTCCAGACGAATAGTCGCTCCACGCATAAACGCACAGTGCAGTGGGATGCCGATTTTTTCGTAGCTGGCGTGCATCGCCGTAGCCAATCCCTCGTATTTTCGGGAATAGGGAAGCGGCATAACGCCGATAATACTACTCACCCCGCAACATTGAAGGAGCAAGTCCATGTTTTTGTTTCGTAGAAAAGTGCCAAGGTGCCCTCTAGACTCGAGAGCAATGCAGCGGCTTTCCTCCATTTTTTTTAAAACATTTTGAATCGTGCCACGACCAACGCCGTATCTGCTCGACAACTCCTCGATTCTTGGAATTCTGGAATCCAGTTCAATAAAGAGAAGCTCTTCTGCCAGATTTTTTAAAACCACGCTGCTTTTCGAGTTCAATCCTTGAATCAAGTTACCCTTTCACCTCCTCAATATACAATATTCTGTATTTTGTATTTAACTCATCATATCATCGTGTTACATTGACTTCAATACTTTTTTCTATTATAGGTCAACTTATTTCACATCAGATTCAGGAGGTGTAAACCAAAGGGCAAAGACCCGTTGAGACATGGGAGTGAAAACCTCCAGGGGCGGCGTGGAGAATACGTGCATTATATGGAAGGATATGGGGTAGACATCTCCCCCTTTATTTCCATGTTGTCCTGATCTTCAACGGTATCCCTTTACTAACTTTCTGCATTTCTGGCAAGGGTGGAATCCTGCGAATAAGCGAGTATCGTGAGAAAATTAAATCGTACTGAGGGAGCTTAATGAAATTGCATGGAAACATAGTTAGATACTTATCTAATCGGTAATCGGCTCATGTTCTCGTCCTTTTCGGCAATTGGTACAAGTTCTTGTCCTCGACTTAGGACAAGAACTTGTACCGATAAAACAAAAAAGCCGCTAAATTAGCGACTTTCAATGGGATATTGTTCTTGTCCCTCGACATCTTCTTGGGTATCCTTTTGCACTTATTAAGTACACAATTGCGTCCATTATTCAAGTACTATTAGTGATTTTCTATATCCGCTTGTTTTTTGATTGAATTAACGGTGAGTGTGAATGCTTCAGCAGCCTTATATGCATCTAATGCAGTTTGAAGACGTTTTACTCGTTGATTCAACTCACTCCGATTCTCTTTGACCTTTACTATTGCACGTGCTACGTCTATGAGCTCTTCTCTTGCTGCGTTTATAGCAAGATTATGAGCTTTTTCATTGATTTGTACTGCATATTAGTGTAAATCGTCGCAAACTCCTTGTCGCCAATCTGTTGCTCACGAGCTGCCAAGTCACTTTCACTGATTACCCAATCACCGGAGTCGTTTTTCGAAGCGGCTAAACGCCCGTCATTAATCATGTTGAGAATGGTTTTATAATGAACCCCAAGTAAAAACGCTGCTTCTTTAGCATTCATTTTTGTCCACCACTTATCTATAGTTATCCATATATTAAGAGATAATAAGAAGAAAGTAAATGGGATTAATAAATGTTTTATAAGAAGTTCCTGATTTTTCAGACCACCAATATTAAAAAGCCGCTCAAGTGAGCGACTTAATTTCGAAAACTATCCTCTAATCTAAAGAATGGAAACTCTCGATTTATAACATGAACAAATGTAAGCGTCAAATCCCGCACACCTAGAAAAGCGACGGGATTCATGAGATCATTTGCGCAGCTGGAAGTTACGCGCGCACGTAAATAGATGCGATCTGTTGTTTTGATTATTAAGTTGCTTAATCCATAATAAAGTCGTTTAAATATATAATAAAGCTGTTTAATTTTTCGACCTTGACCACGAAACTAAACTAGCAGTTTAGTTCGATAATAGTCAGACACATAGACAGAGTAAGCCGCGGTCAGGATTCTGTTAACTGCGGCTCATCGATTTATTAGGAAAATGATTCAAGAAATTCGACGACAGACTTTGCCTCGTCTCCACCTGCTTTTGCGTGCTGCATCAACGGGATTGTATGAGGACCGCGTGCATTTTTTAGGTTTGGATTATCGTTAATCATAGCTTTAACGATTTCTAATTTCCCAAGCATTGCCGCAGCAAACAGGTCTATACTGGCCCCCTGTTCCAAAAGGTAATTCGCGATATCTATTCTCCCCATGTGGGCTGCTGCTCCCAAGGCGGTTTCCCAATCCCCGCCACCCCAATCCCAAGCTGCATTTAACAGGCCGGGTTCTTGCCCCAACAGTCTTTGTACCACTTCCAAATCACCATGTGCCTTTCCCACGAATTCCTGTATTAATTCAGGCTTCAGTGAATCTGCCATAAATATTAGCTCCTCTCGAAATATGCCTATGATTTTATTCTCCTATTACTTCTTGAAAATAGGGGAGGTTACGTGTGGAAAGTGCCTTAGATATTAATTCTTTGTCATATCCATGTTTTTTTAAGGCGTCAATAATTGCATCGACTCTTTCTTGCCGTTTGCGTCTCAAATTGGATTCCAACTGTATTTCTAGGGGAACCGTCTGTACAACATACTGTTTGAATTTTACCGGTTTACTAAGTTCCCAAATATAGTGCCCTCCCTCCCAAATCCCATCTCCATCCTTGGAATCGGGAATTCCAGCTGAATTAGAAATGTGAACCACTTCAATCTTAAAGTTTTCTACGTTCCAACGCCCCTTGGTCCATGTAAAACCCGAAGGAAATGTCTGAGTGAATATTGGCTCTGCTTTAGAAGACAACCAGTGATCGCTATATTCCATAGGAGATCTGGCTTGTAGGGAAAACTCGTCCAGTATTTCAGCAAAGCGAAGTACGTCCTGTTGATCCCGAACATAAACATCAATGTCACCTGGATTCATATCTGCACCCTGTAAAACTGAACCGACGGACCCCACTAAAATCCACATCATATTATTGCCCCAACTAAAATATTTGTCACATAGTCTAGTTAACGAAACATCCCAACGACCCATCTTATCACCTCATATATTGCTATTCGAGATATGTAACAATTTTCCTGCAACTAATGTGTAGTCCGTTACGCTTACGGGGATGATAGTTTAATGTCTGCCGAGAGCAATCCCCAAAAAAAAGAGTTCCATTAAAACGGCTTTATTATCAAGAAACACGAGCATTGAAGGAACACCGAAAAACCCAGTCTTAGATGGAACGGGGCTGAACGATGCTTATTTGGAATAGACGCGACATACAAGCGGCAATGAAGCTGACCAAGGAGCAAGCTTGCTCAGTGCTACAGGATCTGCTGGATTGGGAAGCTGTGGCAGCCACTCAAACAGATGCTGCAAGTATAGATGTGGCTTGAGATCGTTAGCTTTAGCCGTCTCCACGATGCTGTAAATGATCGCGCTGGCCTTGGCTCCGCGAGGCGTATTGCTGAACAGGAAATTTTTTCGACCGATAACTACGGGCTTAATCGGGCATTCGCTGCGATTGTTATCGATTTCCAGCCGTCCGTCCTGCAAGAATACGTTCAGCTTCTCCCAATGGTTCGTACAGTAAGTGATCGCCGTACCTAACAAGCTTTTGGGCAGTACACGCAACCCCGTTGAGCTTCTAACCAAGCTGAGAACGCCTCCAAGATCGGTCGACTCTCCGCAATTCGGGCTTCATAACGCTGCTCGGGCGTCGCATCTTTCCACTTGCGTTCCACCTCAAAGAGAGCGTTGCAGAAGGCCAGTCCTTCCGCCGCCGTTGTGTTAGAACGCTGCCCTGCAGGTAACGCTTGAAGGGCCTCGTGATATTTCCGCCTTGCATGAGCCCAACAACCCAACTGCGTGACACCTTCTACTTGATTGTAGCCGCTGTACCCATCGGTCTGCAGTTAACCGGTAAATCCCTTGAGGAATTTGCCCGGATATTCGCCGCCTCGTCCCGTCTGGTAGTCGTACAGGATGATGTCCGGACCAACCCGGCCGGTGCGATACAACCACAGGTACGACTTCGTTTGCGCTGCACGCCCCGACTCCTTGAGCACTTGAAGGGTCGTGTCATCCGCATGCGCAATGTCTCGCCTCAACAGTTCCGCATGCATGTAGTCATACAGCGGCGTCAGCCAGCGTTCGGCGCCCGCGATCATCCAGTTCGCTAGCGTTTGGCGTGACAGCTCAATGCCCAGACGCAGGAACTGCTGCTCCTGTCGGTATAAAGAACTTGATAACATAATTATAAAAAGCCGCATAATCAGCGGCTTCTAATGTTACTATGTTTTTGTCACCCGACAACAAAAATAAAACTGATACTAAACTCATCATTTTTTTCTTTATTGTTTATTGTCTCCTTAAAATTAATAGAGTAGAATCAATTCCAAAATAAATGGTCTATTATGGTTCATAAAAATATCAGTTATTTTTTGTGAGCCTTAAAGTTCCCTCTTTCAAGGCAATCGTATCAGAACTTGCATTTATCATGTAAAAGTAATATAGCCCTGATTCCTCAATAGTTAAATTGTAATTCCCCTTTAATTGATCGAACTGTTGCCATGGATTTAGAACACCATCTTTAACGTAACCAATTAATATATTTTGATTTTCGACCACCTCCGATTTATACTTTTCAAATACATATTCTACAGAGTCACCGGCTTTTAGCTCCCACCCCCTTCCATTAGTATCTGTTAAGACGCTTATTGAACCATTTACAGTAATTATCTCAGGGGAAATATATACTCCGTTTTTTTCTTTTGTTTCTAACTCAAATATTGAGGAAGGCATATAATTTCCTTCCATTATCTTTGTGATAATCCGGTTCTCAGGAAGACCATTTGGTGTTCTATTCTTTAATTCTTCTAGTGAGTACTCGACTCCATTAGAATCAATATATACCCCGTTTCGATATATCATATAATCGCCACTTCCTTCTTTTCCAATCAAATGGCGATTATAATCAGTTATTAACTCTGTTTGTTTTATTTCTTTAGGAATACAAGCAGTAATTGTTGATAAGCCAACAACGACTATACCGATAAACAAACTTTTTCGGATTTTTTTAGAGTTATTACTATTAAACACCATCAATATGAATCCCCTTTCGTTTAGACGTAATTACCAGACATGTTATATGTTAATTCTACTGGATAAGCTATGATTGTATTGAGCAATCCTGCCCGTTAGCTTAATGAAATTTTGCATGGAAACATAGTTAGATACTTATCTAATCGGTAATCGGCTCATGTTCTTGTCCTTTTCGGCAATCGGTACAAGTTCTTGTCCTTGGCTCGGGATAAGAACTTGTACCGATAAAACAAAACCTTTTCACTTTCTAGTCCTTCATCTTTGAATGTTAAACCGGGAAAAACCGTATACGATGGTATTATTTTTATTTTTTTTCGTAAAAATAACCCTTTACTATTACCTGGTTTGTATCTTCGGTCACTTCCTCATCAATATCTAGGTTAGCGACTTCATCTCTTGGAAATTGTTTTGGAAAAGGAGCATAATAAAAATCTCCATATTCAGTTACTACCCTTTCCGCTGGTTCCGTTCGAGCTTTTCTGTCGTATTCAATTTGCCAATCTGATAATGCTTTTTTTGGTGGAGTGGTGTCATTAATAGTCGAATCTACAACTTGCTTATTATCTATAAGTTCTCTGATTATAAAAAATGCGCTCATTAATACAAAACAACTTGCTGCAATGATTGTAGCTCTTCTTAAATACTTCTTATTTTTCATGATCACTCACCCCTTCTAAGATGCTATTTGTCACTTCGTTTTTTTATTATTGTAATATAACCATGTGTACGTTCACTTCTCCATATGATTTATGATCCTCTTTCTTGTTTCCTTCAACTTAGTAAACACCAATAAAGCAAACAAAGTTACATAAAAAAATTGAATCAGATGAAATAGTACTTTTAGGTATATTTGTAACAATAAATTGCTCGGAAATACTGATTCTTTCTGAAACAAGCATTAAATGACAAGAACTTATTTACTTCATGTTCTTGTCGTCCGACATGTTACTCCTGTTCCTCACCGACATCGACTTAATGGGCGTATTTGTTCCATGCCCATGGCCACTAGTATCTCCAAGTGTTAGTGGAGTCACATTTTTCTCATTTCTACGCTTGTGCGCCTGATCCGTTGAGTAGGTCCTTTCCGAATTTGTTTCAATTCTCCATTACGGCAGTTATTAGACAACTATCTAATCGGTAACCGGCTCATGTTCTTGTCCTTTTCGGCAATCGGGACAAGTTCTTGTCTTTGGCTCAGGACAAGAACTTGTCACGATAAAACACAAAAGCCGCTATAATAGCGACTTTCAATGAGACTATGTTTTTGTCCCTCGACATATCCCCCTTTGGGATCATCTACTTGTCCCTCGACACTTCTTGTGGGTCCAATAAATATAGCAGCGACAGAACAAGACTTGATAAATAAAGTCTTAGACTGCCGCTGTTGTTGTTCAATTATCGTTTCCCGTTAGTTTAGTCAAGGATTTCCGATTTGATATCATTTTGACTTAAAAATTTCATTAAATCATTACTCAGCCGCATAATCTCATTGTTAGCATTATTCGCATAATCCGGCAACATCATATCGCTAACCATTCTAGTTCGTAGCCATGTCATAAAGAAAAGATCCAAAAATAAGTTTGGGAATTTAAGCACCATTTTAAGCATTGGTGGATCAATTGAAACGCCAGCTTTTTGTATTGCCCTTAGATACGCTTTTAAAGTGACTGTTATTTTGCGTGCCGTCTTTCTGGTTCTGGCTGTTTTTTTGTCAATTATCTTATTCTCAGAATGCAAAACGCTCAACATGGCAATGTCTGATACGGAATGTGTGATTAGATACGCTTGCATATCCTTTTTAATAACGTAGGGAAGCTTTGCTGTTTTAAATAATTTTGCGAGGTTTTCTATGCGTTCTGTCACTATACCATTAATTTCTCCAAATGCAGTTGCCACTATAATCTTTGGTAGAAATCGAGCATGCAATACTCCATCTTTAATCTGTCCGCCGAAGCCGGGAAAAGCTGGTAAAAGTCTATCCCCTACGATATCCAGCCACGAAGAAAATCCAATTGAATTACTAGTCATCGTAACTATATTTTTGCTTTGATTATCTTTTAGCGCTAACAACGCTGATTCGGACCGATCATAACGAACGGTAACGAAAATAAAATCGTATACATCGTCATTTTCGAGCGTATCAATGACATTCACTTGTATCGATCTTACTGTACCTTTTTCTTTATATTGCAGGCCATTTTCTCTTAATGATTTAAATCTATTAGAATGTGCAAACAGGCTAACGTCAAACCCTGCTTCAATAAGTTTAATTGCGTACATGCTCCCGATGACACCTGCACCAAAAATTAAAATTCTATCTTGTTTTGCTGACATTAAAACCACCCCTACTTATTAACATTTCCTCTTGATTATCAGACAACATGTTGTATGATGTGATTGTAAATTTTTATTATTCCTTGATCAACCATCAGTTTTTTATTATTTGTCGGATGATATTCTTATTCGCTAGTCGGAGGGAAACATGAACAAGCAACCCCAAATAACGGAGAAAACAAGACAAAAGTTTGTAGAAGTTTTTTGTGAGTTATATAGCCAAAAGCCGATTGAGAAAATTCCGGTTCAGGAAATTGCGAATAAGTCAGGATATAACCGCAGCACCTTTTATCAATACTTTACTGACATTTACGAATTGTTAGACTCTGTTGAAAATGACTTATTAAATGACTTAAAAAAAGAATTGGCGAATAAAGAACTATCGATGCATACGGTTCAAGATACGCTCTATTGTCTGGACAAAAGAGAACATCTCCTGGTTCTTAATGCCCTTTTGGGTGATTATGGAAGTGCCCGTTTTTTAAAACGCTTAAAAAAAGAAATCACTTTGGATCAATTAGAATTAAACGTTCCGCAAAACCATTCCTTAACGCCATACTTCATTGAGTTTTACCTGACAACTTCCCTTTCTTTATTTCGTCTTTGGCTCCAGCGTCAAAAGGATTTATCGTCAGAAGAATTTTTCAAGTTAGTGGAGAACCTATATTCAGGAGGGATTACGCCCTATTTTAAAGAATGAATCTGTCATTCAAACCAAATCCACATGGTTGTATAACAATCAAAAATCGCGCATAAACTTGTTTACACAATATACTCCATAAAGACTGACCTAACCTACTCTTAAGGGTCCGCATTCTGTAAATACAGACTTCTGCAAGTTTTTCTTCAGAGAAATTGCCTCTATTTGTGATACGGTTCTCCGCGCTGTCTGTAACGGCAAGTTTAAAGGCCATCCTTCGCCGGATGGCCCTCGCTTTATACAACTATTGTTCTCCGATAGGTTGATGTAGATTTTGTCCAATTTTCCTAAGAAAGGCTTCTTCGAGATCTTCTTTTTAATCCATCACATTGGCCTTCTATCAGTGTCATCCATAATGACTTGCCTTTTTCGGCAAGCTCTTCATCACTGTATTGTCCTTTGATAAAAACCCCCAGTTGCCGTCCTCTGTGAGTTTATCCCAACCAATATAATCGGAATATCTATTGTTTTCTTCCTGTATTTCAGATCCCATGGCTTCTAACTTCACAAGCCGGTAGCGTTGGCCAGCGCAATGTCGAAGTACCCTTCCAAGATGTTATATACAGGTTTCCAGTAGGTGCCCGTACTCTCTATCGCGATGTGCGTGACGCCTTCGGATTCCAGCCACGTCATCAGTGCAAACAAATCGGGGGGCATCATGGGAAAGGTTCGGGTTTCGGAGCGCAGCGCTTCATCTGATTCTCCGATCATGATGCATGCGACAATCGATTCTTTGTGAAATCCAATCCGGCACAACGGGAAAGCAACACTTCCACTTCCATTTCCATTCCTCCATCTACAGGCAGTGGACGATTGGCGCATTCGTATGAAGTCTCCATTTCTGTACGCGGTCATTCAGCTAACGAGCGCTGAGCCAGCATGGGGTTGTGCACAACACGAATGCTCACAGTTTTTAGGACAGGGTCGAACCACCAAAAAGAGTTACGTATTTCTGCCTAATCGCCTTATTACTCAGTATGGAAGGCAACGGGCTGCGCTAAACCCCACTTTCATACCGGGGATGCGACAGAACGTCATGAATGTTTTTATGGATATAAGATACCACGACTTCGAACACAGAAACGACTCGGGAAAGAAATTCAAGAACCTTTTTTTCCATTTCCTACATCCTAATTAAGGCCAGAAGCTCGTTTGTGTCTGCTCCTTGTTTCGAATTGGGTATTTACAGTAGACAACGTATAGGTGATAAAATATAGACAAGAAATTTTGGAGGTGAAGGTGTGTATGGCTAAATATAAAGATAATAGAAATTTGAACTTTTTAGTACGGCACCTAGAATGTGATAGCGCTCACAACTATTCACCTTTCCCTTATCAAATATGTACGATTAAAGTATCTTCCTCGGGAGGGCCATGCCAATGAGGGATGCTGCGGAGGGTCAACAGAAGCACGGGGAGCAAAAACATATTGAGACGATGCCGTTGTTCTCCACCATGGACAGGAACGGAAGGATGACTATGCTCCGGCCGGGACGTCGCGTCGGACGTGCGGCTCCGCTGCTGCCGTGGCTGCTCACAGCTGCTGCACTGTGGGCACTGACAGGCTCCGTGCCGTTCGGAGCACTGCTCGGCCTGGCGCCGACACCGGCGATCAGCATTTTCCTCGGTCATCCGGTCACGGTGAGCGTCGCCGTGGTGCTGCTGCTCGTCGCGATCGGTGCAACCGGCGGAGTGTACTCGCGAGCGGTCGAGCAGTTCGGACAGACCAGGGTCGCCGGCCTGTTCGCGACGCTAGCGATCGCAGGAGGGCTCGTCACAGGCGCGGGAGTCCTCCTGCTCTGGACGCTGACAAGCAATCCGTCGCGCCCCTTCGACCTCGAGGCCATAGCGACGTCGCCGAC
This sequence comes from Paenibacillus sp. ISL-20, assembly GCF_018613005.1. Classification (NCBI taxonomy): domain Bacteria; kingdom Bacillati; phylum Bacillota; class Bacilli; order Caryophanales; family Paenibacillaceae; genus Paenibacillus; species Paenibacillus sp. ISL-20. The sequence goes on from NZ_JAGGRD010000052.1 coordinate 17,019, forward strand.
GATCCCGCCAGAGCTCGGCGCCATCGTCGGAGCTGGCTTCGCCCTCATGGCGGCTATCGTGCTCCTGCAGTTGCCCGGCTCAATCGCCCACGCCGGGCAACGTCAGGCGGACATCGAGCGCCTCCGCTTGGAGGGTTCGTCATTCGCAGGGACGTTGACTGCCGTGAACTTCACTAACCGCTGGCTCTTCAATTTCCCGATGTTCACGGTCGAGGTAAGCTATATCGTCGACGATGTTCCTCTTGTCGTCTCAGCGCACATGCGCACCAGCGCCGACCGCGTTCCCGTCGTTGGCTCGCGCATACTCGTGCTGACCGATGTTCGCGGAACCACCCATGTGGAGCTGGACTTGTCCAATGGAGCGGTATTCGAGCCGGACGTAACGAAGTACGCCGCACCGGACTATTGATTTTGCGCTTCTGATGCAGCGTGAGTCCGCCTGGCCCTCCTCAACACTCCAATTTTTGGCCTCACTTGTGGTACGGCTCAGCTTAACGGGGACGGCGGCGAAAAACGGAAAAAGAGCTGGTCGCGACAGCTCAGCTTAAGTTATTCGTTATTCCTGACAAGTTTAGCTCGCGATGGCTTCTCTGGACAACATATTTCCATGATAGAATTTATGAAAACTTGGGATTATGTCCTTGTCCCTCTACAATTGGCGTCTTTTGTTGACCTGCCGTTAGTTGAACAAAAGCAGCCGATCACACTGCCTCATCTAATCAGAAAGTATTATGTTTTTAGTGCTCATTCATATGTATATAAAATATATATTATGAAAAATAATAAAATTGATCCATTAAATAAATGGTCAGAAAACAACCAGGGGCTCTCCCCAGCTCCTGCATCGACTCCTAACCCTAGCTCTAAAGAAATGAACTGCCATATTCTTGACACAATGTTCTTGTCCCGCGATACCATTCATCCTTTACTTTTTTCTACTACTTCTTCTTTTTTCTGAAGAAATCGAACTTGATCACATAATCAAAAAGAGACGTAATTACAACAGCTCCAAGTGGAATCAATAAATAAACCCATAACGGATTATTTGGAGCTTCACCAGGGGGTGCATCAGTTAAAAAAACATAAAGAACAACGCAATAAATTATGGCCACTACAATACCTGTTATGTTTCTATTTTTCATAGCTGTTTTCCACCTCTTGTTCACAGAAATTCAAAGTATTGTATCTTCCACCCAAGAATATTATAACCCATATTTGGAATAATTTCCTCTATTTAATACTCTATAATATCGATTGTAAAAATACTAGATTCTGTGAACCCAGGCCTCCGCCTCCACTCCGTATCTCATCAACCGCTGCAAGACTTCTGCAGAGTTAAATTTATCGAAGATGGCCTTTTTCACGTATACCTGCTGGCAGATCTGTTCCAGCACCTCGGTTACGTTAGGAGGTCAACGGGCAGCCAGTCTTTCTTGGACGGTTTCAACTCCAGGAGCAGATCCTCCACCGGCTTATTCAACCACTTCTCTATCGTACTTTGTCACGGGGCTTCAGCCTTAAATTTTCTCCACTAGCTGGCCGTCAGCTACCAGGCAACTTCGATCTTACCTAGACCGGACTAGACACGCGAAACATAAAAAGCAGCTAAAAAAGCGACTTCGGTGGGAATATGTTCTTGTCTCTCGACAACCTTTGTTATGTCATTTGTCAGAGTATTAACTGCTAAAATAGCAGCTAAGTTAGCTTAATGTTTCTCATCTTACCGCCGAATTGCTGTTCCGAAACAGAGTGTCCCGCCTCATATCTTTAGATACCCTTTCGTACCCAATGCAAACCCCTTAATTTTATAAACTCGTCCTCATTGTAAACTGTCTAATTAATAATCGGAGCCGGGTTCACTCTAGTTTTCATCCGCTGCCTTTCATCAGATAGCGTAAGCCCCTCCACCTTTCGGTGAGCTTCCTGCAAATCGTGCAGATAGCATTGAAGACGCATATGTTCGTGAACCTGTTGATAAAACAAAATAGCATAACCAGGAAGAAGTGTTGCTGATAGCTTGACAATTCGTCAATATGAAAAAACTCCCCTCACAGTAACAGGATTTATTATTTCACCTGTCAACCGCATGGGGAGAATACATATTTTAGGAATAAGGTCTTAATGTTGTAATAACATTTGGCTCACTGTGACAGAAGAAGTTATCACTATTGTTAAGCTAGATACACTTTTGTATTAGGCTTTACTGTGAAGGGTAACTAGGTAACCGTCTGGGTCGGCAAATGTAAAAGTTCGTCCGAATGGTCCATCTATTGGTGAAGATGTAATCTTTACGCCTGCTGCAATAAGCTTGTCGTGGATTTCTTGCGTATTGGGGGCATGAAGCCACAGAGCGACACCAAGTCCAGGCCGAGTACCTGAACCGAGTTCTGTTTCAGGCAACAGGTCACGAAGAGCAAATGCAATAGGCTTTGTTTCAAAGACTACAGCATGAGGTGGCCCTGCCTGTGAGCGAACCAGTCCAAGATAGTTTTGATAGAATTCTGCAGAGCTTTCAAGATTACTCACTTGAAGTGAAATGAAGTCGGGTCCAATTGCTGACATAATGTTAATGTCCTCCTTTGTTATATGGGGTTGTTATGTTATTAGCTGTAATCCTGACATGAGTAAAAAACAATCACAGATAGATTTGGATACTTCTCCAGGGATCTTTTCAAGGAAACCGCCAATACAATGCACATGTCAATGGAAGCTCTTTGTGACCATACGGCATGACTATAACGCACTATTCGTGTCTAGAGCTTTTGTCTCAAAAGCCAGAGCTCTCTACTCATAACTCGCTCGTAGGTTATTCGCCATCGCCTCGAAATAAGCATCGGCGATCCATTCGTTTCATTATAGAGTCATGTAAATAACCTCACTCTCGCTTTGGATGTCTTGATTATATAAGCCCCCTACTGCCAACAGTATGTCAGTAGCGTTCTTTCATTTTCTCGATTTCTTCTCTTACTCGATTTTTGAAAGATTCAGGTTCAGCGACTACGACATCTTCCCCCATCCAAGAATCTAACACACCAATTCTTCCGGTTGACGGACACGAAAAACTACTAAAAACTGAATGTCAATAGTCCCATAGATGAGTTAGAAGATAAAATTAAGTTTCTGATGAGAAAGATGGAGGTGTTATTTTGTTTACGAGTCCCTCCATTTAATTTCTGCCTATTAGCTTAATGAATTAACGGCCGTTAATTCATTAAATAGATATCTAATCGGTAATCGGCCTATGTTCTTGTCCATTCCGGCAATCGGTACAAGTTCTTATCCTTGGCTCGGGACACGAACTTGTACCGATAAAATAATAACCAGCTAATGTTTGTCAAGCATTTCAGGTTGGATGAGTTCTCTTTTCATGATATACTTTTTCCGACCAACCTGAATAACCTCCACTTCTATGGAGGTTTTGGTTAAATATGGTTTAAGCTTGGTAGGGCTGCCCCTTCTGCAAGATGGCGAAAATGTGATGCAATAGCTTGTTGGCGCAAGCGATCACGACCACCTTGTAGGGCTTGCCCTCTTTTCTTTTTTTCTCATAATACGAACGAATTCTTGCATTCGCGTTTTTCCGCATACCACATTGCACAGCCAAATATAGAGAACGTCTGAGCCTTTTAGAGCCCCGTTTCGTTATTCGTGTACTTGTTGCTGTAAACTTCCCTGAGCTGAAGATGCCGGGGTCAAGACCCGCATACGCCACGAGTTGCTTTGCATCACTAAACTGCTTGACATCACCCACTTCAGCTACAATGGCTGCGGCCAGTTTCGTTCCGATTCCCGGAATGCTTTTCACGAGTTCAACTTCGGGCAGATTTGCCGCCATCTCCTCCATTTGCTTTTCCAACTCGTCAAGCTGCCGGATCATCGTCAGCAATAAAGTTACCATACCAAACAGGGCCTTGCTTTGAGACGAACTATGACGGCTCTCTCTCCAGTGTCCAAGCACTTCCTCCAGTTTCCTGGCTTTTTCATTTGCCCAACGTTTGGAGTGGGATCTTCCTGCGCTTCTCTGAATGACTTCGTTCCAATCTTCGGCATCTCCTTCTAAACAACGGGCCAGTACCGTCAATGACGTTGCCGAAAACACATTGTAGAATACCTGCTCATAGGCCGGAAACACTTGTTCCAGTAAAGCTCGGCTGTTGAGCTTGGCCTGCACAAAGATTCCCGTGACGAACTCATGCTGCCTCGTCAAATGCTGCAGCTCCGTAAACGTCTCATCCCAAGTTCGATGCGGCTTCACGTCGCCGCGATAGTACATCTCAGCCAGATGCCAGGCATCCGAGGCATCTGTTTTGACTTTGCGTAACTGTGTCCCTTTCGCTCGTTTGGATTGCAACGGATTCACCATGTAATAGGTGTAGCCACTCCGATCCAAATATGAAACCAATGCACGATGATAATGCCCTGTTGCTTCCAGAATCACCACTGGAGCCAAACCCGTTTCAGCTTGAAGCCTACCCAGCATTTCCCCGAATTGTTCGAATCCACTCGTTCCATGTTCGATGTCTACAGCTTTTCCATATGGCTCGTTTCGTTTCCGGAATGCCTGTACAACACTTGAACCTTTAGCCACATCCACGCCAACAACAGGTTCCATTTCCTCACTCCTTCTCCTTGATTTCACCGGCCTTTTCCACGATGGTTCCAAATCCATAGCTTCGCTTGTGATACGGGGTCTACCGCCCCTACCAGCTCAAACATGGTCTTTTGGAGGTCGTGAGAGAACAGTTTTTATTACGGGATCATTGCCCCTAAAGCCGCCACGTTCTCCCGGCTCCCCCCATCGTAAAACGACCACAAAAAAAGGCCAACCAGAAGATTCTGGCTAACCTGATAATACGAAAAAGCCGCTAAATAGCGACTTTCAATGGGTCTATGTTTTTGTCCTTCGACAAACGTTCCGGTTCCTTCGAATCAATGTTAATGACTTGCGCCCCGTTACTTAGAGAAATTTGATACATGTGGTCAATATTAAACACCAGCTGACGGTCAATGTCGGAATAGATCCGATAACGCGCCAAACCGTATAACACCCCCCAGTATGACGAGCAAGCAAAATACGATATCGTCATTCGTACTAGCGTGCGTTTAATCATACCGGGGTCTGCTCTCCTTTTATTTGGCGGACTTGATGTATTGATTCACTTGCTGCTCCAATATCGGAAATGGCATTTTACCGTTTCGAAGAAGAACGGAATGAAAAGTTTTAATGTCGAAACGATCCTTGAGTTCGCTTTCCGCTTTCTCACGAAGAGATTGAAATTGATCATATCCGATGGTATAGCTCGTTGTTTGTCCGGGAAAAGCAATGGCGCTGTCGATCAAAGCATCGTTCCCCGTTCCGATGACACTCACCAGATATTCATTAGCTTGTTCTCTTGTCCATTTCAGCCCATTAATACCCGTGTCGATAACGGTTCCAAGGTAAAAATAAAGCAGATGATTTTGTACCGTCTTCTGATCAAGCAAGCCCATTTCTACGCATAAAGTTTCCGCATAGGTTGCCCATCCTTCTGAGAAACCGGGTAAATTAGTTATTTTACGGGCTAATGGAATTTCCGGTTGGTTGTATTCGATGGAAGTTTGAAAATGGTGTCCTGGAACGCCTTCATGCATCGCAAACATTTTAGCTTCCTCTTTGAAAAACAGTCTGTCGGGCGGGAAAAAAAATCTTCCATTCCTATCGCCATTAATAGATGGGCGGATATAAAACGCGCCTACATTCGAGACCGGAGCCGGATATAACCGCCCATCCACTGGATTGTTGGGAATAAGCGCTTCTTCAAACCAATCGGACAATTTGGGCTTTATTTCCGACATACTGCGGTTAAACGTTTGCAGTAATTCATCTCCTACTACGTGTTGGTTTACAGCTGTAGTCTCTTGTGTTCTCCCCGGGACTGGGCTTCTTAGCTCCTTTACAATCTCTTCCGCTTTACGTTTGGCGATCTCGTTAATTTCCAGAGGACTGAAGTCCGTGCCCGTGTAAACTCTAAGCAGAGCAGAATAATACTCGCCGCCACCCGGCTGACTCCAAACCCCCTGACTCACGGATGCTTGCTTCAGAAGATCGTTTTGGATCAAATCGGCAAGTTTGCCGTAAGAAGGCAGTACATGATCGCTTAAGGTCTGTAGTAGCTCCTTTTTCAGTTCCTGTTCTTTGGAAGGTTTGAGCTTTATCTCCGATAATTTCTCTACATATGAAGTGTACAAAACCGTTTTTTCCGGTTTCGTGTTCCGTAAATTTTCATAACTCGTGAGTATTTCCTTCAAAAATTCAGAAGTGGGGATGAACCCTTTCTCTTGTTCGTCCTGAATTCTGTCTATGAAATGTGCGACCTTGTCCGAAAACCCATTCAGCGCAACAATATAATTTTCTGCATCTGCTTGGTTACGAATTGGATAGTTGTTAGCGAATAACGGCGAGAAATTGATTAGGGAAAAATATCCGCCTGTGTTTAAATCCGAATATTTGTTCAATTGTTGTACAGCGCTTAGTTGCCATTTGACGATATCGTAGGTAAGCTTGTCTTCCGAGGAAAGCTTGGCAGCGTCGTATGCATTCAACTTTTTCAAAAATTCTTCGGTATCATCGTTTATTTGTTGGTAATAGGCATCCGAGTAGTCGGAAAGCTTAGTGGGATCCCATCGATTACCATTCACTTCTTCCGCTCCATAATAAAGCTGTAACTCGGGGTCCTCATTCAGGGTGGCAACCGCCATCTTTTGAATCATGGTGCCGAATTCCTCTGACTTCTGTTGAGCCCGCCATAACAAACCACCTACAGTCAGCAAGACAAGTAATCCTGCTGCCAATAAAATAGTCAATCTGGTGTTCTTAAACGTCTGTCTTACAAGGTTCATGCATTAATCTCCCCTTTATAGAGTATAAGAAGAATATATAAGATGGACCTTTGATTTCCCTTTGAAAAACTACTCGTTTATTCTGAGTATGTAGCCCAAACCTCTTACGTTTTGGATATATTGATCTGCATGCCATGGAGACAGCTTCCTCCGAAGATAATGGACATAGAGCTCCGCGATGCCAATTCCCGCTTCCGAATCGAGTCCCCAAATTCGGTTATAGATTTGCTCCTTCGTCACGATCTGCTCTTTATTCATGAGCAGGTACTCAAGCAGCTCATATCCTTTTCTGTAAAAGTCAGCTCTTCTCCTGTGACCGTTATTGCTCGATTAGTAAAGTGAAAAATAATTTCTTAACCACAAAAATCCCCCTTATGTATCAATGTAAATTTATTCTATTAAAGCTAATTTTATCATTAGTTGATGGGTCAGTCTTGTAAGAACATTGTGTGATCCATTCTTTTGTTGAATTGTGAGAGAATTCTGCTTTAAGGAAATTATTCGATAGGGATATCAACATATCCTGCCTATACAAAAGTAAACAGGTTAATCCCGACCACCTTGTGAGAAGTATGCTTGTTTTAAGTTAAGAATCCATGATGTGTGGGTAAACCGACTGATTTTTCCCTTATCCTCTTGCGTTGCATTTACCAATTAAATAGTTTCCTCTTCATGGGCATCCGGCTAATCATTATCTTAAGCAGCAACTGGTGAAGTGGCGCCTGAAGTGGCGATATTTCATTTGAATGAGTACAATATATGTGCGATTTTACCACCGAAAAATAATTTAGTAACTACTCCTGTAGAACAGCACATGGCCGGATCATAAATTTCAATGGATATCATGTCGTTTCCCTCCTGAAATAAAGGAAGCCGAGAAAAGTTCCCGGCTCCTACATCCTATTATTTTTACTCGCCGGTTTCAGCGAACTTTTGAATACGCTCGCCGATTTGATCGCGAACACGCTGAAAAACAGCCCATTTTTCTTCGTCGGTACCCTGAGCCTTAGCAGGATCGTCAAATCCCCAATGCTCACGGCGAACATGAGGAGGTGTCATCGGACAACGATCGGCAGCATCACCGCACAGGGTGACTACCAGGTCGGATTGATTTAACAACTCCGGATCAATGATATCCGAAGTTTGGTTCGAAATATCGATTCCCACCTCGTTCATTGCTTTGACCGCATTCGGGTTTAGGCCATGAGCTTCGATGCCGGCGCTGTAGACATTCCAATCATCACTCAGATGTTTCTTGGCCCATCCTTCAGCCATTTGGCTGCGGCAAGAGTTGCCTGTGCACAAGAAGTACAGTGTCTTTTTTTCCATCATCGTTTCTCTCCCTCATCACTTGAATTAAAGTATGGTCAGCCAGATATATAATCCTAAAAGGGTTATAAATAACGTTGGGATGGTCAATATAATCCCTGTCTTAAAGTAGGTCCCCCAGCTGATCTTCACGCCTTTGGTCGAAAGGACATGCAGCCAAAGCAAGGTGGCTAGTGAACCAATCGGTGTAATTTTGGGACCTAAATCGGAACCAATCACATTCGCATAAATTAAGGCCTCTTTAATGGCAGCCGACGTGTTTGTGGCATCGATAGCGAGTGCATCGATCATGACGGTCGGCATGTTGTTCATGATGGAAGAAATAATCGCTGCAATGAAGCCCATCCCCATGGTTGCAGCAAAAAGTCCTTGATCCGCTACGCTCTGTATGACACTTGCCAGAAGATCTGTAAGACCGGCGTTACGTAAGCCATAGACCACAACATACATACCGATCGAGAAAAATACGATGGCCCACGGAGCCCCTTTGAGTACTGCTTTGGTTTGAACAGCTGGACTTTTTCTCGCCATCAGCAGGAAGAATATCGCGATAACACCAGCTATGATCGATACGGGGATACCCACAAATTCACACACAAAGTAACCGATCAACAGCACGCTCAATACGATCCATGATAAACGGAACATCTTAGGATCTTGAATTGCCGTTGAGGGTTGTTTAAGCTGCGTCCCATCGAACTTTCGCGGGATGCTCTTGCGGAAAAACAAATAAAGCACAAGGATACTAGCTACTAATGAGAACAGATTGGGAACCAACATACGACTGGCGTATTCGATAAACGTAATTCCGAAGAAATCGGCCGATACGATATTCACCAGGTTGCTGACTACAAGTGGCAGCGAAGTTGTGTCCGCAATAAAACCGCTTGCGATGATAAAAGGAAATACCTTCTTCTCATCAAAATTCAGCGCTCGTACCATGGCAAGCACAATCGGAGTTAAGATTAGAGCCGCACCATCGTTTGCGAAAAAAGCAGCGACAACAGCTCCAAGAACGGATACAAAGACAAACATCCGGATACCGTTTCCTCGAGCAGCATTCGCCATATGTAAGGCGGCCCACTCGAATAAACCGATTTTATCCAAGATCAATGAAATGATAATGATCGCGACAAAGGCGAGCGTTGCATTCCATACGATCTGGGTGACATCCCATACATCCTGAAAGTCAACGACTCCCACGAGCAGTGCCAGTACAGCACCACCACAGGCAGACCATCCAATGGATAGATTTTTAGGCTGCCAAATGACAAAAACTAAGGTAACAAGAAAAATGATGCTAGCCAGGACAACAGAAACCAATGTTCAAACCTCCAATTATGCGATGACTTAAATACAGTAATAATCAATATATAACTATATCCTTATATAATAAACAGAGATCATATTTAGCGTCACTCAACCATATGCTAAATATTTCTGTTAATCACAGGCACAGTTAACTTCCTTATTCATGGATGACAGGACTTCTTGAGCACTTGGCATCTCATTTAGCACGGCTTGGATATATGGCTTGTCATCAACATTCAAGGAATAATAAACCCATTGGCCACGACGGGCTTCATTTACAATCCCCTGAGACTTAAGCTTTCTTAAGTGCTGGCTAATCGCTGGCTGAGACATGTCGAAAATATCTACAAATTCGCAAACACACCATTCTTTTTGCTTAAGAAGCGTTAACATCGTAAGCCTTGTTTTATCTCCAAGCAGTTTTAGCTTCTCGGCAATTTCGCTCATTTGCTCCAATAATATTCACCCCTTTCTTGTAAGATAACATCATAACCATATAATTTAATGCTTATATCTTAAACGAAAGAGTGCTTGATTTCAAGTGTGTAGACGCTACTCCCTAAAATTTCTCATTAAGCAACACAAGCGACATCCTCCCTGTAGTTGTGATGCCTTGAACAATACTTCGGCTCTTACCGCAAGTAGGTTTTCCACGAATGCGGTAATAAAATCTTTTCACATTATCGCTAATAACAGCAAATTATATATCCGAATTCCCGCCCCCTCTTGGGGGGCAGGTCTCCCTGCCCTTCTTTCATCATCACCTTGTGTCAATCACAATTCGTTCATTCATTTGTCTAAGCATCCTGGTTTTCTACGACATGTTCCCCGATGGAATCAACTTACATCGCCGTAATCGAACTAACCAAACAATAAATCCAGAATCTTTTCATTTGCCTTTCTGTTCTTTCCGATATAAGGGTAGCAGTGGATATGAATCGCTGGATTGAAGTTGATTTCTATGATGCTGTAATTGGTATCGGTTGCTTCTTCCTCTAAAGAATCAATCATCATATCCACACCACATAGGGTCGCTCCTGCAGCTTTAGCTGATTGAATGGCAAGTTCCTTATAGCTGTTTGGCATTTCATCCGTAAAATCGATACTGTCTCCTCCCGTACTAATATTTGAATTTTCTCTCAGATAGATAACTTCCCCTAATTGGGGTATATCGTTCCAACCCATAGCATGATTCTGTAAAAACATCTCTTCTGCTTCCCCTAACTGAATTTTCTCAAGGGGAGTCTTATACCCTTTACCTCGAAGTGGGTCTTTATTCTTCTCATGAACAAGCTGTTCGATCGTGTGGATACCGTCACCAACGACATTTGCAGGGACACGATGCAGTACCCCTACAACCTGATCCCCCATGACCAGAAAGCGATATTCCTTTCCTGTCATAAATTCCTCAAGAAGCACTGTTTGATCGTTAGTAAAGGCTATTTCAAACGCTTTTTTCATATCCTCTCTCGAATAATCTTGATTGAAGATCGTAATGCCTAACCCAAAATTGGTTGATTTGGGCTTTATCACAATGGGAGTACCGCGATAGGTTTCATAGGTGGACATTGCTTCATCCAAGCTCTGAAATGCTTCCCCTGACGGTACACGAATTCCATGTTGTTTGAGAACTTCTTTCGTAACCACCTTATTTTCCATAATTAACACCGTACTATAGGAGTCCAAGGAAGTTTTCGTAGCTTGCTTCACATACTCTTTATGAGTACCTTTTGAAAGTAATACAAAATTCTCATCCCGATCCATCCACTTAAAGCGTATGCCTCGTTTCACCGCTGCCTTTAAGAGAAGTTGGGTTGATAATTCGAGATCCTCATACCCTGCAAAACGGTATCCATTTTGAATACTGTCCTGAGCGTATGTTTTCGCTTTTTCCAAATGGTATGTCAGATAGGATGATTTTTGAATCTCAGACTTCACCCTAGATGCAACATTCAGCTCAGTATGAAGAATCTTTTGCTTTTCACTGTCCAGAATGTGCTGATAATTCTCATTCTTAGGAAACAAGAGCTGCACCATATCCTTCATCTCATCGATAACAGCGAGTGCCATTTCCTCCATCGTGAACTGACTATATTCAGGCTCGTTTAAATAGCCTTTTATACCCTCCATAATCACCTGATCTTGGTTTACATCAGCTATCCTTTGGTCTTCCTCATGGAAGGATTCATCTACTTTAAGCAGCATAAAGAGAATAAACAAATGTATAAAGTGCATCATTTCTTTACTTATTCCAATCTTATGAAGTGGATTAATATCCATAAACCGAAGCTCTAAGTATGCTACTCCATCTTCCACAAGCTCTTGGCACGGATTGATCCCCTTAGCGGTTTTTAAGCGAACGGGGCTGTAAAATTCCTTTACGCTCAGTAATTCATTCTGTTGAATCAGCCTGTTTAAGTCATGAACATACTCTTTGGCCGAATTAAAAGAAACATAATACGACTTTTCATTCCGATAGCCACACATACTGTTCCGCAGTGAGTTCATAATCGGAAAATAATAACTTTTATTGTCGTGCGAATCCGCCAAGTTAACACATTGCTCAATATAAGTATTATCAAAAACAGGACTTGCCCCTGTTAGATAGATGAGCAACCAACGGTACCTCATCAAGTTTCGGGCTACTTTAAAGTAAATCGCATCTTTGAACTCCTTAAAGTCTTTGTGCTGCCCATCGGTCTCATATAGCTTTGCAAGAAATTTCTCATCAAACGAGAAATTATAGTGGATTCCGCTTAACAATTGTCTTTTACGACCATACTTATCCGCCAATTCACTTCGATAGTCGTCCGCAATGGGATCGCTCATTTTAGCAATAGGAATTTCTTTCTCTTCGGGAAGCATGGGAGGATTGCTGCTTGGCCATAAATACTCTCCTTCCAATTCGACAGAAACAATGTCTTGCAAGGCTTCCATGAAATGATAAGTCTCTTCAATCGACTCAAAGGCGGGAGTTATCATCTCGATTTGACTTTCTGAGAAATCTGTTTGAATGTAGGGGTTTTCCGTCTTGCTTCCAAAAGCCTTCGGGTGGGGTGTCAGTGCAAGCTTTCCATCCTGATCGACCCGTACATTTTCTTTTTCTAAACCGAAATGACCTCGAAGTAGATCATTTTGAAGTGCATGGTCTATTACAACCTGTATAAGTTCACGATTCAACAAATTCATGTTTATGACCGTCCTTTGTCCTTGTTCATTATGAAATTGCAAGTGATTTATGAATACTGCGCAAAGACTTTCTAAACCAGATGACCAAAATGATCCCCTTAAAAACACTACTTAGCGCAATCGACATCCATACTCCATTTAAACCAAACGGTTCAGATAAGAGCAACGCCAAGGGTATTCTTAGCGCCGTAAATAAAATACTGAAGATCGGCGGAATATGTGTTTTACCAATACCGTTAAACGCACCTACAGTCATCAGTTCCATACACATGAACAATTGGGAGAAGCCGATAATTCGCATATAGTCCGTTCCGAGCTTTATACTCGTATCATCAGAAAGAAACAGCGAAAAGAGCTGCTGAGGAAATAAAATGAATACAAGCGAAATGAAAATGCCAAATATGGAGGTCAACAGCAACGCTTTTCGATAACCCTGCCGAATTCGATCCAATCGACGTGCTCCGTAATTTTGTCCAAAAAAGGCCGCGATAGCCCCTTGTAGACCACCGATCGTCATATAGGAGATCGATTCAATTTGAATGCCAACCTTTTGAACCGCAATGGCATCAGCCCCCCACCTTACAATAATTTTAGCAATAATGATCGAAATGATCGTAAAGGTGACCCGTTGAATCGTGATCGGAACTCCCAATCGGATAACTTCTTTCATGAGACTGCTGTTCCATACCGATTGCTTAGAGATCATTTCTAAGTTTTTCGTTTTAATGATAAACAGCAAAGTCACTAATACATTAGCCGTTAGTGTCGCAATAGCGGCCCCTGCAACTCCTAAACCTTCAAAACTGCCAACTCCATATATTAAAAATGGATCAAGAATAATATTCAAAATGAGACCCATTGAAAAAATATAAAAGGGTTGTTTACTGTTTCCCATTGCATTCAAAACGGTTGCATATAAGGTGTTCAAAATTGAAAATATAGTACCTACTATCGAAATCAATAGAAATTGCTTCGCCATCTGCTCAACTTTTTCACTTCCCAGATCGAAGAAACCGATAAGCTGGTCATGGGTCAATATGATAAAAACCATGTAGAGCAGCCCTAATACAATAGACATGATAAATCCGTTCTTCACATAAGACTTGGCTTGTTCTCCCTGACCGGCCCCCATACAATGTGAGACCTTGATGCCAGTACCAATCGTTATTATGGTCGATAAAGCAATCGCTAAATTAATGAAGAAGCTTGCTGTGCCAATTGCAGCAACCGGACCACTTCCTAGCCCTCCAACCCAAACCATATCCACAAGTCCGTAGGTTGTAGATATAAAATTGGTTGCAATGATGGGAATCGTCAATTTCATTAAAGTAGACATAATAGGACCTTGGGTTAAATCATTCGTGCCCTTCATGATCTAGTTGCTCCTTCTCGCTCTCATGTTAAGGTAAAACCCGACCACAAGGGTCGGGGCAGAAAACGCCTGTTACTGAATCAAGTTGTGTCGTATCGTTTTCTGTTCGAATTAGCTTTGTTGTCTTTTATATTAAAATCTAATTCATACATAAGCATACGCTTATACTTTAGCCAAATCTGTGACTGATTTTAAAAATGCAGATTCTGCTTCTAAAAATCGTTCGCTGTCTAGAGCAGCCATACATCCTGTACCTGCTGCTGTAATCGCCTGACGGTACTTCGGATCTTGTACGTCTCCACAAGCAAAAACCCCAGGAATATTCGTTTCGGTTGTTCCAGGTTTCACACGAATATATCCAACTGGATCGGTATCAATCTGTCCCTTCAAAAATGCCGTATTGGGCGTATGACCCGTCGCAATAAAAATTCCGTTGGTCTCGATGATTTCTTCATTTCCGGTTTTTATATCCTTGACGCGCAGTCCTGTAACTCCGCGATCATCTGCGATAATTTCAGTGGATTCTTTGCTAAGAGCCCAGCTTATTTTAGGATTTTGTCTTGCACGTTCCTGCATAATCTTCGAAGCACGCAGTTCATCACGACGATGAACAATCGTTACCTTGGAAGCGAACTTCGTAAGGAAATTTGCTTCTTCCATGGCAGAATCTCCGCCACCCACGACAAGCACTTCTTTATTTCGGAAAAAGAAACCATCACATGTCGCGCATGTGCTAACGCCGCGGCCAATATTCTCCTTCTCCCCTGGTATACCGCCAAGTAAATTCGCCGATGCACCCGTGGAGAGAATGATCGTTTCAGCTTGCAATTGACCCAGCCCCTCAACGGACACTCGAAACGGACGTGAAGAGAAATCCACTTCTTGCACCCAACCATTCATAAACTCAGCACCGAATCGAATCGCTTGTTTTCTCATATTATCCATGAGCTCAGGTCCCATGATTCCATCAACAAATCCAGGGAAATTCTCAACTTCTGTAGTTAATGTCAATTGGCCTCCTGGTTGTGGTCCTTCAATAACAAGCGGATTCAAATTAGCTCTAGCTAAATAAATGGCAGCCGTTAAACCTGCTGGACCCGTTCCTATAATGATTGATTTGTACATCACTCTTCACTCCTTCGATTGGTTGACTAGGAGAATCTTGTCTTCCGATTCTCCCCTTCTCTAATTTTTAATTGCTTCTCGTTTTAGCAGATGAAACTGGCATGCAACAATCGTTGGCATTCGCCGCACTGCTAATACCACATACGCCGGTCTCTGGTAGCTCTAATTCAACCTTCGATGCAGCTTCCAGATCGCCATCCAGGTATGCTGCAATGGATCTGACCTGTTCGTAGCCCGTTGCCATAAGAAAGGTTGGTGCCCTGCCATAACTCTTCATTCCAACGAGATAAAAGTTCTTGTCTACATGACGCAGCTCTTTTTCACCATGAGGTCTTACGGTTCCGCAGCTGTGTACATTGGGATCGATAAGGGGTGCAAGTGCTTCAACACTCTCCGTTGCAGGATCAATGCTAAGTCTAATCTCACTCAAGAATGAGAAATCCGGACGGCTTCCTGTATTAACGATAATCTCATCGATTTCTTGTATCTCCTTGCTTTCACCATTTGTAGTCCCTTGGATGTGAATCTTTCCATCGTGTTTGGAAACCCTCTCGATCATCAATGGAGTAACTACTTGGACTTGGCCGGCATCAATCAACTGGTGAATGTGGCTTCCAAGTGCTCCTCGAGCCTCTAACTGGTCATTCTCTTCTCCGCCGTAAGCTTCTTCCACCGATTTCTTTCTCATCACCCAAATAATTTCCGTATTCGGATCCGTTTCTTTGAGCTTGGCTAGATCCAGCAGTGTGTTGATCGCCGAATGCCCGCCTCCTACAACTGCTACACGTTTCCCTGTGTACTTCTGCCTTTGTTCTGCCGATAGATCCGGAATTCCATAATAAATGTGATCTTTCAGATCACGTTCTTCACGTGTCCAAACCCCGTCTGCATGCAGAGGATTCGACTGTCCCCAAGTTCCGGACGCATCAATGACTGCCCTTGCTTCAAAACGTTCCGTGGATTCATCTGTTTCAACATAAAGTACGAATGGCGCAGCTTCACGCTTAGCCGATTTCATTTTATCTGTATTCTTTTTCGATATGGAGATGACTCTGGAATTTAACTTGATATAGGGCTCCAGTTCAGGCAGCTTCGCCAAAGGTCTCAAATATTGATGAACGATCTCTTGACCGAAAGGTAATTCCGTTAATGCTGGAGACTGCCAACCTTGTTTACGCAAAAGGCGCTCTGCAGCTTTATCGATGTTATACTGCCATGGTGAAAAAAGGCGTACATGTCCCCATTGTAGAATGTTCTGACCAATGCTAGATCCGGCTTCAAAAAGGATGAATTTTTGTCCTCTCTCCACCAAGTGAGCCGCTGCTGCCAAACCAATCGGGCCGGCACCGATAATCGCGACCGGCAGGTTATTGTTATAGGACGCATGCTCCTCCTTTACAGCTTCTTTAGTGTTTGACGGTACTTGGGGAGTACAACAAGAAGATGAGGCTACCTTAAATTCAATGTTTTTCATATAGAAATCCTCCTTATGTTTTTAATTAATTCATCAACTTTTTTTGATGTATAAGTTAAAAAAATTATGTTTTTGTATTAGGATAGAAAACACAGCATAACTTTTCTGATAATAGTCCTTTGATTTCTTCATCGTTTAATTCATAGTAGTTCCATTTTCCGATGCGTTCCATCAATATAATATTTGCATCTAGCAACATTTTTAGATGGTAAGACAGTTTTGATTGAGGCAGTTCCAGCATGTCGGTTAGGTCGCATACACATACTTTACCTCGTTGATTTAATTCATAAATGATTCTCAGCCGATTTTTATCAGATAGGGCTTTGAACTTTTGTTCATATAGGCTCAAAACGTCTTCTTGTATAAGGGAGACCTTCATGTTGTCACCTCATCTTTCTATCAAATTATTTTGATGTGGTCATTGTAGCAAGTCGCAATGAACACGTCAAGCATCAATTTTTTTTGATTTATATAGGAGTATATTCAAAATCAAACTTCAATCTACAAAAGAATTGATCATAAGCCATAGAATTTTATTACTTGCATTTTGCAAATATATGCCGTATAACTATGACTAGAGGTGATTCGAAAATGGAAAATGCTCGTGAGTTATTTCAGATCATGACCCGAAGGTTTGGTCTTCTAAATAAAACCTGCTGCAGTGTCGGAGGAAATGATGTCTCGTTAGTACAAAGCCACATCTTGTATGAGATTGACCGACAGCACAACCCTTCGATGCAACAAATCGCTGAAACTTTGGGAACTGATACTACAACGTTTAGCAGACAGGTCCAATCCTTAATCAAACTGAATTTAGTGAAAAAAACTCAAGATCCACAAGACCGAAGAGTTTATACACTGGCTCTTACGACGGAAGGAAAGTTTATAGCGACTACCATTGATCAACAAATGAATGACTATCTTAACGAAGTATTTTCGTATATGACCGAGTTCGAAAAAGAAACAGTGCTTCACTCCGTTAAAATTTTTAACGAAGCGATGGCGAAATCTAATAAATGCTGCAGCTCATTATCTGAATAATACATTTGATTTATAGGAGATGAATTACGATGCTGCTCCGTTCTTACGTTGCAGAGTATTTAATGAAAAGTGACCTTCACATTCAAAAAGTCGAGAGTTAACCAATAAAGAACTCAATAGAAAAAAATCTCGTATTTCATTCTCATTTTCAAGTCAACCGCGAATGAATACCTGCTGTGTTTCCTGCTATTAAGCTTAAATTTCCTACATAGGAGGAACTGATTATGAAAACCACTTCGATTAGAGCAGCAGTCACTGATGATGCGGAACGAATATTGAACATTTATAATCAAGGAATCGAGGATCGTATAGCTACACTAGAAGTTGATCAAAAAGATATTGTATATATGAATAACTGGTTCCAACAACATCAGGATCGTTACGCTGTTATTGTAGCTGAGTATGATAATGAAGTAATCGGATGGGCTTCCCTCAACCCTTACTCGCAGCGATGTGCTTATGACGGTGTTGCCGACCTATCCATATACATCGATCGAGCTTTTAGGGGTAAAGGATTTGGAAGCATTCTTCTTGAGAGTCTAGAGGAGATCGCTAAGGAAAAAGACTTTTACAAAATTGTGTTGTTCACCTTTCCGTTTAATCAAAACGGACAGGGCCTATATCATAAACTCGGATACCGTGATGTGGGGGTATTTCAAAAGCAAGGGATCTTGGATGGAAAATATGTGGATGTTAAAATCATGGAGAAGTTAATTAATATCTAATAAACCCTAGAGCGTTCCTCCAGTGTTAAATTACTATGATTTCGGATTTGTGCTTACCTGTACTTTCGTATATGTTGACCTTAGCATACCTTCAGTTCTGAATGAAGGTATTTTTTTAGATTGTATCGGGTTTTGAAAGTTGTGATCGACTGCTACAGCTTTTCATATTCTGGCTCTCCCGGCTGCAGGTCAATCACGACTTCTAAAAATCATGTATGTAATAGATTAAGCACAGATGTGCTAATTGCATACAAAAAAGAGGTTGAGTCTTCGTCTCTTTCAAAACGACTGCTTGATACTGGATCGGCTACACTTAGTTGGACAATAAAAATAAGGGCTTGTAGAATAAGCAGATATCATCATATTTTCTTTTTCTCGTTGAACTTTTACAAACGACTTCCATCGTTTAATCATCAAATCGCAATACTTTTCTACGGATACTCCATCGTAGATCTCATAACGTCGGATTTCCTCATACAAACTAGAAGGAATTCCATTTTGAGCTGATTGATTCGCAAGTTCATATGCGATTAAAGAGTCGTTACCGTACATGGATACAAACGGGTCAACGTAATGAAACACATCGAAATAGATAGATCGAAGCTTGTCGAGTTCTTGGTTTGGCATACATGCAACCGATTCAAAATCAGCGGGATGTAGTAAGTTCCCTTCTAAAAATAATTCCGACTCCATTTTATGTATGTTTAAGATGTCATGTGTATATCTAGATAAAGTGGCTTTTTCAGACCCAGGTATACCTTCAACTATAACCAATTTCGTTTTCTAAGATGGTGAAATCACCATAGTATCACAATCCTTATGAATTAAAATATTCGCTTCAATACTAAGTAAGGAGGCGGAATACAATACTATTCTTTCGTTTTACTGCCTTTTCCTATTGTTTGAACTATCGTTTCCCGTTAGTTTAATCTACTCTCCCTGAAATACGACTCGAATCGAATTCTCTGGATGCTCCTGATTTTTGCATATCTCCCCGAAAAGGTTTATTATGAAAATCCCTCCTGAGATGTAAAAGATTCAGGAGGGATTTCGTAATAGTTGATTGAATAATAGCTTTACTGACTTTAATAAGTTTGATCATTATCTACCTATGATTCTCTTCCACAATCGCGCCCGTTTGCGGAAGATCAATGGTTCGCTAATTTTCAACATATTTATGGGCTAACCTTAACATCAACATGATTTTCATATCCGTAATGCAATTATCGATGGTGTATAACTGTGTATCTGCCAAGTTCCTAATACAAGAGGCAAAACGAAAGCCCCTGCTTAAACCTCTAATAAGATGTTTCCATGCCAGATTGATAGTTTACTTTCCCGCCCGCAATTTTATGAATCGCATCATTGGATTTCGATCGCTTTTAATTAAGCTTTAGGGATGTCGCTATCACTTTTTATGCGTATAAAAATTAGCGAGATGATTTTGAGTAAAATCTTCATCTTTCATGGTTATTGAAGGGGTAATTCCTTTAGGAAACTCCTGTTCCCATACTTGTTTTTCAACATAAGTATGATACCACATATCTGCAATGACATCAGGATCATTGACCGTACCCGACCCAGCTGATTTAATTAATACACCTATAGAACGGTGAGCAATATAGATCCCCTTCGATGAAAGCTCAGCATGCAGGTTGGTTATATAATTGCGTAGACCCGACATCGCGATCCCGACATTCCCCATTATTGGCAACGGATACATTGCAGACATACCTGTCGTAAACAATAATGCTCCTTCATTTTTATTTAGCATATCTGGCAATACTTTATTTACCACATGAATGGCGCTGGCAACAACTCCGTCAAACTGATCTTTTGCATTTTGAGTCGTCAATTCTAATACAGAAGTCGGTGGAAAATTCCCTGCATTGGGGCTAAATTCTAGAACATCAATCTGACCATATTTCTCTTTAATCTCATTAATAGCTTGCTCAATTTGTTCTTCTCTATAAACATCGGCAGTGAAGTAAGAAGATTCTATACCATCCGCTTTTAGTTCGGTTACCATCTCTTGAAGCTTTTCTGCATTACGTGCAACTAATGCAACCTGAAAATCTTCCTTACCGAAACGTTTTGCAATAGACAATCCTAGTCCTTTACCCGCACCAATAATAACTAAAGTTTTCATAAATATATCTCCTTTTAAAATTAAAATATTGTGTGCCAATAACTATTCCCTTTGACAAATGTTATTGTAAAATGTAATTATAAACGACACAATGGTTAATATTTAACCAAATGGTCATTAATCATCAGTTGAAGTTGAAATGATTATTATCACTGTGAAGGAGAGTTTGAAAAATGGGAAAAGATAAAGTAGATTTGCGAGTTCTGAAAACAAAAAAGTCTATTAAAAGTGCCTTTATTACTCTAGTTCCAAAGAAAGGTTATGAAAGAATAACTGTTCAAGATATAGCTGATGAAGCGATGATTAATCGGAACACATTTTATTTGCATTATGAGGATAAGCACGATTTAATGGAAAAATTATGTAGGGATAGTATGGAGAATTTGAATGTATGTTTAAGCTTAAATACGCTGGATATTTATACAATCAATAAAGAAATGTTAACATCTATATTAGATAATATATTCCAAAATGTTGAATCTGATCTTGATTTTTTCAAGGTTATGCTGGATTTGAACAGTCAGCCTAGTTTCACGTTTTATTTAAAAGAAGTATTAAAAAATTATATTGTCAATGCTCTCAGAGATCAATACCAAGAAAAAGATATGAAAGTGGGTTTAGAATATATAGTATCTGGATTAGTAGGTATCATTTGCTT
Source organism: Paenibacillus sp. ISL-20 (assembly GCF_018613005.1). NCBI lineage: Bacteria > Bacillati > Bacillota > Bacilli > Caryophanales > Paenibacillaceae > Paenibacillus > Paenibacillus sp. ISL-20. Next base: position 38,271 of record NZ_JAGGRD010000052.1, read on the forward strand.
GTGGATAAGAGAATCAAATAATTTGAAACATAAAGCTATTGTAGAGCAGTTAAGCAACATCCATTTCTATAATATCCAGGAAGTATTCTTTAAAGAAAATACGGGAAGGAATAACGAAGAAATTAAGCATGATTAACTTTATCAAGAATTCTTGATAACTTAGGGCGAGTATGCAAACCTAGTTAGATCCATCTGTTTTAACATTTCGTAGCCGGTTACCGAATCGTGGCATTGACCTCCTGTCAGCTTAAAGCGCAGGGGATTACCTAGAGCATCAACCACGGCGTGAATTTTGGTGGTTAGTCCGCCACGAGAACGCCCTATTGCTTGCTTGAGGCCCCCCCTTTTGCTCCCGATCCATGTTGGTGGACACGGACGATTGTCGCGTCAATCATGACGCTTTCCCAATCAGGTTCAATGGAGACATGCTCTAAGATTTTGTCCCAAATGCCGGCGATTTGCCAGCGGCGAAATCGGCTGTAAACGCTGGACCAAGAGCCGTAGTATTCCGGTAAATCCCGCCAAGGGGCACCGGTCCGTGCAATCCATAACAGAGCATTCAGCATATGACGATGGTCTTTCGGGGGTCTCCCTCCTTGTGGTTTTCGTTCCGGTGGCAGTAGGTCCTTAATCTTTTCCCATCGGTCGTCACGTATTTCATATCGTCTCATCATACTTATTCATTACCCAAATTATAGGTCACAGTTTGCATACAGGACCTAGTAACTTCAATGTTTCGGGAGAAATTCCTATGAATTTAATTCTTTGTATGAAACTGCCTTTATTAGTTGCAGCCAGTTCATGGATATCTGAACGTTTCCTATAATCTCCAATCGTAAGCTCCAAAATTTCTGAAATTCTAGCACCAGTTTCAAACATAAATCTAGTTATAACTTCATCTCGCAAGTTCCAACCTCTTAATTCACCGGCTTGATAAATTCGAGAAGGTAAATCCCAATCCCCAATAATTTCAGGAACCCACTCTTCATTTATTATCTTGAAATAAGAATCAGTTTCTCTTTGAAAGGATATTGGTTCTTCAGTACCTGCTAATTGAGGCATTCTAGGTCGATTCTTCCGTACTCCTGCATAATCATATGTATGACTGTGGTATTCCAGATCGATTAATGGATTATTGTAAAAGTACATTTTCAATCGAATCATAGTCTTATAGCGGTCAGGAACAACTGGACAGTTTTTGAGCTTTTACTCGTCAAATACACTCCTTCATGACCTTCTCTACCACGTAATTTGCAATATAAATGCTCTAGTAAATATTGTCTAACTGCTTCTAGAACTGCCTCTGGCTGGTGATCCCCCCACACCTTTTCATTCTTATAACGACTTTTGTGTTTTATTTCCAAAGTCCCTCCACAA
>NZ_JAGGRD010000053.1:0-91616 GCF_018613005.1 Paenibacillus sp. ISL-20
TAGTGTACCTTGGCCCGTGCTTTTGCCTCCGGCTTCCTTCAGATTCCACCTCGCGGTGGACACCCTTGCCCTTGGCTAACGGTAGGCGCTCGCCAGCCCCCGTTCGGGACTTTCACCCTAGAGATGACGCCCATGCTGGGCGTACTAAGAAATAAAGAGCAAGCGCGGTTATTCGCGCTTGCTCTTTTTATGGGAAGAAATCATTCTCGCCAAATCTGCTTGAAGTCCAGCCATCCCAGATTATTGATGACAACCCCTTTATAAGAAGGATCCAAGCTTGCGTAAAATCTCGTGTGAGTCAAGAATGAAACATGCGCTTCCTCCCGAAGCCTCTCTTCAATATGGGATAAAATACTCAAACGCTCCTCATACCATTCGCTGGCAAGCGCATCATCTATGCATTCTTTCACCCAATGATGCAGCGAAGGATCCATGAACTCTTTAACTACGCTTCCCTTCTGCACGTAGTTCTCGATTAAACATACTTCTTCACCTGGAAGAACAAGGCCGTGCAAGATACAATCCATGCTGTGCATCACATCCAGTTGGTGCATGGTATCCATCCTCTCCTCTCGGATGATCAATGGAATCCCGATGGAAGCGCATTGTTTCTGAACCCATTCGGCGTCTTTAATATGCTTAGCCAGCGTAATGGGAGAGCCGTCATAACCCGACTGTTTCAGCAGTGACTTTGCGAGTTCGGGATCATATCGGTCTTTACGATAAGGCGCTTGCTCATCCATGATGAACCCTTTGGCTGGGTAAAGCCGATTGTCACCAAGTTCGCGTATCATCTCCGCACGGTTCAGAATGAGGCTGAATGCCCGGCGAAATTCGATGGACTGATAGGGCCCCGGCTTTTTCATATTCCATGTAATCAACGTCGTGCAGCCTTCGGAGGATTCGATGACATCAACAGCATGCTTCTCACCGTTATGATCGATATGCTCCGGATTCCGCAGCAGCCGCTCCCAGCTGACCTCGCAATGCTCCGCATCTTCCGGCATCAAGATAATGTGGATGTTGTCCAAATGCGGCCGCCCATGATAATAATGGGGGTTAGCATGAATGGTCAGCCGATCATCGGTCCATCCCTCTACCCGAAAGGGGCCCGTTCCAACAGGTTGCTTCCAGAACTGTTCTTCATGGACGCTTACCAAATGTTTAGGCACGATGGACATGCAAATGGAGCTAAGAAACCGAATGAAAATTCGATTCGGCTTGTTAAGAATAAAACGAACCTCACGAGGGGACACCACCTCTACCCGCTGCAGTTCACGCACGATCCAAGCATTTCGTTTATCCGGTCCCAGGCGTTCCACCGTGAATTTCACGTCCTCCGCCGACAATTCTTTACCGTCATGGAACCGTATTCCTTTACGCAGATGAAAGGTCCAGATCGTTCCATCCTCATTGCTCTTCCAATAATGCGCGATAACGGGGAGGTATTGATCATTTGCATTATCGTATATCACCAACCGGTCAAATATCTGCTGGATCATGTGAGCTTGAAAACTGTAGTAGCATTCGGCGGGATCCAACGTTTCAATCAGGCGGTAAACCGGAAGCCGCAGAGAATTCATTGCTTCTTCTTCCCCTTCGTTCATCTCCTTACTAAAGCCAAAATGCCCGTTCATCCATTCCACATAAGAATCATTGGTGTGCATACCCTGACCATAGGTACGCAGCAGTTCGAAGGCTTGCTTATATTCCCCTCTTATCGCGAGCTGCTGCGCTGCTTCCTTAAGCAGATCTGCTTGATCGGCTACAAAGGTAAGCTTGGAACGGATTCCTCGCCCACGTCCTGCCTTCCATATAATCCAACTCTTCTCCTCGAGCTTGCGTATAACGAGTTTGGCATTCCGCGTTGTGCAATACAGCGTATCGGCGATCTGCTCAAGCGTCACTTCCGTAGCCGTATTGGCTGGAGCGTTAACAGCAAGCTTCTGGTGCAGCATGAAGAATTGTTCGTACAGCATTGCAATCCGCTCCCCCCTGGTAAAATCTATACGCTTTATTCTACTTGGAGATCGTTTCGAGCGCGAGTACCTTTTCGGTAGAAAACCATTATATTCGAAAAAGACAAAGGCATTCATCATTCACAGGATTGAATGATAAGCTCTACCGCTTCCTGCAGAGTCAGTGTAAGCTCCGTGCCCTCGGTCATTTTCTTCAATCGAAGGACGCCTGCCGCCGCTTCATCTTCACCAATCAGGATGGCATAAGGGATGCTTTCAGCTGAAACGGATGCTAATACTTTTTTCAATTTGCGTCGGTTGTCCGCCAATCGAGTATGAATCCCGCGATTCCGAAGTACTGCTGCAACCGTCAATCCTTCCGGAACGGTTTCTCCTATCGGGATAACCACAACGAGCGGCTTGTTCGTTTCAATCGGACGGTTCCGGATCATCTCCATGATGGATTCCATGCCAAACGAAAGACCCACCGTAGGATAGGCAATATCCTCACGTCCAACGAGCTGCCCGATAATCGCATCATATCTGCCGCCACCGCCCAAGCTTGAACGGAAATCGTGCAGTGCGTCAAAAATTTCGTATACGGTTCCCGTGTAAAATGACAAGCCTCTTGATAGAAATGGATCAAATACGCAGATGTCTTGCAACCCGACGCGCTGCAGCATATTTTGCAGGATCTGTACTTCCCGTGCGCCGCGCTCGTTGTCCACGATATATTTGCTTGTTATCTGCTCAAATGTCGGCTCCTTGAGATCAACAAAATCCAGAATTTGACGACAAATCTCCGGAGCGAGTACCTTGCCCGCAAGCTCTTGCCGAACCCCCTCTTTGCCAATCTTATCGAGCTTATCCAGTGTCAGCATGACGGATGGTTTCATCTCTTCCGGTACGCCCATAGCGCCAAGAACTTCACCCAGAAAGCTTCGATTGTTCCACCTGAGAATGATCAGAATGTCAAGTCTCCGAAACACTTCGGCTGCAAGCTGCATTAGCTCAACTTCCGCTTCTGGTCCCGAGATCCCTACCACATCAACGTCACACTGCAGAAACTCCCGCAATCTGCCGCGTTTCACGGGACCATCCCGGAATACCTTCCCCATCTCATAACGCTTGAATGGCTGGCTGATGGCGGGATTCAGCGCGATCACCTTAGCGAATGGAATCGTCAGATCGTACCGGAGCCCCAGACGTCGCGTGCCTTGATCCGTCAGCTGGTACATCTCCTTCAGAATTTCTTCCCCTCCTGCATATTTGGAAGACAACAGTTCCGCTTCATTCAGAATGGTTGTCTCCGTCTCAGCATAGTCATACCATTCAAACACTTCACGCAGCGTCGATTGCACCTTTCTTCGGATCGCCTGTTCTTGGCCAAAATAATCATACGTTCCTTTTATATTCTGCATCGCTAACTCATCCTTTCGTTCTAATGAAAATCATGACCACCCGTCCAACGGGTGGTTTGCACTTGGGGTATAACCCCCTGTTGCCAAACTGCGCCTAAAGACGCTAGCCTGACAATAAAATTGTTCAGGCTCAGTGTAATTTGTCACTTTCACTTACCAGTTAAACTGGTTTACTTTTTCTTGCTCCTGTTTCCGCTGAATGGATCTTCGTACTCCTTCACACTCAGTTTATCAATCGCTTGGTCATGTGCTTCTTGCTCACGAATATATTTAGCGACGGTTGCTTCATTTAAGCCCACCGTGCTAACGTAGTATCCCTCCGCCCAAAATTTTCGGTTCCCATATTTATACTTCAAATTGGCATGCTTCTCGAATATCATTAGGGCGCTCTTTCCCTTCAGATATCCCATAAATGATGACACTGAGATTTTTGGGGGAATCGCTACTAACATATGAACATGATCAGGCATCATGTGACCTTCTATTATCTCCACTCCCTTGTATTTACATAAACGTTTAAAGATTTCGATCAAGTCTTTCCTCACTTGATTATAGATCTCTTTCCGTCTATACTTCGGGGTGAACACAATGTGGTATTTGCACATCCACTTCGTGTGAGCTAGACTATAGCTCTTATTTGCCATCTAAGACCATCCCTTTCATTGAGCCTGAACATCTCAATTTTATCGGGATGGTCTTGTTGGTCAAACCCTCGTTCCCTCCACCCGCATAGCGGGTGGTTTTATGTTTCGCACGCTATCGCGTGCTCAACTGACTAAAGTCGTAATAAAAAACGCGCCGGACCTCATGGTCCCGCGCGCTTGATATGCGGCAGGGAGGCCAACGCGAACAGCGTTAGCCCACCCTGTAGAATGACAGGCGTGCTAACGCTGCTTGTGATGATGAAGTTGATTGAATTTAATGTTTATCATATTAGTATCCCCTTCACCTTTTTTAGCCAGTGATTAAGGGGGATTATAGCGCAATCCATTTATTAATTCAAGGGCAATCCATCTTAGATGGTGCGCGACCAATGGCGATGCGCCGCGATCGCCTCAATGAAGGCTTCGCCAAACGGCTTCAGATCCACATTCTCCTGAGCAACAACGATCCCTTCGCCGCTGGATGAAGGAAGTAAATTAGCCCCTTCGGCGATGGCTGCGATCGGTTTGAAATGCTGATACGCTTCCTTGACGAAATCCAGCACCTTCTGCTCCGCCAGGAGCTCCGATACACTTAACGCGCCGCCTGCGACAAGCACCGCATCGAACAAGACTGAATCCGCCCCCAGCAGCGAATGGTTCACTTCCAATTCCGCGCCGGCCTTGCCTTGAATTACACCCAGCTTGGCGCCAACCACTTCGGTGATGATGCCGGCTTGCTGCAGTTGCGTAAGCACAAACGGCAGTTCATCCGTGAATTCGTTGCCTGCCAGTACCGCCACTTTACGGGTTAACGGGAGCTTCACGGTATTCATCATGCTCAGTGCCGGAGAAGACTCGCTGGAAGCGGAGCCACTGGTTTGCGGAGGCATGGTTCCAATGCCCTCCGAAATTCGGGTGGCAAGTTCGCTATCAACGTTCGCGAACAGGTCGACGACCTGCTGGCGAATTTCCTTTCGCAACACTTTACCAAGCTCGAACTGGAATGCGGCTACGATATGCTGCTTCTCGACCTCAGACATGCTGTTCCAGAACAGGGCTGCTTGGCTGAAATGATCCTTAAAGCTGTCACTGCGTGCCTGCACCTTACGCCCTTCCACCTTCTCGGTGTAATGCTCGTAACCGCCGCGCTCCACCGGAACCGGCTTCGGCGTGTTACCGGCAATACCGTTCTTATGATAGCTGACCGGTCCCTTATTGATGGTCATGCGGTGCATACCGTCACGCTGATTGTTATGAACCGGTGCAATCGGTCGGTTGATCGGAATTTCGTGAAAATTGGGTCCGCCGAGCCGTGAAAGCTGGGTGTCAGTATACGAGAATAAACGGCCTTGCAGAAGCGGATCGTTGGTAAAATCGATTCCCGGTACAACATGTCCCGGATGGAATGCAATCTGTTCCGTCTCCGCAAAAAAATTATCCGTATTACGATTGAGCGTCATCTTACCGATGATTTTGACGGGAATGAGTTCTTCAGGCCAAATCTTGGTCGGATCAAGGATGTCAAAACCAAAATTGAATTCCTCATCTTCCCGAATCATTTGAACGCCAAACTCAAATTCCGGATAATTCCCTGATTCGATCGCGTCCCACAGATCGCGGCGGTTAAAGTCAGGATCCTTGCCTGCCAGCTTCTGCGTTTCATCCCATATGAGGGAATGCGTGCCGAGCACAGGCTTCCAGTGAAACTTCACGAAATGCGCTTGTCCTTCTTCGTTCACGAAACGGAAGGTATGGACGCCGAAGCCCTCCATCATTCGGAAGCTTCGCGGAAGCGAGCGGTCGGACATCGCCCACATAATCATGTGCGCGCTTTCCGAATTGTTTGCGACAAAATCCCAGAACGTATCATGGGCGGATTGCGCCTGCGGAATCTCGTTATGAGGCTCAGGTTTAACAGCGTGAATAAAATCAGGAAACTTCATGGCATCCTGTATGAAAAAGACCGGCATATTGTTACCAACCAGATCATAATTCCCTTCTTCCGTATAAAACTTGGTTGCGAAACCGCGTACGTCCCTGACGGTGTCGGCAGATCCCCTGGAGCCCGCAACCGTGGAGAACCGGACAAACACCGGGGTGACGACGGAAGGGTCCTGCAGAAATTTGGCTTTTGTATAATCTTTCATGGATTCATATAGCTGAAAATAACCGTGAGCCCCAAAACCGCGGGCATGTACAATCCGTTCCGGAATCCGCTCGTGGTCGAAATGCGTCATCTTCTCTCTGAAATGGAAGTCCTCCATCAAGGTCGGACCGCGCTCCCCCGCTTTAAGCGAATGTTCATCCTCAGAGACCTTTAGTCCCTGATTGGTTGTCAGTTCCTTAGCGTCATTGTCTACCGTGAATTGTTCCAGCTGTTGGTCCTTGCTCGTCTTGTTGTAACTGCTGTTAGCATTCGAATTGGCGTTTGAATTGTCCATTTGTCGGAACCTCCTGGTATGTAGGTAGTAGATGAGTGTCTGACGAAGTTGCACTTGGTAATAGATCCGCTCGCGAACCCGAAATGTAATTACCCTGCAAAATGGAATACGAATCCAGTTTCAAACTTCCTTCATGAAAAGCTCATCTAACCGTTCGATTGGGTTTCGCGCCTGCATCTCCTGTCTCCAGCAAAAAAAAACAGCCCCCCTTCCTAGAGGTGGGCTGCTCTGATTGTACTTCAACGATTTTCCAAACATATGCTGCGATTTTGCACATAACACACCCGCTCCGATATCTCGATGAGACGACGGATCCCTTCTTCCAGCTGAATCTCGCTGATATACGAATAACTCAGCCTGATCCACGAGTCCATCTGATCCAGCGGGTCGCAGATACGCCCCGGCACAAAAGCTACCGATTCCGCCAGGCATTGCTGCAGCAACGCATCCACGTTGACGTTTTCCGGCAGCTGTATCCACAAATTCAAACCGCCACCGGGGCTGTTCCATCGCCATTCTGTAGGCTCAAGCAGCTTCTCCATCCTCTCTTTACGAAGCTCCAGCGCAATTCGCAGCTTGGCCACATGCTCCTGAAGTCTGCTCGAGAAGAAATAGTGCTGGAAAATCTTTTGCGTCAGCAGCGGCGTCCCGTTGTCCGACAATGCCTTGATCGGAAGGATGACATTCATCAGTTCCGGACGGGCAGCCAGCACCGATATCCGCAAGCCGGGGGCCACATATTTGCTGAAGCTTCGAATGTGAATGACATAGCCTTCGGTGTCGTAGTAAAAAAAAGGCAGCGGCGGCGGATCTCCAAAATAAATGTCGTGATACACCTCATCCTCCACCAGAATGCACTGATATCGCTCCGCCAGTTCCACCAGCGCCTTGCGCTGTGTGATCGGCACCGTATATCCCGTCGGATTCTGAAACGTTGGGTTCATATAGAACAGCTTCGGTTTCTCCGCTCGCATAAGACCTTCAATTCGTTCAAGGTCGTACCCTTCCGGTGTAATCTCAATTGGAAGCAGTTTGACATTTTGCTGCACAAAAACATCGATCGCCGGACTATACGTCGGCCGTTCGATCAATACACAGTCTCCGCTTTTGACGAGCGAACGCGAGATCAGGTCGATCGCTTGCTGGGATCCCGTTGTAATGAGCAGCTCTTCCGGATGGACCGTTATGCCTTGTTTGTCCATAAAATAGCGAGCCATCTCCTCGCGCAGCTCCAAATCTCCGGACACGGAAGAATACGTGCTTAATACTTTCGGATACATGTCAAACACTTGTTTCACGTGATTGGACAAGAATGCATTTGGCAGCAGCCCAGGATCAATCAGCGCTTCCGACATCTGGTATTCGACCTGATGCCTGTGAATGTCGGACAAGCGGCTGCGATTGACATACACCGATTTGGCCTGATATGCCCATCGCGGGCTGGTTGTAAGGGATTCCGGTAATGTGTCTTCCGTCTTACCCGCTACGAAGTACCCTGATTTATATTTCACTTCCACGATCCCGTCCTCAAGCAGCAGCTGATAAGCCTTCAGCACCGTTAATCGGTGAACGTTCAAACGCTCCGCCATCGCCCTCACGGATGGGATTTTGTCAGTCTCCTTCCACTCTCCCCGAGCTATTCCTTCCAGTATCGTGTCATAGACCAACTGCAGTAATGTTCGCTTACCATGATTTTTGTCGTCCAGCGTTGATAATTCCATCTGCTCCTCCCCAATCCACATAAATCATATCTGTTCTACCTATCGCCAATCTGTTCTATTAACTACCTATTATAGTATAGAAAAAGGAGGATGCTACATGATTATTTTTAACTACTTGCTTATGTGCGCCATTTTCAGTACGACGTTTCTCGCCATCAAGATTGGCGTTGAAGCAGGACTGCCGCCGTTTCTCTCAGCGGGGCTTCGATTTCTTCTGGCGGGCGCCTTCATCTTCCTATGGATGATATGGCAGCGGAAGGCAAAACCGAGCCTTCTCCTGCGAAAGGAATTCCTTCTAATCGGGATGACCAGCACATTCTTGACGTTTGCAACGCTGTATTGGGCCGAGCAGCACGTGTCCTCAGGGATCGCCGCCATCCTATCGGCAACAGGCCCCATGATGATTCTGATGATTCAATCGGTTGTGATGCGGAAGAATGCCCGGCGCAGTGATTATTGGGGGTGCGCGGTCGGTTTTGCGGGGGTATGTTTGCTCATTATGCCCGAGCTAGCGATGGGGAGCGATCTCATCTGGATTCTGAGCTGTATCGCAATTCTTATAGGCGAAATCGGTTATAGTGTGGGCTCCCTGGCTACCCGGAAATTGTCCTTTGACATGCCGAATGTCTCACCGATTACGATCAATGCGGTGCAGATGATGTATGGCGGCGCAGCCCTATTGCTGTTATCCCTGTTCAGTGAACAGGTACAATGGAATGGTATTCTAACGTTGCCAGCCATCGGATCTGTCTTGTATTTGACGATGGTTGGCTCGATGCTGGGCCATAGTCTATATGCCTGGCTGCTAAAAGCAACGAATGCCTTTTTCCCGTCCACCTGGCTCTTTGTTTCTCCAATCATCGCGTTGGGGCTGGGCGCATTTCTGTACGACGAAGCAATTTCTTCCTATTCCATCATTGGCAGCATGCTCATCATCGGCGGGATTCTGATCGTGAATCTGCCTGAGCTTCGAGCACGCCGGACCGCGCGCCGTGTGGCTTCAAGCACTTGATATCGAACCTGCAAGGCTCCAAGGATTAACGCAAAAATTAAAACGGCTGCAACTCGTAAACCTCATCACGAGTAGCAGCCGTTATGTTTCATTATTCAAGGTTATACTTCAATACCTAATCCACTTTGGCACGATATGCCTCTGCGGTGAGCAGCTTTCCGAGTGCCTCCTCCAGGTCACCTTCTACCTCAACCTCAATAATCCATCCGCCTTCGTACGGCTCTCCGTTCACAAGCTCCGGCTGATCTTCCAGGGAAGTATTCACTTTCGTGATGGTACCGGATACAGGGGAATACAGTTCCGATACGGTTTTGACCGACTCAATGGTACCGATGCTGTCACCTCCGGCAACGACAGCGCCCGCCTCGGGGAGTTCTACGAATACGATATCGCCCAGTTGGCATTGCGCATGATCAGAAATACCAACGCGCACCACATTCCCATCTACCTTCAAGGCCCACTCATGATCGTCGCTGTACACCAAATTCTCTCTGATTTCACTCATTACGGATACTCCTCTTTTCTTAAAGAAATGAAATTAAGGTGAATAAATGAAATTAAGGTGAATAAATGAAAAAAAGGACGCGAAAAAAGGCATTCGCCTTCTCTCTGTCCTCGGTACCTGAGAGTTTATGATCGACCCTTCTTATTTTCGGTTCGACCTTTCCCCTTGGGTGGCTTGCGCACTCTCCAGAGCTGCGTCAGATGGCGGTTCGTTTACCTGAGAGATTACTCGTCAGCCTGGCAGGCGTAACGGTTTGCTCCTTCGGTGCCGCCAAGGTTTGAACCTTCTCGTGGCGGTCTCTCCCATCCATCATCATCCGCATATTCGGTTGGCTTATTCTCCCACAGAATAAAACAGGGATGCAGTGATGTCAAGATATCTGACAAAAATTTTAAGAATGAAAATATTTTGGTGAAATAAAGGTTGACACTTTATGGAGAGGCACGTTTATAATAATCACAAGAACGTAGAAAGATCTGACAACTCAATAATTTTCACGCGGATGATGGTAGCGGGAGAGATTACCGACAAGATTGACAGGTAGCGCCGAAGGAGTAAGCCGTAACACGGTGAATCTCTCAGGCAAAAGGACCTTTACCGGACGCACCTCTGGAGAGAATTCTGAATGTAGAATCACCCACGGGGAAACTCACACACGCTTGACATTATACTTACATGACATGTGGGGTAACTCTCAGGTACAAAGGACAGAGCAGAAGGATTACGCAACGAGCGGGCTTTTTTTAGCACGGCTTGTTATCCTTCTGTCTGTCCTTTTTTGGTGTTTCCCCCAATTGATCATGCCAATTAGAAGAGGTGAAGAGATGAGTTCATTACAACGTACACCGCTTTACCCGCTTTATTCCGAATTTCCTTCTGTCCGCTGCATCGACTTCGGCGGTTGGGAACTGCCCGTGCAATTTTCCGGCATTGTGCAAGAGCATGAAGCCGTACGAAAGCAAGCCGGCCTGTTCGACGTCTCCCATATGGGTGAATTTATCGTCACCGGACAAGACGCTGAAGCTTTTATCCAGAAGATGACCACAAATGATGTAACCCGCATATCGATTGGCCAGGCCCAATACACGTTAATGTGTTACGACAACGGCGGTACCGTAGATGACCTGCTTGTGTATAAACTGTCGGCAGATCGATTCATGCTGGTTGTAAACGCATCCAACATCGACAAAGACCTCCAGTGGCTTCAAGATCATCTTGCAGGTGATGTCACCATCCGTAATGTGTCCGCTGAGACGGCTCTCATTGCACTTCAGGGACCTGCCGCCGTGAACATCATGTCACAGGTAACCAATGAGGCGCCAAGCGAACTCCCTTCTTTCCATTTTATTCAGAACGCACAGGTATGCGGCTGCACCGCCCTGCTCTCCCGCACCGGTTATACCGGAGAAGACGGCTTTGAAATCTATTGCTCCGCTGGGGATGCTCCCGCAATTTGGAGAGAACTATTAGCTGCCGGAGAACCCCATGGTCTTGTTCCAACCGGACTCGGCGCACGCGATACACTCCGTTTCGAAGCGAAACTGCCCTTGTACGGGCAAGAGCTTTCGAGCACGATTTCTCCGCTTGAAGCCAGTCTCGGTTTCTTCGTGAAGCTGGACAGCGGCGATTTCATCGGTCGGGAAGCGCTTCAACAGCAGAAGCAAGACGGTGTACCGCGTAAGCTCGTCGGCATTGAACTCATCGAGCGCGGAATTCCGCGCTCCCACTATCCCGTATACAACCATGAAGGTGAACCGATCGGTGAAGTTACCAGCGGTACCCAATCCCCTTCACTCAAGCGAAATCTCGGATTGGCCCTGATCGAAACGCCATATACGAGCCTCGATACCGAGCTATGGGTCGAGATCCGCGGTAAGAAGTTACAAGCCAAAGTGGTAAAGACACCATTTTACAAAAGAGGAGCTGCCTTAACATGAAGCATCGTTACTTGCCTATGACGGATCAGGATCAAGCCGATATGCTTGCTGTAGTCGGCGCGGAAAAGATCGAAGATCTGTTTGCCGATATCCCCCAAGCGGTCCGTTACAACGGCGTCCTCCCCATGTCAAAACGGCTGGGTGAGCCTGAGCTTCTGAAGCATATGCGCCGCCTATCGGACCGCAATGCCGATTTTGACCGTTATACAAGCTTTCTGGGGGCTGGTTTGTACGACCACCATATTCCGGTCGTGCTCAATCATGTGATTTCCCGCTCTGAATTCTACACGGCCTATACACCATACCAACCCGAGATCAGCCAAGGTGAGCTGCAAGCGATTTTTGAATTTCAATCCTATATCTGTGAATTGACCGGCATGAAAGTGGCCAATGCCAGCATGTATGACGGTTCCACGGCACTTGCTGAGGCTGCGGCGCTCGCCAGCGGGGCAACCAAACGGAAGAAAATCGTCATTTCGCGTGCTGTCCATCCCGAAGCCCGGGAAATCGTTCTGACTTCGGCCCGAGGTCTCGATCTGGAAGTCGTGGAAGTCGGCATCGTCAATGGCATTACCGACCAGGATGCACTCGCTGCAGCCATAACGGATGATACCGCCGCCGTGCTGCTGCAATCACCAAATTTCTTCGGCTGCATCGAAGACGTGAAATCGATCGAGCCGCTGGTTCATGAGAAAAAAGCGCTGCTTGTGCTGAGTGTAAACCCGCTGTCCCTCGGTTTACTGGAATCCCCTGGCGTGCTTGGAGCTGACATCGTTGTCGGCGATGCCCAGCCGCTTGGCATTCCGGCATCTCTCGGCGGACCGACCTGCGGATTCTTCGCGGTATCCGAGCCGCTGATGCGCCGCATTCCTGGTCGTATTGTGGGTCAAACCGTCGATCAGGACGGCAAACGCGGATTTGTACTGACACTGCAGGCGCGGGAACAACATATTCGCCGTGAAAAGGCAACGTCGAACATCTGCTCGAACCAGGCGCTGCTCGCGCTGTGCGCGTCCGTATATATGTCTACCCTGGGTAAAGCCGGCATGCAGGAAGCAGCGCTGCTGAATGTGCGCAAATCCCATTACGCTGCCGACCGTGTCGCAAACGGCTCCCTCTCCCTCCCGTTCAGCTCGCCGTTCTTCAATGAATTTGTGGTAAAGCTGCCAGAAGGAACAAACGTGAAGGAGGTCAACTCGAAGCTTCTGGGTGCAGGTTATATCGGAGGTTATGATCTTGGCGCTGCGTACCCTGAGCTTCAAGGATGCATGCTGATCGCCGTGACCGAACGGCGGACGAAGGAAGAAATCGACCAATTTATTGGTGAATTGGAGGCGATCGTATGAAACCGGAAAAAGCCTTGATATTTGAACTCAGCAAGCCCGGCCGTGTCGCCTATTCCCTTCCCGAATGCGACGTTCCAGAGACCGACGCCGCTTCATTGATTCCGGAGGGCCTGCTGCGCAGCAAACCAGCTGAACTGCCGGAAGTATATGAAGTGGATGTCATCCGTCACTATACGGAGCTGTCGCGGCGTAATTTCGGCATCGATAACGGCTTCTATCCGCTCGGCTCATGCACAATGAAATACAACCCGAAGATTAACGAGGATGTTGCCCGTTTAGCCGGCTTTGCCAAGATTCATCCGTACCAGCCTGAAGAAAGCATTCAAGGCGCTCTGGAGCTGCTCTATACCCTGCAGAATGATCTCGCTGCACTGACCGGAATGGATCAAGTAACGCTTCAACCCGCTGCGGGAGCGCATGGGGAATGGACAGGGCTGATGCTGATCCGTGCTTACCATGAAAGCCGTGGCGAGAAGCGAACCAAGGTCATTGTTCCCGACTCCTCGCACGGTACTAACCCCGCCAGCGCAACGGTAGCCGGTTACGACACGATCACAATTAAATCCAATGAGCGCGGCATGGTGGATCTGGATGCCCTTCGTGCTGTCGTTGGTGACGATACGGCGGCTTTAATGCTCACGAACCCTAGCACACTGGGTCTGTTCGAAGAGCAGATCGTGGAAATTGCGGAAATCGTGCACGACGCCGGCGGCCTGCTGTACTATGACGGAGCCAATTCCAACGCCATCATGGGAATTACCCGCCCAGGCGACATGGGCTTCGACGTGGTCCATCTCAACCTGCATAAAACGATGAGCACGCCGCATGGCGGCGGCGGTCCCGGTGCAGGCCCAGTCGGCGTGAAGAGCCTGTTGATCCCGTTCCTGCCCAAACCGATCGTGTCCAAACGCGAGGACGGCACCTTCTATTGGGATTACGACCGTCCACAGTCGATCGGGCGCGTGAAGGCGTTCTATGGCAACTTTGGCATCCTGGTCCGCGCCTACACGTATATTCGCACCTATGGACCGGAAGGACTTCGCCGCGTCTCGGAGCTCGCCGTACTGAATGCCAACTACATGATGCATCGTCTGGCCCCATACTACGAAGTTGCCTACCCGGGGCTGTGCAAGCACGAATTCGTGCTGTCCGGCAGAAAGCTGAAGGAGTACGGCGTGCGAACCCTGGATGTTGCCAAGCGGCTGCTCGATTTTGGCTACCATCCGCCAACCATCTACTTCCCGCTCAACGTGGAGGAATGTATCATGATTGAGCCGACCGAGACGGAGAGCAAAGAAACGCTGGACGGTTTCATCGACACGATGATCCAGATCGCAAAAGAAGCCGAGTCCACGCCGGAGATTGTCATAGGCGCCCCATATACCACAGTCGTGAAGCGACTCGATGAAACGACGGCAGCGCGCAAACCGGTTCTGAACTGCACCTGTAGTTAATATTGAGTTGATCTATACTCCTTAAAAAAGGGTGTCCCTCGCCGTAGAAGCGGCGGTAGGGACACCCTTTTTTGTGCTGGACAACATAGGGATTTAGTCACCTGTTTAATGACTATTTCAGCAGCAGCCAACTTACCCTCATACGATGGGACTAACCCCCGGATAAAATTGGGGGGTCATTCCCATTCCAGCCCAATAAACCTACGGTCATTCCACAAACTATCCATGCTATCCATTAGCAGAGTCCCTTCCTCCTCCTTCTTGTTCTCTATTAGAAAGCCCAAATATATGATATAAAGTATATAATTATATACGGCTTACTTCTACCAAGCTGACCAAAGACGAAAGATGCGGTGATCGAATGAGTAACCCTATACATGGCCTGGACGTAAACCAATATCTTGAGCGTATTGGATACACGGGCCCGATTGTAAACAGCGCTTATATGCTCGCCAGATTGCAGGAACAGCATGTGCATACCGTACCCTATGAAAATCTCGATATCCTTGATCGAATTCCACTTTCCCTGGATATCCCCGATCTTTACGACAAAATCGTAACCCGGCATCGCGGCGGCTACTGCTTCGAGCTCAATGCGCTATTTGGCTGGCTGCTGCAGGAACTGGGATTTAAGGTCACTCATTATTTCGGACGCTTCTGGCGGGATGAAACCGATACGCCTGCCAAGCGTCGGCATCATATTCTGCAGGTGGATATCGAAGAACAGCGATATATTGCTGATGTCGGCGTCGGAGGAGCCGGGCCGCGCCACCCTCTGGAATTAGTTGATGGCCTTGTGCAGACCCAAGGAAACGAGACCTATCGGCTCGTCCAAACCGAAGCGTATGGATGGATGCTCGAAGAGTGGAAAAAAGAAGCCTGGGATCCCGTCTTCTCCTTTACGGAGGAACCTAACTTACCGAGAGATTTTATCACCACCTCATTCTGGTGCGAGTATGCCCCCGATTCGCCCTTTAATAAAACGGCTCGGGTATCCATACGTACGGCAGAAGGCAGAAACACCGTGGATGATGACGAATTCAGAATTTACAAAGCCGGCGGCGTCCACACCTTTAAACCGGGCAATGCGCAGGAATATGCCGAAGCGCTCTATACATATTTCGGCATCCCTATCCATAAATAACAATAAACCGGGCTTTCCCATGCAGGGAGCCCGGTTTTATTATTAATATTCGATTTTGCGCTCGGCGGAGCTCCACGCTTGAAATGGCAGCAAATAATCCGCTGTTTGAACCTGCTTCATAGGGATGGAGCGCTGGTCCATCGGCATCGCGATTTCATCGTATATAAAATGATCATCGAATCCGATCTCAGCCGCATCCTTCTTCGTGCTTGCATAATAAACGGCATCGGGCCTGGACCAGTAGATGGCCCCCAGACACATCGGACAAGGCTCGCAGCTGGTATAAATCGTACA
Source organism: Paenibacillus sp. ISL-20 (assembly GCF_018613005.1). Classification (NCBI taxonomy): domain Bacteria; kingdom Bacillati; phylum Bacillota; class Bacilli; order Caryophanales; family Paenibacillaceae; genus Paenibacillus; species Paenibacillus sp. ISL-20. The sequence continues at coordinate 15,878 of NZ_JAGGRD010000053.1, forward strand.
ACCTTTTAATTGGAAATCCTCCAAGTGCAGACATGCTTCCCTTATGGCTTGCACCTCGGCATGAGCCGTCGGGTCGTTCAGCGCGGTAACCAGATTCCGGCCCCTGCCAATCACTTGACCATCCTTCACCACAATCGCTCCAAAAGGACCACCCTCCACATGTTGAACGTTTCGATGGGCCTCTGCAATCGCTTGATGCATCCAGTACTCATGATCATGTTCACTCACTGGGTACAGCTCCCTTCCCATGTTCATTCTGATCCCGGTGTGCGTACTCATCCATGCCAATCTCCTGGGACAGCTAACTATCATCATAGCATATCTTCCTTTGATCTCCTCAATTTTTCCAATCTAATGGAGAAAAACAGATTGACGTATCGTATACAAATGTATACAATCATTTTAAGCGGTATACAAACGTATACGTTATTTTATTCGAGGAGGTTGATGTTATATGCGCCAAGAGGAACAGGATACATCGAGCCCAGAACGGTCGGAGCCTAGCGACCGGGATAGCCACCGGCACGGCGGGAGACACGGAAGACGGCGGGAGGAAGGCCACGGGGGCAGGGAAGGCGGTAAGATGGCGCAGACGTTCCGCCGGGGGCGCGCGCTTTCTTTTCTGGACCATTTAGTTGTGAAACGGGAGACCTTGAAGAAGCAAGTCAATGACCCGGACTTTGAAGCCATCCGAGAAGTGGTCAGCGGAGAGTTGAAAGCAGTGGACCAGATCATTCAGGAGTACATTCAGGCTTTTGAGCTGTATGATACGAAACCATCGCAAGACAGCCCCTAATGGCTGTCCGCTAATCTTAAACCAATAACCCTGACAGAGGTAGAACCTGGAGCGTGATAATTCTTGATCAGAAAGTTTTTTTCGTACTATCGGCCCTACAAGGGATTGTTTATTTTGGATTTTACATGTGCCGTTATTGCCGGACTGCTGGAGCTTGCCTTCCCGCTTGCCGTCAGCAAATTCATTGACGATCTGCTGCCAAGCCAGGACTGGCCGCTTATCCTGATTGCCTGCATCTTCCTGCTCTCCATCTATGCGCTGAATACCGCGCTGCAATACATCGTGACTTACTGGGGGCATATGCTCGGCATTAATATCGAGACGGATATGCGGGAGAAAATGTTCTCCCACATTCAGAAGTTATCCTTCCGTTTCTTTGATAACAACAAAACTGGACATCTTATGGGGCGCATCACGAATGATCTTAATGATGTCGGAGAAGTAGCCCACCATGGACCGGAAGACGTGTTCATCGCCGTTATGACGCTGCTCGGTTCCTTCTCCTTAATGGCTTACATCAACCTGGAGCTAGCGCTGCTAACCTTTATCATCGTGCCGCTGATGGCATGGCTGATCATTAAGTTCGGCAGCAGAATGACCACGACCTATCGTCAACTGTTCCGGAATGTAGGGAATTTCAATGCCCGCATCGAAGACAATGTTGGCGGTATCCGTGTGGTCCAATCGTTTGCGAACGAAGAGCATGAGAATAAACTGTTTCAGGAAGAGAATAAGCAATTCCGGGCCACCAAACTGCTGGCTTATAAAACGATGGCAAAAAGCTCGTCCATCAGCTATATGCTGATGCGTTTGATCACGGTATTCGTCATGATCTGCGGCGCGTGGTTCTTCATTCAAGGCAAAATTGAAATGGGTGAATTCATGGCCTTCCTGCTGCTCTCCAACATCTTCTTCCGTCCGATCGAGAAGATCAATGCCGTCATTGAGAGCTATCCCAAAGGCATTGCCGGCTTTAAACGCTACCTGGAGATTATGGATACCGATCCAGAGATCGCCGATGTGCCTGACGCCGTATCCCTGTCCTCAGTGCGGGGAGATATCCGCTTTGAAGGTGTTACCTTCGGTTACGAACCAACCCGGACGATACTGAATAACATACATCTCACGATCCGTGCTGGAGAAACGGTCGCGTTTGTCGGACCGTCAGGTGCGGGAAAGACCACCATCTGCAGCCTTCTCCCCCGCTTCTATGATGTGGATCAGGGCAAGATCACGGTGGATAGAATCGATATCCGGAATATCAAATTGCAAAACCTCCGCAAACATATCGGCATCGTGCAGCAGGATGTGTTCCTGTTCTCCGGTACGATCCGCGACAACATCGCTTATGGCGATTTACATGCAACGGACCAGCAAATCTGGGAAGCCGCACGGCGTGCTTCGCTGGATGAACTGATCCGAAGCCTGCCGGAAGGTATGGAAACGGTGATCGGGGAACGTGGGGTTAAGCTGTCTGGCGGTCAGAAGCAGCGCTTGTCCATCGCGAGAATGTTCCTTAAGAACCCGCCTATCCTGATCCTGGACGAGGCCACGTCGGCACTCGACACAGAGACTGAAGCGCAAATCCAGAAGTCCTTGGCTGAGCTGTCCGTCGGCAGAACAACGCTGGTAATCGCTCATCGACTGACCACCATTCAAAGCGCGGACCGGATTATCGTAGTCAATTCCGATGGTATTGCCGAGCAGGGAACGCACCAGGAATTGATTCATTCCGGCGGTGTGTACAGCAGGCTTCATCAAGCTCACTAACAAAGCCAACGATCCAATGTTATTCATGGATATTAAACTGATAGTCATGAATATCCCGCAACAAATAAGGATGACTCCGCACGGAAGGGAGTCATCCTTTTTTTCGATAATACTTATGAATCTAATCGCTATGGCAAGCTGTCATGATATAACACGAGAGAACTTTTGTCTCATTGTCCTTGGATAAAAAAGTTGCCGCACGGAAACATTAATGGCGTACTACAATGACATCGTTTCAGGAGGCGCTTTATGTTTTATATCTACAGTGTCGGTCTACTTTTTGGCGGGCTGTCGATCATCAACCTTGTCTTCTCGTACCAAACCAAGCATATCCAGCATTTGTTCTGGCCAACGCTGCAGTTTCAGTTATTCATGCTTCCTCTGTTTCTCATTGCTAACATGTGCATCGGATACGGAATCCGTTATGGATATAAAGCCACCGACCAGTTAGGCTATACGTTGATCTTCTCCAAATGCCTGGAAATCCTGATTTCGTTAGGAGTGGCTTACTTGTTCCTGAAGGAAGTTCCAACATGGAAAAATTGGGCCGGCATCGGGATCATTGCGCTGGGCATATTCCTTGTTAAACAGAAATGAACACGTACACTCCTTGGACGTCTCTCTCGCTCGCTTAAAGTCATCCTTTGAGTTATCTTAGCGGATAAATAGACGCGGGCGTGACCGTTACCTCTTCCCCATCCACCCTTGTTCAAAGGCATAACGGGTCAGCTGTACCCGATTTTCCAAATGGAGCTTTTGCAAAATGTTCTTCAGATGGTTCTTGACCGTATTCTCGGATATACACAAGGCAGCCGAAATATCGCGGTTGGACAACCCCTCGGCTACGAGTCCCAAAATTTCTTTTTCCCGCGCCGTTAATGGACTATTGCTTGGATTCGGCTTGTCATGCTGCGAAAACTCCTTCAAGATACGGAAAGCAAGCTCCCTGCTCATCGGTGCTTCGTCCACGGCAATGGCTTTGAGGTACTCGTGCCATGATTCGGGATTCAGATTCTTCAGCAGATAGCCTTGCGCTCCACGTTTCAGGGCGTCAAACAAATGAGCGATGTCGTCGGACACCGTAACCATGACAATTTTAACGTAAGGAAATTTGTCCTTCACTCGCTTGGTCGCTTCCAATCCGTCCATCCCAGGCATCTGAATATCCATCAGGATAATATCAGGCATCCATATTTCAGTCAGCTCCAGCGCTTCCTCGCCGCTTTGTCCTTCGGCCACGACCTCAAAGGTCGGGTCGCTGCTTAGAATGGTGCGAATCCCTTCTCTCGCAAGATCGCTGTCATCGATGATTAATACGCGAAAAGGCTGCTCGTTCATGCGGTATTCTCCTTCCGAATGCTGATTATCGTCTTGTTGTTATATCTTTCCACCATGAACTTCCAGCCCATGGCCTCGGCCCGGTCCTTCATGATTTTGATTCCATACCGGTTGCTGCCGAGCGGCTTGTCCAAATCAAAACCTTTGCCATCATCGCTGACGGAGCAATGCCAGCTCGAATCCGCCGCTGTCGCGGTTATCTTCACATGGTTCGCTTCGGCATGCTTATGAATATTCAACAAGGATTCCCTGATCGAAGCCAACAGCTCCACCTTTTCTTTGGCGGACAGCATGGCATCGGGGATTTCCCATTGAACGTCGAAATGCAGATTGGTCTCCTGCTTGATTTCCTCAATTAAACTGTTCATGCTATGCATCCACGGAATGGCTTGCGGATCTGCCGGATATCGGAGATTAGCAATGGCTTCTCTAACGTAGGTATTGGTTCGGTGGACACTTTCCTTAATTTCCTGGTATGGAATGTCTCCGGTTACTCCCGATTTCTCAATTCGATCAATTTGTGCGTTCAGCAAGAATAAGGATTGGGCGATTCCGTCATGAAGCTCTCGGCCAATCTTCTCCCGTTCATGCATGGCGGCTTGCAATGCCCTAGATTGGTTCAGTTCCTCCTGATTGCGTTCAATCAATGCGAACAATTGAGTAAGAAACAGTATGGAAACCAAGAACACGATAACAGGTGCCAGCAGATTGCCAAGATCCATCGATATATAAGGCAGCAGGAACTCATGCCGAACATACTCCCAAATGCCAATCGTAAACGTAGGAATGATCAGAATCAACCATTTCATTTGTTTATAGGACATACCTCTCCTCCTATTTCAATCTAAAACATGAATATACCCGCCTCTTTACCTATCATGTTACCACTAGATATCCCTTCATTGTAATCAAATTTGGCTATGAACGGAATGACTCTAAAGAGCTACTGACCTTACCGGTTCACCGTACTGTAATAACCTATTTACAATTCGAGTATAAATCGCGTATAAAGAGTAAAAGATATCCATTCATTCCATTTCCGATGAAGGGAGCTGCAGTTAGATGAAGCAAAAAATTGCAGTGATCATTGTACACGGATTGGGAACACAAAAGAAAGACTATGCGGATAAATTTATGAAAAAATTGAGAGAAACCTTCTCTCAAACCTCCGGTATTCCGCATGAGCAACTGGCCATGGAGGCTGTGCATTGGGCCGATGTATTTGCGGCACGCGAGTCTGAGTTAATCAACAGCAGCATTAAACCTTACCGTTTACGTTATCAGCACCTTCGGCAGTACGTGATCCACAATCTGGCGGATGCCGTTGCTTACCAGCCCGTGGAATCCGATGATCAGAACTATGAGGCCATTCATCGGACAATCAGTGAAGCGCTGCACCGACTTGCCCTCTCTGCCGGCCCACAGGCTCCATTATGCGTAATCTCTCATAGCCTGGGATCTGTAATCGCCAGCAATTTCTTCTATGATCTGCAATTCTCCTCCCGCGGGCATCGTCTGGTCATTGACCCGGAAGCTCCGTTGGAGCGAGGAGAACTCCTGACCTTATTCTATACGCTGGGAACCACCTTGCCATTGTGGAGCATGCGGTACCGCGATTTTGACAAGCCGATCAACGTCCCTTCCGGGCATCTGAAGCACTATCATGATCAACTGCTGGGGGAATGGGTCAATTTCTATGATAAAGACGATATCCTTGCTTATCCCCTTAAGAGTATAAATGAAGCATATGATCGCACGGTACGAAACGATGTATCCGTTAACGTGGGAAACTGGTTGACATGCTGGAATCCCTTGTCCCACAGCGGTTATTTCTACAGCAAACCGATCCTGGAGTATATTGCTTCAGGTTTGGAAGCTACCTGGCGGAGCGTCAACCAAGTAAAATAAAGCAATGCCGCAAAGACCAGGTGTCTTTGCGGCATTTTTATATCAGATGGCTATATTCATAACCCATTGTTCTCCCGTTGGCCCGATCCTTCTTCTGCCCGTATCTTCGAAACCAACCCGTTCATACAGCTGCTGAGCCGGAACATTCTTATGGTTCACGACCAACACCACTTCATCGCAGGAAGGAAACTGACTTCGAATGAACGATGGCAGCGCAAGCATCCCTCTTCTGGCATACCCCTTACGCTGCTGACGATGGTCAATGGATAAGGTAGTAAGCAGCATGGCATGAGAATTGCTTGTATACTCCTTGACGCGCTCCGTGGCGTGCAGGATAAAGAAGCCGACAGGATGATCATCAGCTAAAATGACGATGGGAAACTGACCTTCCACTAGGTTTAATGCTTCTTTCGGATGAGCGGTAAATTGGACTTGATCATCCGGAAGCTCGAATTCATTCAAGATAGGCAGGTGTTCTGCCGAACGGAATTCCAGCTGAATTTGTTCCGCTTTTTGCATGGGGGGATATCTCCTCTGTCTATGGTGAAATGGATACATCTTTTACTCTATCGATTGCAATCTTGATCTTACTTATTATCCTGTTTCTTCGCCATACCACAGCTGCCGGAAGCTTTCGCTTGAAGCCAGCAGTTGTTCCGCCGTGCCTTCGGCCTCAATCTCTCCGCCATTTAACACGATGATATGGTCCGCATGGTTAAGTGCTGCTTTTCGATGTGATACGACAAGGCAAGTCGCCCCGCCGCGCTCGCTGAACAGCCGTTCCCATAACTTACGCTCGGTCTCAACGTCCAATGCGCTGGATAAATCGTCGAATACATACAGCTCCGCGTCCCTTACCAGCATCCGTGCGGCCGCAGTCCGCTGAGCTTGACCACCGGACAGCTTGACTCCGCGTGGACCTACCATCGTCTCCAGCCCATGCTGCAGATGCTTGATATCTTCTTCCATTACAGCCGCATGTAGTGCACGGTCCAGACTGCCAGGTTCCTCGGTTATGCCTAGCAGGATGTTGTTTCGCAGTTTATCGCTGTACAGCCTAGGGATCTGCGCAGTATACGCACTCTGTGGAGGTATAAAGAAATCAGCAGGCTCTGTTACCCTCTCGCCGTTCCACCGGATTTCACCCTTTTCGGCAGGCAGCAAGCCCAGCAATGTGCGAACTAGCGTCGTTTTACCGCTGCCAATCATCCCTGTAACGACAGTAAAAGTACCACGCTTCAGTGTCAGATTAATATTCGAAATACCGCGTCCGGTTTCGGGATATTGATACGACAGCCCTTGCGCTTCAAGCAGCGAGAGAGGTGATGCCTCGATATAAGCCGTTTCCACGCCGTCTTCGGCTGCAGAAATGGTGGAAGGATGGAATCTTTCATTGGTCAACAAATCTTTCTGTGTCCTACGATTAGGATTAGCTTCCTTCTCTTTATTCTGTTTGTTCTTAACCTTACCGATACCGATATAATTGGCTGCTGTAAGCAGCGAAGCCGGTGCCCCTTGCAGCATGGATTTTATGCGCTGAAAACTGACGCCCATCTGCTTGTAGTAGGTCATGAAGTTGCCTACGTTCGATATTAGCTGTGTGACAAAAGTTAAATAATATACAAAGAGCGACAAGTCCCCAACCGTAAAATCGCCACTTCGCATCTTAAGACTCGCAAGCACGAGGATCAATCCTGTGCCGAGGTTGACGGAGTTGGTGAATACGGAAGATAAAGTTTCCGTTAACAGCTTATCCTTCACCATGGATTGGCGCCGTTTCTCACTAAGGCTTACAAACCGTTCCACTACGCGTTTCTCAGCCCCTGCGACTTGAATGGCTTGCACGTTGGCAAACATTTCGCTAATCGCACCGGTTACCTTGGCCGTCGATTCCCGGCTTGCCGCCCTGTATTTCTGGATGCGTGCGGTCGCAATCTGGGCTGCGGTGACCACGAGGATCAAAGGAACGAACACGAGAATCGTCAGCTGCAGATCAATGGATATAAGAATCCAGCTGGCAACGATAACGAATCCGACCAGTCCTAAAGTATCCACCGACCAGCTAGTCGCTTCTTCGGCCTGATCGACGTCATCCCGAAAATTGCTGATGGCTTCACCTGGGGAGCAAGGTATCGCCCGAGCTCCAGGCTCCTTCATGACATGGGACAGCATATTGCGGCGAAGCAAGGTGCTGATCCGGAAGCGAAAATGCACGTCTGTCATGAAACCGCCGAAGATCAGCGCAATCCGGGCTAAAGCAGCGCCAATGAGCAGCACGGCAATCGCCCAAACGCCGTAGGGAAAAGCATATGTACCTTCCAGATGGTCAAAGAAAGCCTTGGTTAACAGTCCGGGGATCAGTGGTGCCATATGGATAAGGGACCATGCCAGCAGGTTGATCAGATACAAGCCAGGCCGGTACAGAATCAACCGCCAGAAAAAATGTCTTGTTTTCATGCCAGCACCTCCTCCATTCCAACGGCCAGCATGCGGCTAAACCGTGATTGCGGGTCTGAGGCAAGCTCTTCCCGGCGACCACTTTCGAGCATGCGACCATTCTCCAGAATAAGAATCCGGTCTGCACGTTGAACCGTAGCCAAGCGGTGGGCAATGATAATACACGTCTTCTCCTGCAGCAGACGCGTAATGGCTGCTTCAATCCGGTATTCCGTTAACGGGTCGAGGCGGGATGATGCTTCATCAAGGATGACGAGACCCGGATCCGTCAGAAAGACACGGGCAAACGCCAACAGTTGGGCCTCACCAGCCGACAGGCTCCCCCCGCCTGAGGCCAGGTTCGTATCGAGCCCTTCCTGAAGCGAAGCATACCAGTCCCCAAGCCCAAGCTCCTCGAGCACGGATATGATGCGGCTATCCGCGATACCTTCATCAAACAAGGTCAGATTATCACGAACAGTCCCTTCCAAAATCTCAATATTCTGCGTAACCATGGCGACTTTGCGCCTCAGTTCATGAAGCTTGAAGGCCCGGATATCCGTTCCTGCAAGCTCGATCCTTCCCTCTTGGGGATCATAGAAACGCAGCAGCAGGCGGGCGATCGTCGTTTTGCCGCTGCCTGTACGCCCGAGCAGCCCTAGAGTCTGGCCTGGTTCGAGCCGCAGCTGCAGATTTTCGAGCGTAACCTGCCCGCCCTCTTCATATGAGAAGTTTAGGTTGCGGAATTCCACCGACAACGGACCTGATGGAAGCGGAGCTCCAGGTCCGTCTTTGATCTGGGGCTCGGTTGCCAGCAATTCCCGGACCCGCATCAAGCTGGCATCTGCCTTTTGTAAGTCCTCTAATTGGGTACGAATCTTCTCAATCGGCTTGGCTAACAGCTCGGTATAATAAAATACTAAATAGATGGAGCCGATCGTCAAACCGCCATGTCCATTCTTCCACAGTATGGCGCAGACGATAAATGCGGCCGCATTGCCCAGCGCAAACACCAATATTGTTGTGCTCCACATAAGGAAAAATCCGATGAATGCACGAACTCGAACCGGCAGCATGCGTCTGGCCATCTCGTAGAATCGATTCATGACATATCCAGCCGCCCCGTTGGCACGCGTATCTTCAGTGCCTTCGAGGTGCTCGCCAATGAATCCGTAGAAATCCGCATTCAGCTCACGCCAACGCTTCCAAACCGGTATCGCAAATCGACGGATATGCTGAATAGCGTAGATGCTGCCGATAACAAACACCGTCATGACAAAACCAATCCAGAAGTTCTCCCGATATAGAAGAGTCAGGATTCCGATCATAAGGAGCAGATTGCCGAATAGATGAATAATAAAGCTGGAGAAGAAATTCGCAAGCGCATTCACATCGCCATCGACCCGTTCTATTAAAGAGCCGGACGTGTGGATTTTGTGAAAGCTCATATCCAGCGAGAGGCAGTGCTCCGCTAATTCAGCCCGAAGCTTGTTGGTTGTCGTCCAGCCCAGATTCTCGCTGTAGTAAGCAGCCGCAATGGAAACGCCTTGTTGGAGTAAAGAAAATACGATAAAAAAACCTGCCGCATAATAAAGGGATGTCAAATTTCCCTCTCCTTGAGCCGTATCGATAAAATACCGGATGATCTGCGGATTAATCAGTTGCAGCCCGATTGAAAATAATAGCAGCACCGTTAGGGCTGCCAGCAGTTTCTTATGCGGGAATACGTATCGGAATAGCATCTCCCGGTACATGCCAATCCCCGTGGTCCTTCGCTTGCTGTTTAACGTGTGATCGCTTTGCATTCGTCTATAATCCCCCCGCTTCAGGTTAACCCTCTTGATAATAATAAGCCTCCTGGGAAGATATGACAAGAACATGGGTTCCTGTTTTTAAAATAATTTACAGCCGATTGATTAGCGACACATCTGCCTGCAAAATCGCTCTGATTAAGAACTCTTTTGAACCCACGCCAAAAAGACCAGCCACTTGAGCATGGGACTGGTCTTCAAAACCGTTTACGTATAGAGAATCAACATCTTATGTCTCTGCCACTAATTTTAAGAACTGATTAATCATTTCGGGGGTGATTTCCTGGTTCTCGGGCATTTTGACTGCCGAGCTCTTATTAACAGATTGGATGGCCACATTGGATCTAGCTCCACTTGAAGCGATACCGGATCTGGCTTGTCCATCATGCACATTGTCATGGTTAGCTAACATCATCATCAGAAAAGCACTTCCAAGTCCTAACGACCACATACTCATTTTGTTTTTCTTGTTCATCTGCGTTGCTCCTTCCATCACTTGTAGTGACATACTTAGTATAAGGTCCAAACCTTAACGAGAGATGAAGGCAACCTAAAATCCAGTTAAGTAAAGTGAGGATATGATTATATCCATGAAATTCCAACACCTTTGTAAAACGACCTATATTTTTTTATTGACAGACGCCAATCCTCGGTTTACATAATATAAATTATGTGATATTCAATGTGGAATACTTCCAAATTTGATCGAGCTTATCCGAATAGAAAGGAATCGTACTTCCACGTCCAAGCAATGCGCCGCATCGCTCGGGATCCTTCAGTCCGGAAGAGATCCCTCTCCCTTATATTACCAGACTCTGTTCATGCTCGTCAAAATCGGCAACAACCGCCCTCATCTCTTACATAACCTCAAGATGAGGCGGTTGTCACAAGAATTCCTTATTTCGTTACGATTAAGGTTTTAGATTTCATTCCAGAAAGCAACGTCTTCAAGCGGCAATCTTACCGTTGGCCGACCTGAAGCGGCTGCTTTTCCGATGGCAATCAACATGACGCTGCGGTAATGGGAAGGAATATTGAACTCTTCCACGAACTGAACTTTGTTATATCCACCCATCGGTACGGTATCATACCCTCTGGCACGTGCACTCAGCATCAGCTGCATGGAGATCAATCCGGCATCCACATCCACGATGCTTTCTTTTACGGATTGATCCATATTCGCATAAAGATTTTCGGCCGTATAGATAAAGCGCTGCTTGATCTCTTCGGTCATATACCCCGCTTCTTCAGACATGGAATATATCTTCTCGCCCTTCTCATACCACTTCATATCTCCCAGCACAGCAATGACGGCTGAGGCTTGAAGTACTTGCTCCTGATTATTGGCAATGGGATGCAGCTTCTTCAAGAGCTCAGCATCATCGATCACAAGAAAGCGCCATGGCTGCAGGTTGCTTGAAGAAGGTGCCAGTGTAGCGTCCATCAGGATCGCTTCCATCTCTTCTCTTGGAATCTTTACCGACGGGTCGTATTGACGAACCGAGTGGCGCTCCTGAATCACGGTTTGAAAATCGGGTTTTGTTATGGTAGACATGGTTTATCCCTCCAAAATTATATTGTGCATTTTTTTGCACAGTTTAGATCGCAAGTTAACTGTGTTATTTAATGCACAGTATATAGCAGACTGAAATTCTTTGTCAACAACATTTTGAAAGGTTCACTGAGCGATGTCCGCAATCGTGCGCGATTCCAGTATTTTCAAGGTACTGTCCTCAATCTCGGATAAAATGCCAACAAAGGATTCCTTGATTTCCTCAGCAAAACAATGACCGGAAGCTGCGTCCAGCATACTGTCGCTGATTGAGCTGTGGACCTGGAGAATCGAGTACACTTCAGCCAAAGTAATATCGCAGGCGTTCTTCTTCAGCCGGTATCCACCATCTCTTCCTTCACGCGATTCAATCATATCGGCTTGCGCGAGTGTTTTCAGTACGCGTCGAATCAACGTCGATTCCGAATGCAGATACGAGGCGATATCGCCGCTTGAGCATTTGCCGGAGTGACGTTCAAGCGTCACAAGCGCCTGCACGGCGAGACTGAAGGTTTTATAGGTGGACGGGCAGGCCATTGTCGATTTCTTGGAGGCCACTTCTTTATTTACGCTCATGTTCCTACCCCCTTTTTAAGAATGAGATTGCCTTTAAACCTTTAATAGGTGTTTTGCAGCAGAAGCAGATGTTCCCATCTTAGCTTTTTCATTATTGTATCGTAAACCTGACACTCCATCAAGCACAACAAGGACCATCATCTAATGGCCCTCGTCTTCAACCAGCGCTTGGGACTCATACAAATTCGCCTCTCGGTAATTCACATCCATTCTCAGATGGCTCGCAAGTGCCCGGTCAATATCGCCATGTTCGAACATGCTTTGAATCTCGTTACGCTCTGACTGAATGGCTTTAAGTTCCAGTTCCCTGCGTTCAGTGCTAAGCTTCTGCTTTCTTCGGCTCCATACACGATCATTCTGAAGAAAATGCTCCATTGCACGATAGTCTGCAATAACCGCTTGCAGGACTTCCTGCCTCTGCGCCGGCTTCACCGTTTGGATCTCATGGATTGCTGTACGAATGGCCTCCAGCTTCAATGCCTTATACATCTCCCAATCCGGGTGATCCGGAGACATGGGCATTTCTTTGGACTCGTTTTTTTTCAACAAGCGCTTTAAATTCCGCCATAAATTCTTCGTGAGCAGCCTGAACTTATATCGGCTGGTCAGCAGCATCTCAACTTTGTTCAGCGAGGACAGGAATTGCTCCGCGACCCTTGCAGAAGCTTTATGTTCCTTAAGCCATGTTTCTGTAACGTTCCGTTCCGCAGTAAGTCCGATTTTTCTGACGGTGATCGTGGCTTCCCAGAACTCTCGCATGTCGCTCTTATCCATTATTTGAGATTGCTGAAGCCGCTTGGTATACGCATAAATAAGCTGAACCGCCTCCTCCCTGTTTTCATCCGTCATTTCTTCCCGCACGGTACGTATTCCCGCTTGTAGCATATGAAGCCGTGCTTCTTTCTCACGATCAATCACTGCGGCCGTATTCACAGGTTTCTCACGTGTCAGCAGCGGAAGCAGCACGCTCGCGATGACCAGAGTTAACAGGATGACACCAGCGCAGATGAATAACATTAAGCTTCGCTCTGGAAATGGACGATGGTCCGCAAGGGTGAGCGGGATGGAGAAAGCCGCAGCCAGCGTTAATGCCCCCCGTACGCCCGACAGTGCAGTCAGCAGGGAAGACTTGAACTGGCGGTTCGTTGAAGCCCATACCCATATGAAACGCAGCAATATCAGAACAGCAGTTATCAGGAGTATATAACCGACGACTTGTCCATTGTTATAGGTAGGATCACTCCATATTTGATTGACGACCCCCGGGATTTCATGCCCGAGCAGAATGAACACCAGCCCGTTTAACGTGAACAGGATTACAGACCAGGTGCTGTCCGATACAACTCTAAGTTTAATGGATGCTGATCGCATACGATCCCTCTCCACGGCGTGGGTGACACCCGCCGCAACGACAGCCAGAATCCCGGACAGATGAAATTCCTCGGCTATAAGGTAGATGATAAATGGCGTCAGAATGATGATCAGCATATGAAGCGTGACGTCCTCCATACCGAGCCGGCGCAGCAGCATTCTGAACCAAATCACAAGAAACCCTAGAAGCGCCCCGACAACGATGCCTCCAATTGCAATGACAAAAAAACTGCCGATGGCTTTCGTTAAAGAAAAATAACCCGTCACTGTAGCTGCAATCGCAAAATTAAACGCAACGAGACCGGACGCATCATTCATAAGCGCTTCGCCTTCAAGTAAATGCATGATTTTCCCCGGCAGCTTCACTCTGCCTGACAGGGAGCCCACCGCAACCGCATCGGTAGGCGAGAGTATCGCAGCCAACGCAAAGGCAGCTGATAACGGTATGGTCGGAATAAGCCAATGAATGAAAGGTCCCGCGATCAGAACGGTTGCAAATACGAGACCTAGTGCCAGCAGCAGAATATTGGACCTGAGCTTCCACAACTCGCTCCGTGGGGTCAGCTTCCCATCATTAAACAAGAGCGGTGCGATAAACAGGACCATGAACAATTCCGGATTCAGTGGCACGTGATGGAACCCGCGGATATAGGCGGCCCCGATCCCAAGCGCAATTTGGATCAACGGGACAGGAATGAATGGCAGAAATCGATTGATGATGTTGGAAATACCGATAAGAACCAGAAAAATAAGTACCATAAGAAATATTTCCACAGTGCATCCGCTCCTTCCTCGAGAAGAATAACTTATGTAACATGGGCATGTCTGTCAATAGACTGATTTAGGTTGTGTAGAATAGTAAAGGTTTATTTATGAGCTGGAAAAGTTTCAACCTTCATGCCGCCACAAAAAAACAAGGCTTCCTAAAGGAGATGTCCTTTAGAAAGCCCTAGTGCTTGCAAATGCTTATTAATAGGCAGTCCAGCCTGCATCGGCTGTAACAACAGTACCGTTTACAAAGCTGGCTTCATCTGAAGCCAGGAACAATACCACTTTTGCGATCTCTTCCGGTTCCCCTGCCCGTGGGTTCAGGTTGATACCAGCCATAGCTCTTTCCATACCAAACGAATTCGGCGCGTTTAGAGTGGTGCCGATATTCGTGCTGACGCCGCCTGGAGCAACCGCATTACACCGGATTCCCTGCGTTGCATATTGAAAACCGACATTTTTGGTTAATCCGACAACAGCATGCTTAGCGGCCGTATACGCTGCACCTGCTCTGGACCCCATAAGCCCTCCGGCAGAAGCAATGTTGACAATGACCCCGCTCTTTTTCTCCAGGAAGACTGGCAATGATTTACGAATAGTTCTCATCGGTCCTGTTGTATTGATGGCAAATACGCGATCCCACAACTCATCCGTTAGATCCGCAGCCGGTACGAAGTTGTCCATAATGCCGGCATTGTTGATCAAAATATCAAGCGTTCCATATGCATTAACAGTAGCATCAACCAACTGCTGCACATCTTCTTCCTTGGCCACATTCGCTACCAGTGCCAGGGCCGTGCCGCCTTTTGCTGTAATTTCGTCAACAACGGCTTGCGCCGCCTCAAGACGCAGGTCAGACACGACAACTTTTGCGCCTTCGGCAGCAAACAGTTCCGCTGTCGCTTTTCCCATACCGGAAGCAGCACCTGTAACAATCGCAACTTTACCAGATAATCTCACGTTCCATACCCCCATAATAGGTTGTGATATCATTTTGGAAATCAGGGACAACAAATCAACAACTGTACAGTACACGACATATGTCAATTCTAGTATAATCGTAGTATGATTTAGGTCACAATGATTACATAGCGTGGAATTGTACGATACCGAACAAAAAGCGTAAATTTGTTTAGATTTTAACTATTAAATTCGTTATATTTTTAACCGAAAGGACTCGAATCTATGCAATCGAGCAATAAAATGACCGATCGTCGCATCGTCCGCAGCAAAGAAGCTTTAAAGCAAGCGCTTCTATCACTCCTCTCGCAGAAGAGCTTTTCCAGCATTTCCATTACGGAAATCGTAGAGTTAGCCAATTACAATCGAGGAACCTTCTATACCCACTACGACAACAAAAAGGCTCTTCTCGATGATATCCTGACTCCTTTAATGGAGGAGCTGATCGCATCCTTCAGGGCTCCTTACGGGGAAGTCGACGTGTTTCATATCGATGAGCTGCCTGCCAATGCGGTAAAAATATTTGATTATATTCACCAAAATGCAGACGTATATACGGCCTTATTCAAAAGCGATGTTCTACCCCTTGTCCGGGATAAAATGTTCTCGGCATTAAAACAAATCGCCATGGAGGATTTGGACTACCCCAGGGGAGAACTCAACCATGAACTACTCATCATCTACAACATGCACGCCTTACTCGGCCTGGTATTCCACTGGATCGAGAACAATTTCCAATACCCCGTCCCTTATATGAGAGATCAACTGGTTCTCATGATCAACTGGAGGCCGAGAAGCGTAAGAACACAGATTAAGCGCACGGACCTTACTTGAAATCAATGAGCGGATAACGTAGAAAAATAACGTAGAAAAACCATCAACCCGTTCAAAACGCAAATTGAACGGGTTGATGGTTTTGGTTGCTGAATTAACGATTTTTCTTACAAAGCCCCCTGCCGCCGATCCGGTCCAGATCGTGAACCAGTCTTATCTCCCGCGGATATTCTTATTCTTGTTCCAGAGGAGTGGAGAGAACCGTCATGGTCGTTGTATGTCCATACTCGCTGCAATCATAGATGAAGGCTTCCAGAGACTTCATGGAAGCAGTTTCGATTTTCATAAGAAAATTGTATTGTCCGCTGACTTGATAAATCTGGGTGACCTCCTGCGACTGTTTGGCGAATGCCGTCAGCCGGTCACAATGACTGGCTTGAATCAGGATGAAGGCCGTTACGCCCTTCCCCATTTTGTCAGGAGATAGAACCGCACGATACCCCGTAATTACGCCCTTCTCCTCCAGACGCTTCACACGTTCGGATACCGCAGGCTGCGTCATATGGACCTTTCTCCCCAATTCGGAGAAGGAGATTCTTGCATTATTTTTTAACAGCTCCAAGATTTGAAGATCAATCTGATCCATGATTACACTCCCCTGTCTTACCCAAAATCAATTTCAAAGTTGGATGTGCGAAACGCTTATAAATTCAAAGTAATACGGTAGGGATTCCTTGGGTTTCATCTGTAACTATAGGGCTATGATTTATACAATAGAGCTAGGTTAACAAGCATTCATTCAAGGAGGAATATACAATGACAATCAACCTGCACGATCCTATACAGATCGGAACGGTACAATTGAAGAACCGAATGATCATGGCTCCTATGCAGCAAAATCAGGGAACGCCGGATTCTTATGCAACCGATCATCATGTGAAATTTTACAGTGAACGGGCAGAACATGTCAGTTTAATCATTATCGAATCTACCGTGGTGTCCGCAAATGGCCGTCTGTTCCCGGATGATATCGGGATATATACCGAACAGCATACGGCTCCATTACGCAGGATTGTCGATGACGTCCATTCAAAAGGAACGCCCATCTTCATCCAATTGACCCACGCCGGCAGAAAAGCATGGCCCAGCGTCACCGAAAAAAAATTAGCCCCTAGTTCGATTGCCTACGACGATGAATATGGACTGCCACAAACGATGTCCCAAGCCGACATTAACGCAGTCATCGAACAGTTCCGGATGGCTGCTCATCGAAGCCTGCAGGCTGGCTTTGATGGAATCGAGCTTCATGCCGCCCACGGTCATCTTCTCCACCAGTTTCTCTCTCCGCTGTCAAATCAGCGAACAGACACATATGGAGGAAGCCTGGAGAACAGAGTCCGATTGATCCAAGAAGTTCTGGGGGCCATCCGAACCGAAGTAGGGATCAATTACCCGGTGCAATTGCGGGTTTCTGCATCCGACTTTGCCGATGGCGGCCTGACACCAGCAGAGGTTGCACTCGCCTTGACTTACCTGGAATCCGAACTGGATGCCGTGCACGTATCTTCGGGCGGTCTCGTTCCTGCTGCACCTTTAGCCACACCGGAGGGCTACCAAACACCTTATGCTGCAGTGATCAAACAATATGTAAAAATACCGGTGATCGCGGTCGGCAATATCCGCACCCAAGCGTTCGCCAATTTCATTCTAGCAGATGAGATAGCAGATATGATAGCCATCGGCCGCCCATTGCTGGAGGATGCCAATTTCGGTGAAAAAATGCTGTCCTTAGCCTAATACTCCATCTCAAGTGACATATATTCGTTTATTTGCCCACTTCAATAAGAAAGCCAAAGGCCGCATCCACAAAGGTAGGTAGGTTTGAACCACCCTTGGATACGGCCTTTTCTTTAATACCGATCAATTTCATCTATAATCTAGAAAATAACGTCGAGTGTACTTTCGACGATTCGATCGGCCAGCTCGCGATTCATCGTAGCGGAGTTCATCACCCGCAGTCCATAGTAGCTGCTTAAGAATAAGCTAGCCAGCTGCTTCGCAGAGCGTTCAGCCGGAATTTCCCCCGATTGTATCGCCTCTTCCATCACGCTGATCAAGTCTTCCTCAAGATCATAAATATATTGCCCGAATATCCGTTCAACCATCGGGTCCCGCCCAGCCCGTTCCATACTGATATTAACCGCCATGCAGCCGCGGTGGTTCGGGTCCGAAAAATCCATGCCGATTGCCCATTCAAACAAGGCGCGCAGCCTATCCTTAACCGGGATGGACCGGCCCAGAATCTCTCTGGATATCTCCAGGCCTTCATCATTGTAACGTTGAAGCACCTGCTCGAATAACTCATTCTTGCTGCCGAACGCATTGTACAGGCTCCCTTTACCCAGCCCTGTCTTCTCGCACAGCTCTTGCGTGGAACTCGCCTCATAACCCTTGGACCAGAATACGTCCGTGGCAGCATCAATGACAGCTTCCTTCTTGAACTCACGCGGTCTTCCGTTCGTGGTCATTCCCCTCATCCCTTTTGAACATGATCTTTGTTACCTAAAAGTATAGGGTTTATGTACCACTCAGTCAAATATTATCGGGTTCCCCCGAAAAGATTCGTCGAACGGTTTCATACGCCAGCTTCGGACGACGATATTCATCTACAATACCTTTGCTGTTCCGCGTGCATGAACGATTCAGCAGCCATCCAAGCCCTTCCGTCACTCGGCAATCGCTAAATTGCCATATAAACATCCCGGATATGTATTTTCGCTCCATGTATGCCTTCAGATTGCTCGCGATAATATCGGCCTGCCGTTCCTCAGAGCCTTTCTCCCGATTCGGACTGCGGAATCCGTAGAACCCGTCCCCTGAGGCATATCAGCGGATTAAAACCGACATCGAGGACCATTACGCCGATCCGCTTCATATTGGAGCGTTGGCTAAGAAACATGCCATTTCGGAGTCGTATTTGCGAATTGCATGTTTCTCCCAAGGACTACCTGACCGACATCCGTATGCGTCATGCAGAGCGTTACTTGGCATACACGTCGTATACCCTGAGGTTTATCGCCAACACATGCGGATTTCATGATGAATTTCATTTCAGTAAAGCATTTCACAAGTACAAAGGTATAGCACCCGCGGAGTTCCGCAAAACCTCAAAAGATGCGGATCATTCAGCCCTGTAACGGTTGCTAATTGGTGTCTCGGCGTGTACTTTCGAATCTAAGAAAACCTTATGTAATCGAAATAAAATTCTAAACCAAAAACGGACTTTAGAGACGTTATTTAGCAGATAGCAGCAAATCGACTGCCAATGCCCATGATAACGACTCTGTTGTCCGTTTTAACTAGAAAATGATTCTTTTTTGTAACCTATTGTCTCCAGAAGATTTTTTATCCCGGTGGCGGGGCCGTGGATCGGCGGATGATCAACTCCGGGGGGAGCACAATGCGCTGTACAGGTTCTCCCTGGCTGGCCAGATTCCTGACCACAAGGTCCACCGCCAGGCGGCCCATCTGTTCCATCGGCTGGGCAATAACAGTGAGCTGCGGATCTGTTACTCGGGCCAGAATCGTATCGTCAAAGCTGACGACCGAACAGTCCTCAGGAACGCGCAGCCCGAGCTCGCGAATCGCCCGCAGGGCGCCGATCGCCAGCATGTCGTTGCAGCAAAACAGCGCAGTAGGCGGTTCCTCCAGCTCCAACATAACTTTGGCTCGTCTGAATCCGTCCTCGATCTTATGGTCACAGGCCGCAATATAGTCGGGGGAAAGCCCTAAACCGAACGAGGCGGCAGCTTCGACAAAACCCCTTACCCGCTCATTGCTGCTCGTCACCCGTTCATGCTCGGCAAGTACGGCCAGCCTGCGGTGACCGAGACGAAGCAGATGCTCAGCAGCGAGACGGCCCCCTTCCAAGTCATGAACCCGAACGCTGCTGGCTCCAAGTGCCGGATTGTCCCGGGCGATAAGCGCTATAGCCAGCGAATGCTCCTGAAACGGCTTGAGCAGCTCACCATGGGATACGCCCGTACCGATAATAACGCCATCCACCTGCTTTTGCCTCAGCAGGCTGACATAGCGTTTTACCTTCTCTTCCTGGTTGTCCGTGCTGCAGATGATCACGCTGTATCCAAGCTGATGCCCGTGATCCTCGACCGAGCGTGCAATCTCGGCAAAAAAGGGGTTGGAGATGTCGGGGACGAGCAATCCCAGGGTATAGGTTTTTTTGCCGGCGAGGGCTGAGGCAATCGCGTTCGGCCGATAATTCAGGCGCTGCATGATATCCAGAATCTCCTCACGACGTTCGCGACTGATCTTGCCCTTGCCGTTCATGACATGAGAGACGGTAGCAATGGAAACGCCGGCTTCGCGCGCAACGTCATAAATAGTCGCTCTTATCATCCCTTGTGCTCCATTTGTTTAATTTTGGCATTTCAATTTATTATGGGCTTTCATCTCGTTTAACGCAAGGCCGTTTTGTCGTTAATACTGCCTGCAGACATGCACACCTAGGATCCTGGTCCATAGCACGTTCCCTGACTTAGCTTGCTTTATCTCATAAGCCAATCATGATCCGGATCATTGCGGAATTTCCATATTCGCTTCGGCCCCGCCATGACGTTCAGGTAGTACACATTATACCCGGGAGGCGCGGATACCGGATGGTAGCCCTCGGGCACCATTACGGCCTCGCCATCTTTAACCGCCATCGTTTCGTCCAGCGAACGGTCATCGGTATAGACCCGCTGAACGGCAAAACCGCACTCCGGCTGAACCCGGTAGTAGTAGGTTTCCTCCAGCAGCGATTCCTCCGGCAGCTCATCGCGGTCATGCTTGTGCGGTGGGTAGCTGGACCAGTTGCCCCCATCCGTAAACACCTCGACCACCAATAGGCTATCCGCCGGCTTTTGCTCCGGCAAAATATTATGCACCAGACGCGACATGCTCCCGCTCCCGCGGTTCTCCACGCCGACATCTTCCGGCGCGATGAGACGGGCCGGGTGAGTGCCTTTCCCCGGAGCAAGACACACGGCCAGCTCCATTTCGGTTAATGCCGTGACCTCGAACTGTTTCTGTGATGGCACATAAACCGTATAGGGAGGCGTTTTTTCAAACACGCTCATGCGCTTGCCAATGTTGTCCCAGCTCTCTCCCCCTGCCTTCACGTCGGCTCGCCCGGTTAACAGAACAAGAGCCGCTTCTTGATCTCCCGTGGCTCGGCTCAGCGTCTGTCCTTCCCTTAAACGAAATACTTCAAAGCCCACATATGCCCAGCCTGCGCTTTCCGGCGTAATGGACAGCACGCGCCCGTCCAGGTCCGGCGTCGTTATGAATACAATTAAGTTCGGCATGGTGTTCCTCCTCTTTTATGGATCTGGTCTGTTAATGATGTAGTTTCAATAGATACGCTCTCCCGTTTGAGCAAGATATTCCAGCGCTTGGGCAACAGCTTCTCATATACCGATTTCAAGCAGATACTTAGCGAATACAAACGGTTATTTCTTCTTGTTCAGACAGCTTAGGCATCTCCCTACATCATGCTGCCAATTACAGCCTCTCCAGATTTAGCCTGCCGAAATGCCGGTGGTGAGCTCGGCCAGCTTTACCGGGCGGCCCTGCTGCAGCGAACGCTTGGCCGCCAGGGCGATCAGCTCTGCTTGAAGGGCGTCATGGCCGCTGACCGGCACCGGGGTGCCGTTCTGCAAGCTTTCGATAAATTGCCGCATCTCGTTCATGTACGCTTCCTTGTACCGCTCCAGAAAGAAATACAGCGGTTTGTCGCGGGTAACGCCATCCGGACCGCTGACGACAGCGGTGCTTGGATAGTCGTTGTCGACGGAGACGCTTCCGCCGGAGCCGAACACCTCGATCCGCTGATCATAACCATAGACGGCCTTGCGGCTGTTGTCGATGACGCCGAGCGCTCCGTCAGCAAAACGGAGCATGGTGAGGGCGGTGTCGATGTCGCCTAGCTCTCCGATAGCAGGGTCCACCAGTACCGCTCCCTGGGCGTACACTTCGATCACCTCGCTGCCCGATAGAAAACGGGCGATGTCGAAATCATGAATGGCCATATCCATAAACAGCCCGCCGGACACTTTAATGTAATCCGGATGGGGCGGGTTAGGATCGCGCGAGGTAATCTTAATCAGATGCGTTTCCCCAATTCTTCCCTCTGACACAATCTCCTGAACCCTGCTGAAGTTATGGTCAAACCGGCGGTTGAAGCCGATCTGCAGACTTACGCCGGCCGCTTCCACGGCCGCCAGCGCCTCGCGGGTCTGATCCACGCTCATGCTGACCGGCTTCTCGCAGAAAATATGCTTGCCTTTCGCCGCAGCCTGCTTGATCAGCGGGACATGCGTATCGGTCGAGGAGCAGATCAACACGGCATCGATATCCGGATGCTCCATGATATCGTTACTATTAGTCGTAACCATAGGAATGTCGCGTTCCGCGGCCCAGGCCCTCAGCTCGTCGCCGGCGAACAAATCGCTGATGGCCGCAATTTTCGCACCAGGCGTGCGCAGCAGATGATCCGCATGGATTTTGCCGATTCGTCCAACACCGATAATGCCGATATTAATAGTTTTCATATGAACGTCTCCTCTGCTTAAAGGCTACCAGCGCGCTGTTACCATTTTCTTGCGGGTATAGAACTCCACGCCGTCCGTTCCATTCGCATGCAGATCCCCATAGAAAGAATTTTTCCAACCGGAGAACGGAAAGAACGCCATCGGCGCTGGAACGCCGAGGTTGACTCCAAGCATGCCAGCATCGATATGCTCACGGAACTGGCGCACGTCGCTGCCATCCTGCGTGAACAGGCAGGCCCCGTTCGCGAAGTCCGAGCGGTTGGAGATTTCAATCGCTTCCTCCAGCGATTCCGCCCGCATGACGGACAGCACCGGGGCGAAAATTTCGTCCTTCCAAATCTTCATCTCGCTGGTCACCTCATCAAAAATCGTCGGTCCGACAAAATATCCGTCACCGCTCACGGCCTCGTCGCTTCGACCATCGCGCACCAGCTTAGCGCCTTCTTGCTCGCCCGCCTCGATATAACGGATCGTGCGCTCCTTGTGAGCTTGCCTAATAACCGGCCCGAGGAAAACGCCTTCGTCCGCTCCGTTGCCGATGGTAATCTCATCGGCCGCCTGCTTCAGCTTCTCCATCAGCGGTTCCGCCACGTCGCCCACGGCCACGACGACGGAGCAGGCCATACAGCGCTCGCCGGCAGAACCGAAGGCCGCGCTGACGATCTGGGTCACGGCCCCATCCAAGTCCGCAGTCGGCATCACGATGCTGTGATTCTTCGCCCCCGCCAAAGCCTGCACGCGCTTGCCGTGGGAAGAAGCGGTTTTGTACACGTACTCCGCCACCGGCTGGGAGCCCACGAAGGATACGGCGGCGATGCCGGGATGTTCCAGAATGCCGTTGACCACATCATGCGCGCCGTGAACGACGTTCAGGACGCCGTCTGGCAGACCGGCTTCGGCGAACAGCTCCGCCAGACGCTGTGCCAAGAGCGGCGTGCGCTCTGACGGCTTCAGCACAAACGCATTGCCGCAAGCGATGGCGAGCGGGAACATCCAGCACGGTACCATCATCGGGAAGTTGAACGGTGTGATTCCCGCCACTACGCCGATCGGATACCGGTACATGCCGGACTCCAGGTTGGTGGCGATATCGGGTAGCTGCTTGCCCATCATCAGCGTAGGCGCACCGGCGGCAAACTCCACGCACTCGATGCCCCGCTGTACTTCGCCGTAGGCTTCTGCATAGCTTTTGCCGTTCTCCGCCGTAATCAGGCGCGCCAGCTCCTCCCAATGCTCCACCAGCAGCTGTTGATACTTGAACAGAATGCGCGCGCGGCGAGGCACGGCCGTCTTGGCCCAGGTACGTCCCGCTTTGGCGGCCGCCTGTACGGCCTGATCCACTTCCTCTTTCGTGGATAGCGGGACGTAAGCAAGAATCTCTTCCGTTGCCGGATTGTATACGGGATCAGTTGTTTCGGATCGGGATGGAACGTATTGTCCGCCGATATAATTGCTCAGGGTTTGCGTCATGGCTGGTATGCCCCTTTCGATTGGATCAGTAAAGATAGAAAAAATGAATGCTCTGCTCTACAAGAAATGAAGATTAGCAAAATCACAAGAAGGGGTGAAATTCCTAGAAAGAATACACTCTCAAGAACAGGAGTAATCTCACGAACAAGGGTAATCACAAAACAGGCCTTATCTCAAAAGCACGAAATCTTATGAACGGGCGAAATCTCAGTATTGATAGATCTCAATAAAGATCCTGAGCATGGACTAAACTTAGGTATTGGCAGTAATCTCGCCTCGCTTGCAGCGCTCGATATAATCGTGAACCGCCGCGCTCGTCGGCATCGCATCGGAGCAGCTGTGGCTGGATATGACGATGCTAGCCGCCGCGCTGCCGAATTCCATGCAGCGCTCGATGGTCCAGCCCTGCATCAGGCCGTACAGAAAGCCGGCAGCGTATGAATCCCCCGCCCCGAACGTCTTGATGACTTTCGCCGGAAAGCTCCGAGCCGTATGGCTGGCACCGCCTGGGGTATATGCGATGGAGCCTTCCTTGCCGTGCTTGATAATCACGATCTTGGCCTTATAATCAAACCATTTGGCCGCCGTGATGCGATCGCTGCGCTCCGGATTACCCCCGAACTGCTCCATCATGTCAAACTCTTCGCGCGTGCCGAGGATAATGTCGCATGTTTCCGCCGCTAAATTGTAATAGGTTGCCGTCTCCTGCGGGGATTTCCATGTGTACGGACGGTAATCGAGGTCAAACGCGATCACGGCGCCGTGGCGCTTGGCATAGTCCAGAGCCAGAAACACGGCTTCCCGGGAAGGACTGGCCGCGAGCGCGGTTCCAGAGATCAGTACCATTTTGGCGGAGGCGATCAGCTCCTCGCTCACATCTCCCGTCTCCAGCAGTAAGTCCGCGGCGTTGTCGCGGTACATCAGAATGCTGCAGTCGGTCGGGCTCTTGATCTCGGTAAAGGCAAGACCCGTTACGGCTCCCGTACGATCGATTGTCACGCCCTTCGTCGTAATCCGGTTATCTTCGAGGTACTTTGTAATAAAACGCCCCATCTGATCGTCCGCCACCTTGCCGATGAAGCCTGTATTCAGGCCCAGGCGGGCCATCCCGATACAGATATTGGCGGGTGATCCTCCGACATATTTGGTAAACGTGGTCGTTTCCTCCATCGGCCGGTTAATCTCATTGGCATTCAGGTCGATGCACAGCCTCCCTACAGCCACAAAATCCATCGGTTTTGCGTTATTGAACGTGATTTCACTCATGGATAAACCTCCTTGATCAGATCGGCCGCGGCTGAGACTTCATATGACTGCATGACTCCGTTCGCTAATGGCCGTAATCATTTGCAGCTCTCGTAATACTTACAGTTCAAAAATACTTCCAACCGATAGACACTCCCAGATAGATCCGCCCGCACTTGAATGAGTTTACTTTTGTCCGATAAGTATGTTACGATTCCACCCTCGAACTCAGTCGCATCGCCTTGAGCCTGGCTCGACCCTCGAGCCGTGGCTTCAGCCCTGCATCTATGTCAGGTCTCCAGGCCGTCCAGGTATTCAATCGCCTGTTGAGCATACTCCTTGGCCGGATGAAGCGCAGGATCCTGCTCACCCTCCAGCATCGCCCAGCCGTCATAGCTGCGTTCAACGAGCTCTCCGATAATCGGCGCAAAATCGATGCATCCGTCGCCAGGAACCGTAAACACGCCCCTGCGGATGCAGCTTACGAAATCGCAGTTGTCCAGGCGCGCCTGTTCCAGCACATCAAGCCGGATATCCTTCAGATGGATATACGCGATCCGGTCATAATGCTTGCGGAGCAGCTCCAGCGGGTCGTTTCCCCCGTAATAGGCATGACCGGTGTCGTACAGGAGAGACACCAGCGAAGGGTCAGTCATGGACATCAGCCGGTCGATCTCGTACGGCTGCTCCACAACCGTGCCGCCATGATGATGATAAGCCAGCTTCATGCCGTAGCTTGCCGCAATCCCTCCAGCCTGGTTCAGTCCTTCCGCCAGGCTTTCCCATCCGGCGTCATCCAGACGGAGAACGATGTTCTCATTCGGCGTCCGGCGGGGATCGAAGTGAAGTGATCCCCCTACCTCCGCCGTGCTGATCACCTTGCTGTCGAACCCGGCCAGAAACTCTGCGTGCCGTCGGTAATCCTCCAGCTCCTGCCTGCGATAGTCGGGATCGGAGAACAGCACCGACTTCCACTGGGAGACCAACTGAATGCCGCGCGCATCCAGCTCCCGTTTCAGCACTGCCCGATCCTTGGGGAATTTCCTTCCCATCTCCGTGCCTGTCAGACCCAAAGCCGCAATATCATCCACAATCATCTCAAACGTCGTGTCGTCTCCATGCTCCCTAACGTCCTCGCCGACCCAGTTAATCGGATGTATCCCAAGCTTGAACAGCCTGTTGCTCATAACCAGCGCTCCTTTGTTTTGTTTAGTAGGGGTTGCTTCCTTGTCCAGATCCCTCAGTCGAACCAGCTTCCTTGCTCGAGGCACTTGTATAGCCATTCCTTGCCCCGGACTTTTCTTGCCTCGAGCCGGCTTCATATTGCCCCTACTCCGGTCGTTAGCAAGATCTTACTTGCTTTGCTGCTGCAGTCGTTAGTAGGGCCTTGCTTCCCTGCTTCGGGCCGCCATCTGGCGCTGCGCTTCGGTCACCTTGCTTGAGGCCGACACCTCCGGCACCTCTACGCGCCACCAGGACTCATAACCGTCGGTGTTCGTTCCCGGAACGACCGGAATCTCGATCAGCGTTGTCACGTTTTCCTTCAACGCCAGGAGTAGCGCTTCATGCAGTGCCTCCGGCGTGTTGGCCTTGTAGGCTTTAGCGCCGAGCGCACGCGCGTGCGCGGCAAAATCAATCGGGATGTACTCTCCGGTCAAGCGACCAGTCCCCTCTTCGCGGCGTCGGAACTCATTGCCGAACCCGTCGCTGCCGTTGCTCCGCTGCAGATTATGAATGCATTGGAAACCGTGGTTGTCGAACAGCACAATCGTTATCTTCCGCCCTTCCTGCAAGCTGGTGACCAGCTCCGAATGCATCATCAGGTAACTGCCATCGCCGACCAGCGCATAGACTTCACGGTCCGGCTCCGCGAGGGCCGCACCCAAGGCGCCGCTCACCTCGTACCCCATGCAGGAGAAGCCATACTCCATGTGGTACGTCTTCGGTTCGGAAGGTCTCCATAACCGGTGCAGGTCTCCCGGCAGACTGCCTGCCGCACAGACGATGACGGAAGATGGGGAGATGACCTCATTGATGACGCCAAGGGCTCTCGTCTGCGACAAGCCGTCCGGATGCTCGGCAGCGTACAGGCGGTCCACCTCGCTGTCCCACTCTGCTTTCAAACTGGCAAGCTCGTTTTCTTCGTAACCCGCTTGAAAGCCGTCCCTAGACAGCTTCTGATGCAGCGCTTTCAACCCTTCCTTCGCATCGGCAATCAGTGCTTCGCCGCCGAGCTTGGCGCCGTCCGCGCTGTTGACATTCAGGTTCAGGAACGATACGTCCTCCCTTTGAAACGCCCATTTGGAGGACGTTGTAAAGTCCGAATACCGGGTGCCGACGCCGATAATCAGATCAGCAGACGCCGCGACGCGATTCGCCGCCAGTGAGCCCGTTACGCCCATGGCGCCGAGGTTCAGAGGGTGTTTCCAAGAAAGCGCGCTTTTCCCGGCCTGCGTTTCAGCAACCGGGATGCCGAAAGCTTCCGCAAATGCAGCCAGGTCCTTGGCAGCATCGCTGTAGTGAACGCCTCCTCCTGCAATGATGAGCGGACGCTTGCTGGCTGCAATCCGTGCCGCCGCACGCTTCAGTCCTTCCGCCGACGGCGGGCGGCGGTCGATGACGTGTACCGTTTTCTCAAACAGCGAATCCGGATATTCGTACGCCTCGGCCTGCACGTCCTGAGGCAGCGCCAGCGTAACCGCCCCTGTCTCCGCCGGATCGGTCAGCACGCGGATCGCCTGCCGGGCGGCCGCGATAAGCTGCTCCGGCCGGGAAATCCGGTCCCAATACCGGCTCACCGGCTTGAATGCATCTGCGGCCGACACGGTGTAATCCGACGGGGCCTCAATCTGCTGCAGCACCGGATCAGGCTGGCGGCAGGCAAAGTTGTCGCCAGGCAGCAGCAGTACCGGGATGCGGTTCACCGTTGCCGTAGCTGCGGCGGTGACCATATTGAGCGCACCGGGTCCGATGGACGAGGTGCAGGCCCATATCTGCCGCCGGTTTTTTTGCTTTGCGTATGCCGCGGCGGTATGTACCATACCCTGTTCGTTTTTGCCCTGAACATAAACCAGGTCTCCCGAGCTTCGTTCCAAGGCCTCCCCAAGACCGGTTACATTCCCGTGTCCGAATATCCCCATCACACCGTGCACGAATTTTGTCTCCACTCCATCAACAGAAATATACTGTGCATCCAAAAACTTCAGCAGTGCTTGCGCCATCGTTAATCGTGTCGTCGTCAACCGGTTCATCTCCTTTTCAGCTTTTCATCGTCGTTGCATCCTATGGATAAAACTTAATGTGAATTAAGCGCTTAACCTGTTGGATCGAGGCGCTTAACCATCTAAGAGTTAAGCGCTTTACAGAAAGTGTATGCCTTACTGGCCGCCCAGCATGCCTTTTAATTTTATGATACGCCCGCCAGCATCATGATGCCGGTCCCGTGATTGTCATTCGCCACCATGAGCAGATCCTGCTTGTAATAATCCCCGGTAAAGGAATAACGGGACCCGCTGCATACCCCGTGCACGCTCCCGCGGCGATCGTTGGCTTTTCCGGTCAGCCCCTGCCATGCCCGAATGGCGATATCGGCGAACGATGGAATCCAGAATTTTCAAAAAGGAAACGCTGTCATTTATTATCAGATTAATCATCTGCTCCAACCGATACAATCTGACGTTTATCACCAGCAGACCCTGGCTTCCAAAGGGGAGCGGCAAATTTTTGTACATGGAGACGACCTGCTTCGGTTCGTTCTCCCCCAGACCCGTCATGGAGCGTACGGCCGACGAACCCCGATAATCGTGCTCCTTCGCGGCGTGCTCGATATAAGAACGGTCCGGAAACGATGAGAGGGAACTCTGTCCGCTGGTGGTCAGCACTGATTGATCCGAATGACAGTACAAATAGACTGATCAATCAAGTCGCTGTCCGTTTGCAGCACGCGAAGTCGTTTCACCAGCGAGTACATCAGATTCTGGTCGGATGACGGGGTCCTGAACAGATAGCTTGAGTATAGGGAACTTGCCTCCACTTCGTTCAGCACATTCATCTCAATCGCATGGATGGAGCGGTCAAGGTCTTCCATAATAAATCTGGTGGATATACCGTTCGCCTTGGCCGCCTCTTCGCGTGAGGCCTTGTTAAACATAATAAAAGAAAGAAACACGATAAGCGTAATGGTGATAAGGAAAATGGGGAAATAGGAAAGAAGCAGCTTGCGATACCAGTTTTGCTGCAAAGAGGTCATTACTTTCTCTTCCAGGTTAAGCGTTTTACTTATGCTTGTGCTATATTGTAGCACGGCTTTGTCCCTCAATGGAAGAGCAGTGACTCCAAAGGAAGGACTCCTGAAAGGCATCTTTTACCTTACACCATGGTCATTCTGATTCGAGAAACCAACTCAGACGATGTTATTAGTGCAAGATTTTACGAATACTGTCCTCTCCATCTCTAACACTTGAATGCAATCGGTTTCTTCCTGCTTCATGCATCATTCGCACCGAAAAAGCAGGTACAGTCAATCATCTTCTCAACACGGTACTTAAAACAAAAAAGCCGCGAATCCGCGGCTTCATTTACCCTATATGTTTTCGTCACCAACAACACCTGCATGAGCAGGCTACCGTCCAGCCAAGGCCAAAGTTGTATCAAAATGTCCTAAGGCTACTCTCTCGTTCCCTTCAACCCTTCATGAACTCCGAAATCATGACTTTTCGTCCCGTCTTGGTACTCTCCAATGCAGCCAGCACCATCGCCATGCTGTAGACGTTGTCGCTGCAATCCGTCTCCGGCTTGATGCCGGCTTCGAGAGCATGAAACATATTTTCCAGGCAGCCGTGA
This sequence comes from Paenibacillus sp. ISL-20, assembly GCF_018613005.1. Lineage (NCBI taxonomy): Bacteria > Bacillati > Bacillota > Bacilli > Caryophanales > Paenibacillaceae > Paenibacillus > Paenibacillus sp. ISL-20. The sequence goes on from NZ_JAGGRD010000053.1 coordinate 46,106, forward strand.
TGTCCAGTCTTCTCCATTTCGGGCAGCGTACCTTCAATCCGTTCATACTTCCGGATAAAGTTTCCTGATTGATCCCCTTCCGCCACGATCTCCGCATAAATATCATCATGGCCGTCCCAGATCGCCGTTCCTTTCTCTCCCGTTACGCGCCATGCGGCTTCCCAGGAGGTTTGGGCTCCTTCGGCGCACCAGGAACCGCGGGAATTGAACACGGAGCCGTCCGACATTTCATAAATGCATATCGCCATCGCGTTTCCGGCATACCAGGAACCCGGCGGGTTAAACTCCTGACAGTACACGGATACCGGATCGGCACCGCTGATCATTCGGGCCTGATCGAAGGTGTGAATGGCCATGTCAAGCAGCAGGGGACTGTCCATCAGGTCCCGAAACCCGCCAAAATGGGCGCCAAGGAAAAAATCCGCCCCTATGAACCCGGGCTTTCCAATCACTCCACCTTCAATCAAATCCTTGTATGCCCGAATTCGCGGATCAAATCGGCGGTTTTGCATGACGGCATGAGTTCTGCCTGCCGACTCTGCGAGCCTCACAATATCCAGGCATTCCGTCATCGATTCCGCTAACGGTTTTTCGCTGAATACATGACACCCGTGCTTAAGCGCTGCCGTGCTAATCCCATAGTGGCTGGCGGGAATGGTCACATCAAATACGATATTCGCTTCGCTTGAAGTAAGGGCCTCCGTAATATTGGTATATAGGGGACAAGAAAGTTCATGCCGATCAGCAAATGCCTTTGCAAATTTCTCTTGGATATCCACGAGGCCCACGATTTCAACGTCCTCTCGCCCTTTCGCATATTCCGCCCATGTATTCGCCATACTGCCGCATCCTGCTATCACAACTTTAAATGTCGTGGTCATGCTAACTCCCTCTGAATACGTCATAATGTTGTAAACCGCTTACAATTTCACATCCTAACCCGTTGTCATCATTCCAATATTGGCTTAATGTAAATGAAGCAACTTCATTATAATGGCGAAACTCAACAATTTCTCTATACAACCTTGTGCATTACCACTCTTATCTTGCGGTCCGAGGTGAAATCACATGTCCAATCCAAAAGAGCTTCATGAAAATACGAGACTAGACTATAAAGCCTATCCTGTGCAGGTATTTAATAACTTCTGCTCCCATGCCAAAACGAAAGACTGTATCCTGTATCTCCACTGGCATGAACATTTTGAGATCATTAGCATGCGCCAAGGGCATGCGGTATTCCATATTGATACAACTCCGTATGACGTAAAGGCTGGAGAAATGATCATCATCCCCGGCGGCAGCCTGCACGTGGGATATGCCCTTGAAGATGGCGACGTGCGATTTGATTGTGTCGTGGTGAATGCATCCCTCTTTAACGATTTCCTCCATGATCCGATTCATGTGCGTTATGTCGCTCCCTATATGGAAGGCCAGCTCCGTTTCCCGGTCAAGCCTGCCGAGAACCACCCTGCTGGCGCAGACTGCTATCCGCTGCTGGATGAAGTGATTGAAGAGCTTGTTGCCCGCCGTCCGGCCTATGAGCTCATTGCCAAGTCCAAGCTGTACACGGTGTTCGTTCTGCTGGCACGTACACTTATGCCCACACAGTTCACGGAGAAGTCGGCCGAGCCGTATTTTGCGAATCGGGATCGTTATAAAAAACTCATTCAGCACATCGAGAGCAACATCGGTGAGAAATTGTCGGTAGAGACCGCTGCTGCAGAGGTCGGTTTGAATCCGTTTCATTTTTGCAAAATGTTCAAGCGTTTAACAGGGCGCACATTCGTCGATTACGTCAACCTGACCCGGATGAATGAAGCAGAGAAGCTGCTTCGTGAACGGACGTTAACCATCACGGAGATTGCCGGCATCGTCGGCTGCAGCAACCCGAATTATTTTACCAAGCTGTACAAACAGTACAAGAGCATGACGCCTTCTCAGGCTAGGCAGTTATAGATCCGGGTTCCAGAACACTCCTTAGCGAAGAATCTGCGGCCATAACCTGTACGAAACGCCAGTTGAATCATAAGCATGGTGACGAATATGCAAAAAAAAGACTCCACATGCAGCAGCTTTCGCTGAAGTAGAGTCTTTTTGTGAATTCTGGATCGAATCAGCGCCTCTAAGACCTAATATGCCTTAGGCACTTCCACCTTTCTGGTGTTCCCATCCTCATTCGTGAAATAGATATGAACCCCATGGTCCTGATCGTCCAGAAAATACGAGACGTATTTACTTTCATTCGCCCTCATAGGAACCAGGAGAGTCGCAATGCGATGGCTTGCGGCTGATTTGCTCTCAGCATGAAGATGCCACTGATTATCCAGCCCATCGATTTCTTTGGGGTCGACATCGGTGAACTGATTATGCTGATTCAGCGACAAGTCGCCGGATGAACTGTATACGAATCGCCCTTCCATTTCCGCTTTGCTGCCCATCACCCGAAACGTCTGCCCCGACAGCTTCATCCGGTTCAGGGTATGAAACAGCCACTCGATGCTGGCTGGCTTGGCAAGATCCACCGTATCCACGATGACAAAATAAGATTCGTCAAAAAAATAGATCTCGCGCACATACCGCTCCAGATAAGGGACATTCTCCCGATAGGCCTGCGTAGCGTTCATACGGGCGTACCCATAACCCGATGACGCAACTACTTGCTCGACCTTTCCACTGGCTTCGATGCAAAGCACCTTATCTTTTCCCGCATACTGACCATGGCCATCAATGAGAATATTGTTCGTGGAACGCGTCTGCCTGCGCCAATTCATATGCATCGTGCTTCCAAAAGCGATGTAATATCCACTTTCAATTGCGAGAGGTTCACCATACGCGTGCAGCAGGAATCCGTTCTGGTCACCGTGACTGTGGCTCATGGAACCGTAACGGCTGCTCTTTGCAAGCAGCATAATGTGCTCATCCGGATCATCCATGCGGTGATGCATCGCCACCCAGTCAATATCGCGGAACCATTTGACGGCTTGGATGGTTCCATCCTTCGCTTCCGAGACGTTATCTATAGAAAACGGAACGGTAACAGAAGGAGAAACAGCTTCCACCTGAGGGTAATCATGCCGATACAGCATATCGTCAAAGCGGAAATCCCACCAGCCGTAATTGTAAAACTTGGAGTCGGCGTCCGTATCCACCTTAGCTACTTGTTCATAATACCACTGATATAATCCATTCCCTGTAATGCCTGCAAACTGGCGAATATTGAAAGCCGTCTTCAGACTGACGGGTTCGCCGAGATAGGACTGGTCCCCGAAGCTGGCCCGGATCGTATCCGGACTGCTGCAGTAGAGTGGGAAATCGCCCGTGCGCCCAAAGAACGGCCGTTGATAGAAATCGATGGCTACGTAGTTGCGAATGAGATTGAGCGCATCGATCACAAATGCCATGCCCGTTGTCCAATAGAGCGGCCCTTCGGCCCAGCCTCCATCTTCTCCGCCCCAAGGCGAATAGAGGCAGGCGTAGTATTCCAGCGTGTAATCCAGCCATGTCTGTGCCTCAGCCTCTTCATGAAGCATGGCAATACAGGCCGGAACAAGCACGGAGGACAGCGAACGAACAGCATGGCTGTCATAAGGGACATGATGGATTTTCGAGCGCTCCATCACATGGAAGGCCACCTGCTCCGTACGTCGCAGAAGAGCTCCCCTGACGAGATTAATCTCCTCTGCGCTGAGGTAATCGTGGAGCCAGTCGTATCCCCATGCAAGTGCACCCACCATCCGAAACGCGGCTTCATCGTTATAATCTCTGGATGTTGTTCCCTCCGTATCCCACCGGGCCGCGTGGAGCAGCCAAGTCTTCGCTTTGGCTATTAAAACATCATCCTGCAAAATGACCCCTGCCACGCTTAAGTGCCGGATAACATACAGCGTTTCTTGGCAATCCATGTACATTTTTCTCCACAGCTTGGCGACACGCTTATTGCCGGGATAACGTTCCGGCTCCGGGATTAACGGCTTATCCAGCCACGGAAGGACCGATTTCTCGTGAAAAGCGCGCCAGCCGCAGTAATCATCATCCTTTCGGAGACCTTCCCGGAACGCCTCAATCCCCTTTTCGTCCAGCCATAACCGCGGATGACCGGTATGCGTGCGTTCGTACCGCTCCCCTCTGCCAGGCAGGGGAGTTTCTGGCAGCCCCTCCGGGACATGAAACATTCGGGATTGGCTCCAAGAAGAACGGTTATGGTCCAAATCTGCCGTATCCTCCACTTGCTCCCCGGTCAGCAAGGCATATCGCCAATAATAAGTACCCGGCTGCAGCGGTTGCTCCGGAGTGTATAAGTTATAGGGAATCCGCGATATCGTCGTTGTCGCTTCCGTTTCATACGAGGGCGAGGTCGAAATTTGCAGCATATAACGGTCGTTCTCCAGCTGTCCAGGCATCCAGGTGAAACGGGGAGGATTCTCAAGCAGCTTACTCTCTTCATCCGGTTGATATGGCACGGACAATAATCCGCTTTTCGGTTCAAACAAGGTTTTCATCGAGTACCCTCTCCTTCAACCCGTTGTTGGTCATCGTGAAGCTTCTCGCGATCCTTCCATCGGATAAGCTGAGACAGTCCCCATTCTCCGAACGGTTCCATTCCAATGTGAGCGGCTCGGTGCCGGTACGGTAAACGGCAATGAAGCGGGCTTTCGAATCTAATCGGTGAAGCCGGATTCCTTCCATGAGGCGGCTGGGATCGTCAGCAAGCCCAGGTGACTCCACCTGTGAGCATTCCATACCCTCGAAGGCGATAAATGAGATTACCGCGAGTGGCCCTGATGCATTGGCAATGTGGAGATTGAATTGCAAGCCATCCTGGGACAAGACGTGGGTGCACCTCTCTTTTACATATGCGTATCCATCTTCGTTTCCAAGATCCGTTTTAACGCGGCCCTGATCAGCATTTTGAAGTCCGCTCAGCTGTCCCATGCCAACGTAATGGAACCACCAATCCACGACTGCCGGTTCATCCAATTCCACTTCAAACCAATCCAGCAGCCACTCTTCCGTCAATATCAGGTGCCGGTCCAGAACGCCATGTTCATAAGCCTGATCAGACCGAACCCAGAGATAGGAAAAATTCGAACCGGATTCATACCGAATGCATTTACCCTCGGTTGGATTCTGGGAGCGACGTCCAACCGAGACGGTATTATGGCAGGCTGTATGGGGATACCAATCCTTCTTTAGAATCGAACCGTATGGTACGGTTCCACGGTCTGGCGAAAGCTGCTGGTTCCCGACATGAATCATCAAATTCAGTTTATCGAAGTGACCATGTGATCCACCATGAGGGCCAAAATCGACCAACGCCTGAAGCCCATTCGAAGGCTGCGACTTCAACAGGGCAAATCCACTGTGAGGAAGAAAGACGGAAGGAGTAAACACATCAGGGAAACCGTCCTCATTTCGGCCTTCGATGTCCCATGCTTCATTACCTTCAGGTTCATGACCTGCTTGGTCTGCATGTTCTGTATCGCCTGCCTCTTGGACTTCTCGTGTAACTCGTACTTCGATGATGTCCCCTACTTCCCATACTCCTCCCGCTATCTCCCTATGAGAACCCTTCGTCTCAGAAGAAGCCACTCCGGATCTTCCATCCCAATGGCCCGTTCCGTATAACAGAGCTTCCAGCATGCCAACCCGGCCGGCTTCTCCATTCAGTTCACGATACACATTGTCTAGCAGTCGTTGATAGCTCTTGTCTCCAAATACGGATAAACCGATTTCCGCAATCTCGGCAATTTCTCGCGCATAAGGAGCCCTGCAATAAGGACCGTCGTGAAGTGCTGGCAGGAAGCCGTTTGGGTCTGCCAATCGAACCAGTACCGTCAGCATGCCCTGCATGGATTGGCCTTGCTCTCCTCTCAGGGAAAACAGCTCTTCACCAGCCCGAGTCCCCATTTCCGCAGCAATCAGGTAAGCACGTAGTACGAATACGTGGTAATACATGCTGCCTTCAAATTCAAGCTGATCCGGCCTGATAGCAATGCTGAGATGATGCCGCAGGCCGCCTTCCTTCACGACCAGCTGCCGCAGCTTCTCCGTTTCGCCTTGTACCGCATAGATACTGAACAGCGCGGCAATCAGCCAGGCGGTATAGTTGTTCTCAGGATTTCCGCGCTCCCGGGTCAACATATCATGATATTCCGTCATGCTGCTCTCCAGCATATGTAGGAATTCATCAATCTTGTGTTGATCAGCTTCGTCGAACGACACTTGCGCATCCTTCAAAAGCAGATAGCCTCGAAGCAATGTCGTGGCCCAGATGGCCTCGGTCAAAGCCTGATGGAATGCCCGCCCTTTCAGCATCCAGGGCTGGGCATCGGGATGTACCGGGTATAGCGGAAATTGCTCCGCATAGCGGACAATCAACTTTTTTCCAAGATCGGCGTAGGCCTTCTCTTCGGTACCGGCATAGACGGCGGCAGATTGCAGGACATATCGGGCCATGGACTGATGCTTGAATACCAGCCATGCCCCCCTGTACGGTTCTCCTTCCACTTCGCAACCATACGGACAACGAAAGGTGCTGCAGTCCGCCTCCAGTGGATCAAACATCAGTTCCGTATGATGTTCGGGACACACGTATTGGTGCCACCAGCCGCCTGGATCAACGGGAACATCCAGCCTCCGATCGATGACTTGATCGAGCTCGGCCTTCAGGATATCGACTGTGCGTTCGCTCCACGGATAGAATTTCGACTTCGCGTTGACCTTCATCCAATCCCTCATCGCATGAACATGCCGCCGTTAATTTCGATTGTCTCCCCCGTCAGATAAGAAGACAGCTCCGAGACGAGGAACAGAACAGAGCCGGCGACATCGTCCGGGGTGCCCTCTCTGCCGAGCGGAATGCCCTTGATTGTTGCTTTTCGCGCGTCATCCGGGGTAAAGGTGGCATGAAATGCCGTTTGTCCGATAAAACCTGGCGATACGGCGTTTACGTTAATGCCGCTTGCAGCAAGCTCCTTTGCCAGCCCCTTGGTAAAGCTCAGGACAGCAGCTTTGCTGGCTGCATAAATGCTTGCGCCGGGCCCGCCGCCGTTATGTGCCGCAACGGAGGTCATATTGACAATGCGACCTTGACCTGCGGCTTTCATACCCGGAATGACGGCTTTGCTCACGAATACCGTGCTTTTCATATTTACATCCATGACCTTGCTGTAGAGCTCCTCGGTCATTTCGGCATTCGCCAGACGCTCAACCAAATGCCCTGCATTATTAACCAGAATCGTAACCGGGCCGCCGAATGCCTTCTCTACTTCAGCTACGAGCGCCTCTGCCTGCTCCACATGCGTAACATCTGCTTGAAATGCATGAGCCTCACCGCCAAAACCTCGAATCTCCGCTACGGCTTCTTCAGCGGCATCCTTGCTGCTCAGATAGTTCAGAGCTACCTTAGCCCCACTTCTTGCCAGCTTCAACGCAACTGCACGACCAATCCCTCCACTCGAACCTGTGACTAATGCGATGTTACCCGATAAGTTAATATGCATATTGATCCCTCCTGATTAGGTTTGCAGCTGTTTCAGTCTGTTTTTTTGTTCACGCACTCTTTCCATTCGCGGCATCGTCATGACAATGCTCGTGCCTTGATCCGGCGAACTATGCACCGTAATCCCGTATTCTTCGCCGTAAACCATCTGAATTCGCCGATGGACATTGACGATGCCGATTCCGCCCTTACGCCTAACATGTATTCCGTCATCATCATCGACCAGACGGTTTTCCTCGAGCCGCTTGCGCAGTTTATGAAGGTTACGGTCCGCTATACCTGCCCCGTTGTCCTCGACGATAACCAGCAAGTTGTCCTGTTCTATTCTCGTGTCGATCCGAATGTAGTGCCATGCTTCGATCCCTTCCGGAAAAGCATGCTGAAAAATATTCTCGACAATCGGCTGCAAGGAGAGCCTGACCATCTTCTCCAATAGAAGCTCGGGTGGCGTTGCCACCTCGATCTCGAAATCGCGCCCGATTCGATGCTTCAAGATCATCATGTAATGCCGTACATGATTGAGCTCGTTCGCGATCGTAATTTCCTCCAGATTCGTCTGAATGGAGTATCGAAGCATGAAAGCCATGGCCTCCACCATGTCCGAGATCTCGTCGGAATCCTGAACGATCGCATAACAATTGATGGTTTCCAGCGTGTTGTAGAGAAAATGCGGATTAATCTGTAATTGAAGCGCCTGGAACTCTGCCCGCTGGCGCTCCAGCTGGATGTCCTGCAGCTCCAGCTGCGTTTTCTGATTGTGGAGCTCCGTGTCGTATACCTGCTCGATCATATCGGACAAGCGGCTGACCATGAGATTGTAGCTATGGATCAATCCGCCGATCTCGTCCTCCCGCGGCTTCACATCGGTGATATGCGTCCAGTTCCCTTTCTCCGTCTGCCTCATTCCGTTCTTCAGATTGCGGATCGGGTTCACGATCGATTTGCCGAATCGATAGGCAAGAATGAGCGCAATGATCAGGGTAACGAAGCCTACGATAATGGTGGTGGAGCGAATGCCCGAAATCGGCGCCCGAAGCTCATCCAGCGGCATCATAATGACGAGGCTCCAGCCCGAATACTCGGACTGGCGCGAGATGATCATCGCTTTCTCGCCTAGCACCGGTTCAATGAAGCGATGATCACCCTTAGCGATAATGCGCTTCGGCAGGTCCGCGGTCGTAATTCCCTCCATATCCACGTGATCTGGGGCATAGACGACCTCGCCTTCGCGATCCAGGATGAAGAAGAAACCCTGTTCTCCGAGATCGACACCATTCCATAAACCCGACAACTGATCTTCATTGAACTCCACCGCGAGCACGCCTTTAACGTCGTAGGAATCCATTCCCCGGATTTTGCGGGCAACCGTAATGACGTTGTCGCGATCCTGTTCCAGCAGGCTGGTCTTCAAGATGACGATCTCCCCGTTCCCCGGCGTCTTCTCCGTCAATTCACGAAGTCGGTCCGACGGATCGATCGACATGGCGGAGAAATTCTGATTCTGATCGAAAATCGACCGGCCATGGAACCCCAGTATGTACATCATATGGGTCTGCGTGGGGTATTGAATGAAGATCTTCTGAAAGACATCCTTTCGAATGAGATGGGTGAACCGGTAATGCTCGTAGCTGTCGCTGGGGTCCATATCCAAAAATCGCTTCACCGAATCCTGCAGCAAAATCGTATCGCTGATCCGCTCAAACATCTTCAGCTGATTATCCGTTTGCCTTGCGGCGTTCGTGATGACGGTGGTCATATACTTCTCGACCTGCTCGTCAATCGCTTCGGATGATTTCATATAGAAGAAGACGCCGACCGTCGTAAGCGAGAACATCACGACGATGAAAAAGTACAGGAAGATTTGACGGGACAGGCTCCTCCGCATCATTGTATCCCCAGCATCTCCCGGTATTCGGAAGGGGTGTATCCGGTGACCTTCTTAAAGGTTTTCGTAAAATGGGGATGATCCGCATACCCCACTTCGAACGAAATGTCCGTAATTTTATAATGCGGAATGGCAAGGAGCTTCTTCGCCTTCTCCATTCGTTTCTTGATCCGGTAATGGACAAAGGTCTCGTCCGTCATCTGTTTGAACAGCTGGCTGAAATACGACGGATTGAGCCCGAGCATATCGGCAACCTCATCCAGCGAGAGATCGCGGGACAAATTGCGCTCAATGTAGGCTTTTGCTTCCTCGACAGGCTCCTTGGCATTTCCTTTTCTCTTGTCGCGTATGAGCTTTACCGTCTGATCCACGGCCTGACGAAATCTCTCGAAATAATGATGGTTCCCTCCGGGTTCAGCCCCCGAGATTCCCGTCATGCGTTCAAACGAATACACGTCCCTGCCGTTTAACTGCTTGATCAGTTTCGCGTACAGCTCATCCAGCAGCTCCTGAAGCTGAATCGATTCGAGCCGGCGCTCACTGCAATAATCCTCGATTTCCTGCAGCTTCGCCTGGATATCGTTCATTTGCAAATGCCATACGGCCAGCTCGAGCTGCTCCAGCCAATCCTCCAGCTTGGAGAGCGGAAAATAAAACCGCTGCTTCTCCTGCATGGACTTTCGATCCGCCATCAATTTATTCATGGTGTTATGTACCACCGATTTGGTCACGGGCTTGAGCAGATACTCCTTAACCCCATACGACATGCATTTCTGGGCATATTCGAAATCGCTGTAACCGGAGATGACAACTACCGTGATATCGCCGTATGTTTCATATAGCTGCTTGCTTAGCTCCAGGCCGTCCATCTTGGGCATTTTGATATCCGTAAAAATGAAGTCCGGTCGTGCCGTCTGGATCGCTTCCAATGCTTCCATGCCGTTGCCGGCCGTTGCCGCTTGAATCATGGCCGGATCCGTCTGCGTGATCAGTTTCGCCAAGCCCATTCTTATCATAGGTTCATCATCAACGACCAGAATGCGGTACATCACCCATTCCCCTTTCAAGACAGCGAGAGTAGTTTAGGTTTAGCAAGATACTCCTCTGCCAGACAAGCAGAGGAGTCATTCTTCAACACTATACTAAAACATGCTCCGCTTATTCGAAAGCGTTTTCTTTTTCGTTATATCGTTTCGTGGCTTCCTCAATAATCTCGTTGCCGCCTTTGGACAGATATTCCTCGAGCACCTTGCCGTAGTTATCGATAGGCTCCCTGCCGTATACCATGCGGAGCACATGCTCCAGAATCAGCTGCGGCATTTCATCCGACTTCGGATTCAGCTCCGGATATTTCACCATCGCCTCCAGTCGCGGATCGAATTCAATGCCCCGGCGGCCCTCATTCGAAAGCAAGTTATCAAAAGCCTCAATCAGCTCTTTGCCGGAATCGGACAACTCGGATACGCGTTTGTTGTAGGTTGTGTCCTGCACCAGCCACAGCCAGTAGTTCAAATAACGCATCTTATCCGCACCTGCGGTGTCCGTTGGAACCTCGAAGACCGGTTTGCCGTCGGTTACCTGATAATCCTCGCCCTCAATGCCGAAGCTGAAGAACAATTCCGCATCTTCACTGACCATCCAGTTGAAGAACTTCACGATATCCTCCGCTTTATCCTTCGCCTTCGCGTTGATGAAGAAGGAACGCGTTACCGGATTGTAATGGGCATATCCCCCTTTACCGTCAGGTCCTACAGGCGAAGGAATCAGCGCCACTTTCGCGTCCGGCACATTCTCCTTCAGCTGGGTGCCCCAGATCGGGAGCTCATTGGCATTCATGGACCACATGCCCGCTTTACCGCTCGTGACGATGGATTTGAAATCCGCGCTTTCAATGGTCGCGAACTCCTTGCTGATCAATCCTTCCTCGTGCATTGTCTTATAGATTTGGATCGCTTGCTTCATATTTTCTTCATCAAAAAAGGTTGGCTTTACTTTCCCGTCCGGGAACACCTTGAATTGGTTCAGGTAACCCAGCACGTCATAGGCGCCGAAAAAGGTATCCGCGTATTTGAAATTCTGTCGTCCAGCATAAGGCTGCTCCACTCCGGCTTCTTTGAGTGCGCGCAGCACATCCATCGTCTCTTCCACCGTTGTCGGGATCTCCTTGCCTACTTTCTCCAGCAGATCGGTCCGAATCCATGTGGCTCGTCTGGACGGATTGGACAAGATTTCGGGAATCCCGTAGATATTGCCCGTCTTGGAATCCGTCATCCGCTTCCAGGCTTCCTCCGGGATAAACTTGAGTAGGTCCTGCCCATGCTCCTGCAGGAGGTCGTTCAGCGGGAGAAAGACTCCGTTCTCTACGGCACCCGCCAGCTCGGGACCGCTGATTCCGCCAGTACCCTGCACCACATCCGGAATGTCGTTCGTTGCGAACATTTGCACCATTTTATCCTGATATTCGTTATGCGGAATCAGGCGGATATCCAAGTCCGTATTTGTCATTTTCTCTAGCTCCAGCACATACTTATCCTTGTTGATATCCGGATTCTTCTCAACATAGGATACGTTAAGCGTCCGCATCGAAATGGAAAATTTCGTGGCTCCCGCTTCATTCTCGCCTTGACCGTCGCCGTCGGCATTGGCTCCTCCGCCCCCGCCATTGTTGCCCGAACAGCCAACGAGCATGGCCAGTACGAGACCTGACGTAAGCGCACGTGTCCAGCTTTTTCTCATGAATACCCCTCTTTTCAAGCTAATATAGTCGCTTATAATAGCGCTTTCAAACTTAATATCAGTATAGTGAGCCGTCTGGGCGGGAACAAGGAATGTCTTTGGCTCGGTTTGTCGTTTTTTTAGGGTTATTCTTTGATCGACCCGATCATCATCCCATGAATGAAGAATCGCTGCAGAAACGGATACAAGAGAATGATAGGCAGCGTGGCTACCAGAATAACCGCCATCTGAATGCCTTGAACGGATTGGGAGCTTGCTTCAAATGCCATGTTGCCCGTATCGGTCAGGCCCTCGTTCACCAGAAGCTCCCTCAATTTTACCTGGAGCGGATACTTGGCCCGATCATTGATATAGTAAAGCGCGTCCATGTATTTATTCCAATTAGTTACAGAGTAGAATATGCCCACCGTCGCCAGCGCCGGTTTTGATAACGGAAGCACAATGCTCCACAACGTGCGGACCTCGCTGCATCCGTCGATTCGGGACGAATCGATCAGTTCGCTTGGAATTTGGGTGAAGAAGGTTCGAAGCACAAACAGATTGAATGCGCTGATCGCCGATGGCAGCATCAAGGACCACAGCGTGTTGACGAGATTCAGCTCGCGCATCAGAATGAATTGCGGAATCAGCGGTGCCGTGAATATCATGGTCATCAGGATGATAATCATGATTGTTTTTCTGCCGACGTATTCGGGCCTGGAGAGCGGGTACGCCAGCGAAGCGGTTGCTGCCAGATTGATGAAGGTTCCGAATAGCGTAATATAGACGCTGATCCCGAATGCCCTCCAGATGGAAATATCGTTGAATACATGCTTATAGTAGGCAAAGGTAAATTCCACCGGCCAGAACATCACTTCTCCGCGATCGATAGCGCCTGGGCTGCTGAACGACTGGGCAATGACGTTGAGAAAAGGGAGCAGCATGGTGAGTGCAAGAAAGGTAAGGATGATATAGTTCAATACAAGAAACAGTTTTCTGCCCGCACTGTCATATTTCACGTTGGTGGTCACTCCCCTCTAATACAGCGACTCGCCGGTCGCTTTCTTGCTGATCGTGTTTGCAATGGAAATCAGGAACAAGCCGACAACGGATTTGAACACCCCGATGGCGGTGGCATAGCTGTACTGCAGCTGCTGCAAGCCCGCTTTGTAAATGTACGTGTCCAAAATTTCGCTGGACTGGATGTTGAGCGGGTTCTGAAACACGAATACGCGTTCAAACCCGTAATCCATGAAGTCCCCGATCTTGAGCAGGAACAGGATCGTGATCACGGGAAGCAGCGCTGGCAGGGTAATGCTGAGGGTCTGGCGCCATCTTCCCGCTCCATCAATTTCGGAGGCTTCGTAGAGATCCGGATTTATGCCTGCGAGCGCCGCTAGATAGATGATGGTCCCCCATCCGACATCTCTCCATAGTCCTGAGCCCACCAATACCGTTCGAATGTAGGAATCTTCGCCAAGGAAATAGATCGGCTCAATGCCGAACCAGCCGAGCATGACGTTCACGATCCCCGACGATGGAGATAGGATCCCCACAAAGATACCGCTTACAATGACCCATGACAGAAAATGCGGCGCATAGAATATCGTCTGTACAATTTTCTTGTAAACGACCTGGCGTACCTCATTGAGTAATAAAGCCAAAACGATGGGGGCAGTAAAAGCAAACAGAATGTCATATGTACCCAGCAGAAGCGTATTCCGCAGAATTTTCAAAAAATCATAGTGCTGGAACATGCGTTGAAAGTGCTCAAGACCCACCCAGGGACTTCCAGTCACACCCGCAAATAGATTGTAGTTCTGGAATGCGATCACGGAGCCCATTAACGGAACATACTTGAATAATCCGAAGAACAGCAATCCCGGCAGTGATATGAAGTACAGCGCCCTGTATTTCCACATGAAGCCAAGTATTCTTCTCCGTTTATCAATCTTTCCCTCCAGATTCGGGCTTACCGCTGCTTTGCTTGTTGCGGCCATCTGTCATCACCTCTTGTTTCTCAAATTGGCCGGTGCGTTGTCATCAATCGGGATTTCGTCAAACTGAACGCTGATAAATTCAGGCTCACGATCAATGATCCGGGACAACTCTCTCGTAAAAACGTCAATGATTTCGTCCTTCTGCTGATCCGTGCGTCCTTCATACATTTTAATCGTAATTTGCGGCAACGGCTTTCGCCTCCTTAGGAATGATGATGTGATGAATACCCTTATCCTATAAGTTTCGTGGTCCGGGCAGCAATGGAACATGATCGGTTCCCTTGTGTTTTTTTTAGGTGCTTCGAAAGGCTTGTGTTTTTTTAAGATCGACTTGTTATTTCAATAGTTCTTAAGCTGTGTATGTAGAATTTGGCAGCGTTCTATGGAACAATGGATCAAAGCAGTTGCGATAATTAGCCAAACGATGACATCAGTTTTGGGAGGTTAGCGATGAACGGACAAGTTAAGGAAGAGGTAACAACCTATGGGTCGTTATGGGGGAAACTGGAAAAGAAAGTAATGCGAATGACGGGACAGCTACAAGGCAAAGTTCCCCATGCGACAAAGAACGGGATCTATGATTCCACCCGGATCGATTGGTGGACCTCCGGTTTTTGGCCGGGAATGCTCTGGATCATGTATGATATGACCAAGGAGCCGCAGTATAAGGAATGGGCTTGGGAATGGGATGTTCGACTTGAACAAGCGCTGATCGGGGACAGTAATTTTCATCACGATGTAGGCTTTCAATTTCTGCCGACAGCCGTCATCAAATATAAACTGACCGGCGATCCGGATGCCAGGCGGAGAGGACTGTTGGCCGCTACATTGCTGGCTGGGAGGTATAACCCGGTCGGGAAATTCATACGTGCTTGGAATCAGGTGAAACCAACCTCATGGAATCATGGGAATGAAGGCTGGTCCATTATCGACTCCACCATGAACCTCTCCCTTCTATTCTGGGCTTCCGAGGAGAGTGGCGACCCGAGATTCGCTCATATCGCCAGAGAGCAAGCCAATACGGTTGCCGAGTTTTTCATAAGACCGGACGGCTCCGTTCGGCACATCTGCCGATTTGACCCGTTGACGGGAGAATATCTGGAGTCGCTTGGAGGACAAGGCTATGGTCCGGAGTCTGCGTGGAGCCGTGGAGCAGCCTGGGCATTGCATGGCATGGCTAATACCTATCGTTATACCGGCGATATTCGGTATCTCGGCGCTGCCAAGCGAGTTGCTCATTTCTTCGTGGCTTCCCTTGAAGAGGATTCCGTTCCGCTCTGGGATTTCCGGGCGGAACGCCAGGATTTGAAACAGTCTGAGCATGACGGGACGGTATCATCCCAAAAAACTTCCGAACCACGGGATACGTCAGCAGCATCCTGCGCTGCTTCCGGTCTGCTTGAAATCGCGGACCTCGTGCCTATAACCGAAAGCGCTCTGTACCGCGAAAGTGCCCTGCGCATCATCGACTCCTTGACGACCCATTACGCCGAATGGGATGACCCCGCGTATGAAGGCATACTGAAGGAAGCCACGGGACATCTGCCTGCCGGGCAAAATATAAACGTTTCACTGATCTATGGGGATTACTATTATGTTGAGACCGCTGCCAAGTTAATGGGATGGAAAAACCGGATCTTCTGATCCGGTTTTTTGGCGTGCTTATCTATTCTTTTTTAGGAATCCGGATATAGAAGCAGCTGCCGCCGGCATGCTTCTCTCCGCTCTCAGCCCATACCTGACCCCCATGCGCTGATACCAGCTGCTTGACGATGGCAAGCCCCATCCCGCTCCCACCATTTGACCGATTCCTTGACTTATCGCCCCGATACAGCCTTTCGAAAATATATGGCAGATCCGAGGAAGAGATCCCCTGTCCCGAATCCTGTATTCGAATCAGGGCATGTGCTCCTTCGTCCACAAGCTCGGCTTGTACCGTTCCTCCAGCTGGCGTGTAATGCAAGGCATTGCTCAACATGTTGATGAGAACCTGAAGCATTCGGTCGGCATCCACCTCGGCTAGGATCGGTGAACCGCTGACATATTGCAGGTCCACCTTTTTTTCTTGATACATTGCTGCCGCCAAGGTTATGGCCCTATCCATAATTTGACCAAGCTCCTGCTTGGATCGGGATAGTTGAAACTCCGGCGATTCCATATCGTGCAAATCCTCGAGCTCCGTGACGAGCTGAATCAATCGATCAATCTCTTTCAGGCACGTTTGAAACCGATCTGCGGTTGGCTCCCATATGCCATCCTCAAGTGCACGGGTGTGACTCTTTAATGTCGTTAACGGCGTTCGCAGTTCATGTGCGATATCTTGGGTCATATTCCTGCGAAGCAACTCCTGCTTCTGTAACTGCACAGCCAGCTCGTTCAGCGAAGAGCCGAGTCCCGCAATTTCATCGTACCCATTGGTTGTCACACGGATGTCCCACTTCCCCCTCGTCATCATTTCAGCCGCTCGCTTCATCTGGACGAGGGGAGCCGATATTCTCTTCGCAACATATATGCCTATAACGGAAGCAATGGCAATCGATAGGAGACATGTCAAAATGATGGATTGCATCTGTGCCTGCTCCAAATGATAATTCAGCTCAGCCATTCCATGATGCACGGATGATTGCTGCTGGAACATGGCGATATGATAATGGTTGGTCACAATATTGATCACGGTAAACATGATCAGAATCCCTGCCGTTATACTGATAATAACGGCGGCGAGCCTCAGGTCCAGCCGATGCTTCAAGCCCCATCACCTCCAAAGCGGTATCCAAATCCGTATACGGTGATGATATACTTGGGCTGCTTTGGATCGGGTTCAATCTTTTGCCGCAGATTCTTAATATGTTGATCAATAATGCGGATATCGCCGATAAAATCATAGCCTAACACCCGATCGACCAGTTCTTCGCGAGAGAAACTCCGTTGCGGATACTTGGCCAACAGAAGCAGCAGTTTGTATTCGCTTGGTGTCAAATTTACGAGCTGCCCATGGCAGGTAACTTCGTGCTTCATCGAATTGATTGCCAGCGTGCCTTGGTGATATACAATGACGTCCGCCATCAGCTTGCTGTCATCCCCCCGTCTCAAGACGGCCTTGACTCTTGCCACTACCTCCCGAGGGTCGAACGGCTTCACGATATAATCATCGGCTCCGAGAGCAAACCCGCCAATACGGCTGCTCTGGGCCACCTTAGCCGTTAACATGATAATAGGTACCGAGCTGAACGTTCGAATTTCCTGGCATATCCGCTCGCCATCCATATCCGGGAGCATAAGGTCCAGTATGACAAGATCAACAGATTGCTCTCGCACGAAATCGAACGCTTCGGCACCGTTGGCCGCTTCCAGCGTCAGATAATGTTCTTTGTTCAGATAGGATACAAGAACTTCTCGAATATTCGGTTCATCATCCACGATTAATATGGTCTTCATTCTGGTTTCTCCTTATTGAATCCTTCATCAGTACAAGTCAACTTTAACATAAGACTCCATTGTAACTGAAACTTGTGAAGATTCGATGAGGATGAACCCAGGAGCCCATTATATTCATAGAGCCGAAGCTGTTATTGCGTTGAAGTTCGTGTCATAACATGGCCGCTGTGATTTGGGACTTCAGGTAAGAAATGCTCTGCGGCACTTCACGCTCATACAATCCATGAAGAATAAGTGGACCCTTGAAATGATAAGCGTACAGCAGTTTCATATAAGCTTTATAATCCAGTTCACCGGTTCCGGCTGCCTTGTACTGTAGTCCGTCTACCGTCGAATAATCCTTGGCATGGGCCATAATGACATGTTCACTGAGCAGTGACAGCACTTGATCAATAACCTCTGTCAGGGGCCTCCTCTCGGTCGGACTGAACAAATTCGCTGCATCCAAGACTACCTTTAACCGGGGAGAACCCATCGTATCCAGCAGCCGCCTGGCTTTGACAGCATCGCTGATCACATTGGCCGGCTCAGGTTCAATAGCCAGTTCCAACTCGAACTCCTCTGCCATATTCACTAATTCACGCATGGTCGCAAGCAGGTCATCCCATGCTTCCGATGATTCGTTGTCCGGATGTGCCCTCCACATATTGTCCTTATCCCTTGTGCCGGTGCACAGGGTAATGACCGACGTCCCCATCGAATGGCACATAGCTGCCAATTGGCGAAATCTTCGAATGTCATCCCGCAATCTCTGCCGATCCGGGTGAATCATATTGAAAGTTCCGGATACTGCGGCTATATGAAGATGCCGTTTCTCACATTCTTCTCTAATATGCACGGCAGTTTCCAGATCGATCACGTCCGGCAGTGATGAGAGACCCGCGCAGGAAAGATTGAATTGGATCACACTCAGTCCGGTTGCTTTCACTGCGTCCAAATTTTCCTCCAACGTAGGTCGTTCAAACGTCTTGGAGAAAATGCCCAGCCTCATGCCTCATACACCTCCCGTTACGTCAACCAGCTTTACCGTATCCCCGCTCTCCACCGATCGTGCAATCGCAGCCATGGCACGCATGGCTGCAACTCCATCCTCCAGATTGGCCCCTCTCATCGGTGCCTGCTCCAGAATCGTTCCCGCAAAGCCTTCAACCTGCAGCTTGAAGAAATGCGCATCTTCCCCAAGCGGGCGATGATAACAACCATCCCGTGCCGAGAATACCTCTACGTCGCTGGACTTAAAAAGCCAAGGATTATACGTCTTGCCAACAACGCTTCCGTGTTCGCCGTAGATCTGAAAGCCCTCATGCCAGTCCATCCGCACGGCAACCGTAAGATCCAGATGTCCTACAGCGCCCGAGGCATACTCCACCGTGACAAACCAGTTGTACGCTCCGAACTTCTGCGTGTTCCAGGCCGTAACGCTATTCATCTCTCCACCTAAAAATCGAGCCGTATCCACCAGATGGCTGCCATGCGTCAGCATGAAGTAACGCAGCTTATCCAGCTTGGGATTGCCTTCCGGCCTTAAGGCATTCGGACTAAGCTGCACCATGGGCTGCACGTTGTCGGTGACCGTATATCGGTAGGTTGAGTCACAGTACCACGCTTTCAGCGCCAGCATTTCACCCATTTCTTGATCAATAAACTGCTTGGCATACGCGATGCCGGGGTCAAAGCGCTTCATATTTCCGATTTGGACAATACATCCCGAATGCCGTGCCTTCCGCTGCAATTCCTCACACTCTTCTACGTTGACGCCTAGAGGCTTTTCAACTAGGACATGTTTGCCTGCAACAATGGCTTTAAGGGCAGCTTCCACGTGGAATTGATCCGCGATGCCAATGATGACTGCCTCCACCTTGGGATCGGCGAGCATTTTATCATAATCATTGTAGGTTTGTACCGGCTGATGGATTTCGGCCATGCGGTTCAGCAAATCCTCGGCGACATCGCATATCGCGTATAGCCTGGCATTGCGCGCTCTCTGGCAAGCCTCGAAATGTCCGTACTGCGATATGGGGCCGCAGCCCAGTACGCCGATATTTAATTGTTTTTTACCTGTAGTCATGACGGTACCTCCTGTAATGGATGATTATAAGAAAAACGTCTATCGACGTACTTTCTCAGAAGACAGACCGCGTTTATAGGATGTTTTTCTTGCGATATCAGGAAGGCCCGTGCTTCGAAGTTTATACTTTCTGATATCTAAAGAAAAACGTCTATCGACGTACTTTCTCGGAAGACAGACCGCGGTTAGAGGAAGTTTTTCTTGCGATATCAGGAAGGCCCAAGCCTCGAAGTTTATACTTCCTGATATCTTTACAAAAGCCGCGGGATATATTCCAGCGGCTTCTTTTCCTTTTATTTTTTGGCCATATATTTGCGAATATCAAATGCGACCGCTGCTACGATAATAAGCCCTTTAATGATCAATTGCCAGTATGGGCTGACGCCGATAAAGGTTAATCCGTAATTGATGACGCCGAAGATAAGAACCCCGGCCATCACACCTGGCACCGTACCGATGCCTCCCGCAGTGGATACCCCGCCAACCACGCATGCGGCAATCGCATCCAATTCATACATATTGCCGTAGTTATTCGTCGCGCCCCCGGTTCTCGCAGCCTCCAGTACACCGGCGATGCCATACAACGCACCGGAAATCGCGTAGATCGCTATAAGATTGCGGGCTACATTGATCCCCGATACATGCGCCGCTTGCACGTTGCCGCCGATGGCATACATGTTTTTGCCGAGCCGGGTTTTGTTGAATATGACCCAGCAGATGAACGCAACGAAGACGGCGATAATGACGATGTAAGGGAGTGAATATCCGCCGCCGAAGTCAATGTAGCCGCTGCCCCACACGGTAAAGTCCGGTCTCAAGCCGCCAATCGGCTGGGATTGGTTCGGCTCCATATCAAAATAGATGGAATTGATGCCGTAAATGCCGACCATCGTACCGAGCGTGGCTATGAATGGCGGCACATGCAGTTTAGCTACAATGAAACCATTGATTAACCCAACGATAAGCCCCGCTAATATACCGATAAGAATCGGCAATACAACCGATAGTTGGGGCAGGTCCGAGAAGAAGCGGTTTGCGTATACATCCGTTTGCAGCATGGAAGCCGATACAACCGCCGTTAATCCGACAACGCGTCCTGCGGAGAGGTCAACCCCGCCGGTGATCAGAATGAACGCCGCGCCAAGGGCGATAATTAATCGGGTGGAGGATTGCTGCAAAATATCCCGCAGCGTGGAGAAGGCCAGAAAATTGGGATCTGCCACTGCAATCCCGACAACAAGTAATATCAATACTACAAATATGGCGCGCTGCGCCAAATAATCTTTCACCTTACCGATGGTTTGCGTATTCATCGACTTCCCCTCCCGAATCAGCTGACCGCTGCTGTGCGGCAAGCCGCATGATTTCCTCTTCGCTTGCTTCCTGCCCTGCGAGAATTCCCGTCAGCCGCCCTTCGCTCATCACCATGATTCGGTCGGACATTCCAAGCAGCTCGGGCATTTCGGAGGAAATCATAATAATGCTCTTTCCTTGCTTGGCTAACTGCGTAATGATCGAATAAATCTCAAACTTAGCGCCCACATCGATTCCACGTGTCGGCTCATCCAGCAGAAGGATTTCAGGCTCGGTCAGAAGCCACCTTGCCAGCAGTACCTTCTGCTGGTTGCCACCCGACAGGTTCCGTATCTGGGTATGGACCGATGGCGTTTTGGTTCTCAGCTGCTCCACGTTCGTTCGCGCATCCTCGATTCCTCTGCGTTCATTTAACAGAAACGCGAAGTTCTGATACCTGCGAAGATTGGCAATGACGGTATTCTCATAGACCGAGAGAACCGGGAATATGCCAGTAACTCTGCGCTCTTCCGTCAGCAGCGCCATGTTATTTTTCTTGGCATCAGAGGGTGATTTGATCTTTACCGGTTTCCCGTTAATCGAGATGGTTCCAGATGCCACCGGACGAAGCCCGAATATAGCTTCAACCAGTTCCGTTCGCTGTGCACCGACAAGGCCGCCAATGCCCAGGATCTCTCCCCGTCTTAGCTCGAAGGATACATTCTGAAACGATTTCGGATTCGTGGAACTTAATTGGTCGACCTGCATCCGGGTTTCGCCGGGAACGTTCGTCCGTTCAGGATAGCGCTCCGTCAAGTCCCGCCCCACCATACGGGTGATAATCAAATCGGTCGTCAGCTCGCCGGCTTGCCACGTTCCCACATACTTCCCATCGCGCATGATCGTCACGTCATCGGATATGCGCAAAATCTCTTCCATTTTGTGCGAGATGTAGACAATCGACACGCCTTGCGAACGCAGCCTGTTCATGATGCTGAACAGATGCTCCACCTCATTCCCGGTCAGCGATGAGGTCGGTTCGTCCATAACAATCACCTTGGAGTGATAGGACACGGCTTTGACAATCTCAAGCGATTGGATCTTGGATACAGAAAGCGCTCCTGTTCTTGCCCTGGGATCAATATCGATATCGAGCTCGCGAAACAGGCGGAGCGTATCTTCTGCCATCTGTTTCTCATTCACGAATTTCAAAGGCCAGAAGCCCGTCATCGGAAATCTTCCAAGCCATATATTCTCCATCACGTTGCGATGCGGCACGGGATGAAGTTCCTGATGGATCATGGATATTCCATGATTCAGTGCGTCCTTGGAACTGTTGATGGCTACCTTGCTGCCGTTTAAATAAATATCACCTTCATCAGGCTTGTATATGCCGAATAAACATTTCATCAATGTTGATTTACCTGCCCCGTTCTCGCCCATAAGAGCATGCACGGTGCCTGGTCTCACCTTGAATGTTACGTCGTTTAGCGCCTGAACGCCGGGAAACGCCTTCGATATATTCCGCATCTCCAGCACATACGGTTCCGTCACCTTCGGGATACCTCCTTCGCTAGCCGGATCGAAAAAAGCCGAATATAAAGGGACAACGCTTCGATTAGCCGCTGCCCCTTCCTATAACCCTGCTATTATTTCGCGTCGGCGATATTGTCCTTCGTTATTTTTTTGTAAGCGATCCATACGTATTTGCCGTCGGTAATATCAAATCCGGTGTTGTCCTTGTTCGGCGTTTCCCCTTTGGATAGTGCTGCGGCAATCGCAACAGAAGCTTTGCCCTGGCTCTTGGCATCATTAAGCACGGTGCCGAGAAGCGTGCCATCTTCCAGCGCCTGAATAGCCGGAGCTGTCGCATCTACGCCCACGACCGGCATATATTTGTCGCCGCTGAAGTAACCCGCTGCTTTCAATGCCTCAATAGCGCCGAGCGCCATATCGTCATTGTTGGCCAGAACCGCTTCAATCTTGTCGCCATGGGATGCAAGGAAGGCTTGCATCTTTTCCTGTCCTTTCACGCGGTCCCACATGGCGGTATCCACCGCTAGCGCTTCGACTTCTATCCCCGCATCTTGAATCGCCTGAACGGAGAACTTGGTTCGCAGCTCGGCATCCTGATGCCCCGGCTCACCCTGCAGCAATACATACTGCAGCTTGCCATCCCCGTTCTTGTCCGCCTTCGGATTGGCCTTCCAATAATCGACAATAAGCTGACCCGAAATCGTTCCGGATTCCTCCGCTTTCGCCCCTACGTAATACACCTTATCCCATTTGTTCATGTCTTCCGCGATCGGCTCCCGATTCAAGAAGACCACTGGTGTATTCGCAGTTTTAGCCTTATCGATAATGACACCGGCCGCCGTCCGATCCACCGGGTTGATAATCATGGAGCTGTATTTCTTTGAAATAAACAGATCGATTTTCTCATTTTGAGTTGGCTGCGCATTTTGGCTATCCACGATATCCAGTTTGGCTACGCCATTCGCTGCATCGGACATCGCATTCCGAACGCCTGTCATGAACGTGTCGTCAAACTTATAAATCGCCACCCCGACTTGAGGGGTGCTGCCACCCGCCGCTTCACTTCCCTTGCTATCGCTGCCGGTTGAACTGCTCCCGCCATTATTGCATGCCGCCGTGGTCAGCATCATGCCGGCCATAAGGATTATCAGCCATTTTTTCTTCACCTGGGTTGACCTCCCTTGTTTCATTCGAATTTTCAGTGACGGGTACGGCATTTATATGCCATATCTCACTGTCTACCGCCATTATGCCGCAATGCTCCTGACATTCGAATTCAAAATCCTCATGCTTTCTAGCAAAATTCTCATCACTTTACTTCTAAGCATCGCATCTTCTTTACTTCACAAATGGAAATAGCACCTTCTGATTATCCATCCAGAACATGTTGTCGGCATCAATTACCTTGGTCTCAAGCACAATCGGCTTGTCATATTTCGAACCATCTAAGACCTTCACGGCCTGTTCTACTCCCAGATAACCCGTGCTGAACCCGTTCTGCACAACGAGCTTATGAAGGATGCCATCCTGCAGAAGCTGAAGCTGCTCCAGATCACTTCCGAAGGTGACAATCTTGATCTTCCCCTGAACTTTCCTTCTCGCGACTTCTTTGGCCGCTCCCAAGGAAGCCTGAATATCAAGTGCCAGAATCCCGTCGACCGATTCCCGGTCCAGCAGCTGCTTGGCTGCCTGCCAGCATGCATCTTCACGTTTGCCGCACGCAGCTCCGTCCGCGATTTGAATCCCGCTCATTTCCGACAGTACACTTTTGGCGCCCTCTTCGCGGGCCATTAGGTCGGGATCCTCCCTGTCGGATCGAAGTATGGCGATAACACCCCGACCTTCAAGTAAGTCAGCCAGCTGCTCACCCGCCTTGCGTCCGGCAACCTCATTATTGATTGCAATGGCGGACAGGACACCTGTGGTCATTCGCTCATCATTCAAAGCAATGACAGGGACATCAGCCGCTGATGCCTGATCCCCTAATTTCTGCAGTACGGCTTCGGATGCCGGATCAATCAAAATCGCGGAGGAGCCTTTCTCCAGCACCTTCAATGCAGCTTGCAGCTGCTCCGCTTCATCGTCACTTGGCTCCAGCGGGATATAATTGAGCACCAATCCGTTTTCCTTGGCAGCCGCCTCGGCGCCTAATCGAATGGCATCCCCCTGCTCTTCAGCGTGTATGGGAGCCACGAGGGCAATATGCCGGAGTTCGGTTTCATTCTCATCCATGGTTGCGCCTGATGAACACGATGTTAAGAGGATCAAGGATAGGATAAGCACAACGAGACAGCCCTTAGGTACAACCGGTATCCGTACCACACGATGAATTCTAATCATTCTCCCGCCCCTCCCCTATGTCGTGAATGACCGGAATGCGTATGCGAACGGTAGTGCCCACTTCCAGCTCGCTCTCAAACTCCAGACCGTAACGATGCCCATAATACAATTGGATGCGGTCATGAACATTTCGAACGGCCACGCCGGAGCCTGCTGTATTGATAAATGGAGCCGGATTTTGACGCAGCGCTTCAACCTCTAATATCCTTTCAACCATCTCGGGAGACATCCCGACTCCATTGTCCCTAACCGTCATCTCCAATAGGTCGCCTTTTATAGCAGCTGTTATGTGAATATGTCCATGATCCACCATATACTCGATGCCATGTACGATGGCATTCTCAATTAAGGGTTGAAGCACCAGCTTTAACGTGTAACAAGACTGCGCGGCTTCATCCGCTTCGATCATAAAATCAAATTTCTGTTTATATCTCATCTGCTGGATGGTCAAATAATGCCTCGCATGCTCCAGCTCCTCACGGACGCTTATCGATGTTTTCCCTTTACTCAAGCTCAAACGAAACAGCTTCGATAAGGAAGTAATCATCGTAATGACCTCCTCCTTCTTGCTCATGCCCACCATGCGGACCACCGAATTCAAGGTGTTATATAAAAAATGTGGGTTGATTTGAGCCTGCAAAGCTTCCAGCTCGTATCTGCGCTTCGATTCCTGCTCTTTCACAATCTGCTTCATGAGCTGCCTGATCTTATCCAGCATCAGATTAAATCGGCTGGACAGCTGTACCACTTCCAACGGCCCCTGCATCGGGAGCTCCACGTTGAAATCGCCCCGTTCCACTGCCTTCATCGTTCTGCCCATCCGGCGGATGGGGCGGGTCAGCATAGCCGAGAGAATCAGGGAAACCACGATGGCTAGCACCAAAACAATCGCCACAACTTGAACCAGATAACGATTAACTTCTTCTCTTGTGGTCATGATTTCATCCAAATAGGAAACCCCAACGATTTTCCATCCGATATTAACGACCGACTTCACCGTATTCAGCCGCTTGACTCCATCCGATTCATCAATGTAACTGTCCGAAGAAGTAAGTGCCCGTTCTACGCTCTCATTCCGAAGCCCCATGTAAATTAACTGCTGCTGGGGATGATACACAATGTTTCCCGCTCCTTCATCGATGATGTACGCATACCCCCGCTTACCCAGGCTGATGCGGCTGCTCAGCTCATCGATCTTCTTGAAGTTGATATCCACCAGCAGAATAACATACGTCGGCTCTCCGTTATGAGCAACCGTAATTCCTTTGCTCATCGTGACAACCCATTTAAATGTATGGTCGTACAAATTCTGAACATGCGGCAGCGAGAAGCTCAGATGGTTGGAGACTCTCATGGCCGAGTGAAACCAGCTCTGCTCCGTCACCCGGGCGCTGGGCTTAACCGGCATGGCCGGGTGGTTCCTCAGCATATCGCCCTGTTCATTAAATAAAGCGATGGAGACGATGTCATCCCGACTTCGCATGATGGTGTTCAGCTGTTGAGTCACTTGCTCATCGTCCCATTGCCCGTCCGCGAGCATATTTTCCTCAATGGCCCGATACAGCTGTGCCATCCCGTCCACATAATCCTCGAGATTATAGCTGACCTGATCCACGATTTGCTGGGCATTCAAAAACACGCTTTGCTCCGCCGATCGCGAGAATTTATTGAACAACAGAACAGCTACCACGATCACGATCAGCAGAATAAATGCCGAGAAGGACCACATGATGATCGATTGAATGCTGTGTGCGCGAAATCGCCTGACCCACCGCTGAATGGTTGGTTTAAACGAGTCCCGCTTAGCATACGTGATTTTCACCGAGTTCTACCCCCTCGCTTGTGTCCGGTATTCCTTGGGTGAGATGCCGACCTGCTTCTTGAAGCAGAAGCTGAAATAATTCGGATCTGCAAATCCGATACGCTCCGCGATTTCGAACGCTTTAAGTTCCGATGATCGAAGAAGCTCTTTGGCCGTTTCCATCCGAAGCTGCATCAAATACTGCACGTAGGTCATTTTGACTTCTCTTTTGAACACAGCGCTAAAATAGCCTGTACTGATATGAAGCTGCACGCACAGCTTCTGCAGCGATAGCTCCGAGTCACCGTAATGCTCCCGGGTATATTGGAGTGCCTTCTCCACGATGTCTTTGTACGCATGCTGCCTGGAGCTGGCGATATGCTTGCGTATAGTCAAACAGACATCCTGAAGCCAGGCTTTAGCCTCCTGCAATCCGGAAAACTTGAAGATCTCCGCATGCAGCTGAGACCCTGCGCCGAACAACGCCTCGATCTCAATCCCGGATTCTTGAGCCGATCTCAATATAGCCGTTACAACCTCCAAAAGGTATACCTGAACGTCCTGAATGGTACAGGAGGCACCCATAAGTTCATCAAATATGTGCGAGATTGCTTCAGTTAATTCCTCTTCCGTTCCGAGTTTTAGACTGCGGATCAGCGCTTGCTCCTTTAATTCATCCAGACGAACTCCCTCCGGTCTCGGGCGCTCAACATCATCAATGAAGATGACTTTCTCGGCACCAAGAATCAACCGGTAGTCGAGCGCCAGCAGCGCATCCTGATAGGAATACTTAAGGTCGGACAGATTCCGCACCATAGAGCCCACGCCAATCGTAACCGGGAGCTTCAAATAATGAAGAATGCTTTTTAACAAGCGGTCAAGTGTCACCTGCTGCTCGCTAAACCACGCTTCGTTTTCGCTCTCGTCATTCGTAATCAACAGCACAATGCTGTCCTGATATATGAATACGCTTACAAGAAATTCGGGATCCAGAAGCTCCTTAGCAATGTTCAGCATGGCATGCAGCATTAAATCCAAGTCTCCCGAATGGCGAAGGGAAGTTGAGGACGTATGCTCCTTATCTACAGAAGCGGGATATAATGCCATAACGGCAGCCAGGTAACTCCCCCCATTCAAAGACAAACCGTAATTTCGAGTCTTCTCCTCAATGATCGAGCGGGGCAATTTCCGGGTGAGCAGAGACGCAAGAAACGATTCCCGAAGCAAAGGCAGGCTCGTGCGGTAATGCTCCTTCAACTGGCGCACATCCTCACGCTCCGTAACCTCCATATCGATCTTGTCTTTGATCTTCCCCAATAGCTCCGTGAAGCTTTCGCCAGAGAATGGCTTCAGCAAATACTCGTCCACGCTGAGCGTAATCGCTTGACGGGCATAATCAAATTCATCGTATCCGGTTAAGATCACGATTTTGCACAGCGGCTGAAACTCTCTGAGCCACGAGGCCAGCTGGAGCCCATCCTGAAACGGCATACTGATATCGGTAATGACGACATCCGGCTCCAATCGCTCCGCAAGCTCCATGGCCTCTCTCCCGTTCTCCGCCGTTCCCTCGATCGTAAATCCGCAGGCTCCCCACTGGATTTCCTGCACGAGTCCCTCCCTAACATCGGCTTCATCGTCCACTAACAGCACTTTATACAAGGCAACCTCTCCTGTTCTAATCTGTCAAATTAGTTAAAAGCATCTAATGTGATCTTACCCCGGCGCATCCAAATTTGGAATGCATCTTTTTTCAAGCTTGATGAAGCAAAAAAAAAGAACGAATGCATGGCTCTTGAACAACAGAATGATTTCTGTTCATAAAGTCATGATTCGTTCTGATTTCAATTGTGTAAAAATCCTTACGCCTGAACAGGTACGGAGACGGGTTTAGCAGGCGCGCTTAATCTTTTAATGCTCAGGTAATAGGCAATGCCGAGCGGAATGACAGCTCCGAGCCAAGCCAGCGGATTTGCCAGGCTTGCGCCGAGGAACCCGATCTGCGCGGTCAGGAAGATGGCTGCCAATACCCGCATAATCAGTTCCATAATGCCGGCTACGGTTGGGATAAAGCTCTGCCCCAGTCCCTGCAGCGTGAAGCGGTAGATGAACAACAGCGACAGCAGCAAATAGGTGCTGCCGTTCGATAAGAAGTACAGCCTGCTAAGGGACAGCAATTCTTCCTCTCCTTGACCGACAAAGAGGCTGACGGCTGCAGGACCCGCAAATATAACCAGCAAGCCCACGGCGAGGCTGAAGGATCCCGAGACCCATATGCATTGTTTAACTCCAAGCTTGATTCGGTCTATGCGATTCGCTCCGAAGTTCTGGGCAGCAAAAGTCGCCATCGTAATGCCAAAGGAACTCATGGGCTGCGTAGCAAGCATGTCAATCTTCTGAGCTGCCGTATATGCGGCTACGGCCGTTGCCCCAAGACCGTTAAGCGTAATCTGTAGAATGATGGCTCCAATCGCAATGATGGAGGCTTGGAAGCCCATCGGAAAACCGACCCACATATGCTTGCGTATAAATGTCCAATCGATGGACCAATCGGCATTCTTGAACTGCAGAAGCGGAACTTTTTTGTGAATGTATAATAAGCAGAGCAGGCAGGAGAACAGCTGCGATACCACCGTGGCAAGCCCCGCTCCGGCTACTCCCATCTTGAATACGAGAATAAATAACAGATCAAGTACGATGTTCAGAATGCTTGCGACCACCAAGAAGAGAAGCGGCGTCCGGCTGTCCCCAAGTGCTCTGAGCAGGTTAGCCAGCAAGTTGAACAGAACGGCTGCGCCAACACCCCAGTTAATAACGATTAAATACGAATAAGCATCATCCAAAATTTCTGCCGGCGTGTTCATCATGACGAGGACGGGCCTCGTAAATATGACACTCACAATGGTGAGGAAAACCGTGAATACAAGACTAATCCATATACTTGTTCCCACGCTTTTGCGGACGCCCGCGATATCCTTGGCGCCAAAGCGCTGCGCCGTTATGATGGACAAACCTGCCGTCAAGCCTTGGGCAAAGCCAATGACAAAAAACAAAATACTGCCCGTCGAGCCAACAGCCGCAAGTGCGTTTACACCAATAGTACGCCCCACGATCAGGGTATCCGCCATATTATAAAATTGTTGAAAAATATTTCCGATCAAAAGCGGGATCGTAAACATGATAATCAGCTTGATCGGACTTCCTTGCGTCATGTCTCTCATGTAGATTCTCCTATGCCGTCATAAACGTTCCTCTATATATTTATTTGATATTATAATGCTTTAAATATGCCTATAGAGCATCGCATTAAGAACATTATAATGGGTGAAGGTCGTTTGTATTCTTGTGTATCTTATCATGAAAGAACATAAATTTCTGCATATTTATCATCAAAACCAAAACAAGAACAGGTTATCAGCATTTGAACCGTTCGTAGCCGATTTTGATCCATGATCTTTCCATAACAGAAGAGGCTAACCGGTTATTCCGGTTGACCTTTTCAACATAATATAATGAGCTCTATCAATGGAATCCCGATGATTTATGCTTCTTCAACAGCAAGCTTATCCAAAGCCAGCTTCGCACGCGAGCGGGCTTCCTCCACTGTGCCGGCGGTTGACAACGCAACTGCGATCCGTCTTCCGATCTTGGTCACCGGTTTCCCAAAAATGCGCAGCTGCGTATTCGGAACAGCCAGTGCTTGCTCGGCGCCGGTAACTGTATAATTCTCCAGCTCTCTCGCCGCTTTAAGCGGACGGCTGGCTCCCGGCGTTATCAATTCGATCTCCGGGATCGGAAACCCAAGAATGGCACGGACGTGAAGCGCGAATTCAGATAAATTTTGCGTGACCAGTGTAACCAACCCGGTATCATGCGGTCGCGGAGACACCTCGCTAAAATACACTTTATCCTCAGTCAGGAACAATTCAACCCCGAACAATCCATAACCGCCAAGCTCATCGGTAATTTTCCTTGCAATATATTTAGCTTCCTCGATTTGCTCTTCCGACATATTGTGTGGCTGCCAGGATTCGATATAGTCCCCGCTCTCCTGAATATGTCCGATTGGCGCACAGAAGCTTGTTCCATTGACGGAACGAACGGTCAGAAGCGTGATCTCCGACTGGAATATAATGAATTCCTCAATGATCACTCTTCCGTTCTGCACACGGCCGCCCTCCATGGCGATGTTCCAGCAGGACTCGATATCTCCTTCGCAGCGGCATACGCTCTGGCCTTTACCTGAGGAGCTCATCAGAGGTTTAATTACACATGGAAACCCCATGTCCAGAACAGCCTGTTTAAACTCCTCATAAGTATCGGCAAATCGATAGCCCGCAGTAGGCAGCCCTAACTCCTCTGAAGCTAACCGGCGAATCCCTTCTCGGTCCATCGTAAGCTTTGCAGCTCTGGCAGTAGGAATAACCCGGTACCCCTCTTCCTCCAGCTTAACCAGTTCCGAGGTAGCCAGCGCCTCGATCTCAGGTACGATCAGGTCCGGCTTCTCCTGCTCAATGATTGCGCGCAGTTTCTCCCCATCCAGCATATCGATGACATGGCTATGATCGGCAACATGCATGGCAGGAGCGTCGGCATAACGATCGACGGCTATGGTTTCCACACCCAGTCTCTGTGCCTCAATCACGACTTCTTTTCCCAGTTCTCCCGAACCTAGCAGCAGTATTTTCTTCGTTTTTAACATCGTTGTTTTATCCCCTTTTCGTAGTTTCAGAGACTTATAGAATCAGAAAATAATAAAGAGGTAAGGGAAGTAAACTTCCCTTACCTCTGCCCAGGCGTACGGCCGTCGTCATCTATGTGCTCCCTCATGGTCCCCCATGCTGCGCCAGTCACACATAAACCTATACATTGTTGTTTAAATCATACTGAATCTTCCCGTTAATTGCAATATCACCATTAGGCGACATTAGGATTTAGACTTCAGCATATCGATTGCATCCTTCAGCGATTGAGAAAACCACTTCTTGGGGTGAATAACCAACTGAATGTCCAGTCGAATGTCGGAATGCGCAAAGGGAAGAATCGCAAGCTCACCACGTTTGATTTCCTCCTCTGCTACCATCTTCGGCAATAATGAGATGCCCGTACCGGACGTCACATATCTCTTGATTGCCTCCGGATTGCCCAATTCCAGGCCTATTCGCATTGGAACTCCGCTAGCACGCAGCACCTTTTCCAACATCATGCGGTAATTACAACTATCCTCGGGCATAATCCATTCGGCATCAGCCAGGTGTTCTAGCTCTATGACAGGTTTAACAAGAAGCGGATGATTCGGATGGGCAATCAGCAGAAGGGGCTCTTCCCGAATAGCGATCCAATTCAAGGAGGAATCCTCTGGTTTTCTATCCAAAATAAGACCGAGATCATACTCGCCCTCTCTCACCTTACTGATAATGCTATCTTCACGATCCGGTTGTATACGGATGACAAGATCTTCATGCCTTTGTTTCAGCTGGTGAATGACGGACGGAAGAAAATAAGCGGCCAGCGAGTCTATCGTTCCGATCGATAAGGTGCCTCCACCTTGCTTGGTCAGCTTTTCCTTCGACTGCTGAAACAGATCCAGCATTTGAACGGCATACTTAAACAGCTCCTCACCGGACTTCGTCAGGCGCAAGCCTCTGCCATAACGTTCAAACAGCTTGACGCCATATTCCTTCTCCAGCTTCTGAATCTGGGTGGTTACGCTGGATTGAGCATAACCCAACTCATTCGCGGCTTTCGTAAAACTCTGGCGAATCGCAACCTCCCTGAAGGTTTGCAGGTAGATAAGTTCCATCGCTCTCTCCTTATCAATAATATTGATAATAACTATCTATTATTATAGATAACTCCGATCTTAATTCCCATGTTAAAAGTATAGCCATCACTCATGAATTGGAGGAAAGGTTATGTTGAGTCAGCAAGAACTGCATGGCATTTTTGTTCCTGTGATCACTCCCTTTTTACAGGATTACGAACTGGATCTTCCTTCTTATCATCATTATTTGAAGAGTTTGTTATCCTACGATATTCAGGGATTGGTCATCAACGGAACGACCGGTGAAGCGCCGACCGTAGCTTGGGAGGAAGTCGTGCAGGTTGTGGAGGAAACGCGGGGGAGTCTGGGCGGACGGCTATTACCGCTCATCATTGGTACCGGTACGAACGATACGGTATCCAGCATAAAGCGAACGGAACTGGCAGGCCATATCGGTGCTGATGCGGTATTGGTCATCACGCCGTATTACAGTCGCCCTTCGATCGATGGCATTCTGCAGCATTTCCGAAGGGTGGCCGAGGTCGGGATCCCGGTAATTCTGTACGAAGTTCCATCGCGTACTGGAATCCGGTTACCGGTTGATGTCATAAGAAGAATCATGGAGATCCCCGGCGTGATCGGGATGAAAGACAGCACTGAGAGTACGGAGCTCATGAGAAGCTTATCCCATTACGATACGAAGCCCGTTCTATGCGGCAACGATGTCCTCTTTCATGAAATGCTGGTTCATGGAGCCTCTGGTGGAATATTGGCGTCGGCCAATGTGA
This sequence comes from Paenibacillus sp. ISL-20, assembly GCF_018613005.1. Lineage (NCBI taxonomy): Bacteria > Bacillati > Bacillota > Bacilli > Caryophanales > Paenibacillaceae > Paenibacillus > Paenibacillus sp. ISL-20. The sequence goes on from NZ_JAGGRD010000053.1 coordinate 79,235, forward strand.
ATACCGAGGTTTTCATTCGGGTGTTTCAATTAGCTGCCCAAGGAGATTACTCTCGATCCGAAATGGAGTTCGAAGGCCTGCTTCCCTACATTCGTAAGCTGTTTGAAGAATCCAATCCCGCTCCGCTAAAATGGTTGCTTGCCAAGCAGGGTATCATCTCATCGGACACCCTTGGACTGCCTATGGGACCCATTACGGATGAGCTTAAGCTCTCATTAGATCATGCAATTCAACAACTGAAAAACACCGACTTCTCGGTGTAACCTGCTTTCTCCTCGAGAACGGCTAGGCGTACTCGCTGCTTTGCCATTCTTAAGCTGAAAGATTCATATTATGGGGCATGCACACTTTCAATTCAGGACAAATGTGATGGATGATGCAGATATTTATGCGAAAGTATGAAATTCCTGCTTAGATCTATCGCTTTAAAGGATTGATGAATGATTTCGACCCACTTATAATATGGGTACATTCAATCCTCCCAGAATTTTGAAAGGAGATTTGCAGTGCTACCCTATTCCAGCCCTAATCATGATTTTGCCTTTGAACAATCTGTAATCGGAATGGCAATGGTATCGCTTGATGGAACGATTCTCAAGGTGAATTCGGCACTATGTGATCTATTGGGATACACACAGCAGGAGTTAACTGCCGGGGCGCCGCAAGAAGAAAACAGCTTCCGCGAATTATTCAATCAAGTGGTTCAGAACGCGAGTGCCGCTCAAGATCATCAGCAATCCATAACCCAGTTTGAATATATTTACCACCATCCATCCGATCGTGAAGTATACCTCAGTGTACGTATCAGCGTTAAGCAGGACCTCGAGCAAAGTCGCCGTGACTATTTGGTACAATTCGAAGATCGAACCTTGCTGAGACAACTAATGAAGCAGCTTGAGCTGAAGGAACAAAAGCTTAATGAGGATGAAAATTCATTTCTGCAGCTTTTGGAGGGGCTTCCCCTCTCCGTATTCATAACCAAGAAAAGCATTGTGCACTATGTTAATTCAGCGGCACTCAGGCTTATTAACGCAGCTCATCCCCGTGACATCCTGGGGATATCAACTGATGTGATCGTTGACGTATCATACCATAACGAGCTATTCAAACGAAGGGCAAGGTATGCCGAAAGTGGAGAGCTCGGAAGCTTCAATTATCTGATACGCTGTCTGGACGGACAAAAGAAGATGGTCACCGGGTTCACGTTAATCATCAATTATGAAGGCGAGAAGGCGGCGGTCGGGATCTTCAAAGACATCACAGAGCAGCTGATGGAAGAGGATCGTGTGATGCAATCCGAGAAGCTGACCACCGCCGGCCAGTTAGCCGCCGGCATTGCCCATGAAATTCGGAATCCATTAACTTCGATTAATGGATTCGTGAAGTTGCTGCGATCCGCGGAGCGCAGCAACGAGCTTTATTTTGAAATCATTGAATCGGAGCTCAAACGCATCGAGCTCATTGTCAATGAACTCCTGGTACTTTCGAAACCGCAGGGCGTTCACGTCAGCGGACCCATCGACGTCTATGCCATTATGGAACAGATCATTACGCTTATGAAGGTTCAAGCAGCCCTCAAAAATATTGAGATCATCCCTCATTATCCGAGGGTACCGATCTTCGTCCAGGGTGAAGTCAACCAGCTTAAGCAAGTATTCATCAATCTGCTGAAAAATGCCATGGAAGCGATGAATCAAGGTGGCACCATTACCCTGGACATTCTGCACAACGCTCAAGAGGTTCAAATTATCGTGCAGGATGAAGGGGTTGGAATGACGCAGGAGCAAATCCAATCCCTGGGACAGCCTTTTGTTACAACCAAAGACACCGGGACGGGACTCGGAATGATGATTACTAAGAACATTATTCATAATCATGGCGGAACGATGAACGTAGAGAGCATACCTGATCACGGGACAACCTTTACGATCCATTTACCGGCTTTATAACGCATACATATTATCGGAGGAAAAGGCATGGACAATCAGGAACCAAAAACACATAAACAATTTGCGATGGACTGCTTCAATCAGGTATGGGATATCTTGGAGAACAAACAACGTACACCGGAAGACGAAGAAAACATGATTCACATATGTCACAGCTCGTTTTGGCACTGGACACGGGTTGAAGATCATACACAGCGCAACCTTTCCATTGGATATTGGCAGCTCTCCAGAGTGTATGCGGTAGCGGGTCAAGGCGAACAAGCACTGCGTTATGCCAAGCGCTGCATCATTGTCGGATCATCGGCAAGCCTCGAACCATTCTATATAGGTTACGGGTATGAAGCGGAAGCCCGTGCCTATCTGGTCCTGGGAAACAAGGAGCAAGCTATGGCGTCCAAAGAAAACGCGACAAGGTATCTCGATAGGGTAACCGACAAGGAGAGCCATCAGATGCTTGCGAACGATCTCAAGAATCTGTAATAGGACACGGCCTTCCTCTGGGCAGACCCTTTATCGGAATGGTGCAACCAGTTGATAACCGATATGATAAAAGACTTCTCTGATTAAAAAAGGGACTTTGCTTCTCAGGCTCTGATACGCACTCCGGGATGTGGGTGAAGGATTGGCTTCCAGCCCCAAATCTTCTGCCATCATCATCGCCCGCTTCATATGCAGCGGGTCACTTACAATAAGGTAGGAGGACAGCCCTGCTGAATCTCCTACCTTATTGGCATAATGCAGATTTTGCTCGGTGATCCTCGAAGCCGTTTCGATAAGGATATCGCTCTCTGGAACACCGTGCTTGATGGCATACTGCCTGGCGACTTCCGATTCAGCAAGTTCATCCTCCGAACTACGTCCCCCTGTAAATATCAGCTTGTCTACGTACTGACGATCATACAGCCATAGTGCATGATCGATGCGTCCCCGAAAAACAGGCGAAGGCTCCCCCTCCCATACAGCAGCCCCCAGCACTATTGCTGCATCAGCCGGGATATTTACTGTTCTTTGTGCGTAGTTCCAAATGGTGCTGCCCACATATATCGTATAAATCAACAGGATTCCAACTAGTCCCAGCATAACTCGAATCACCATACGCTTTCTTCTGCCTGCCGGCATATTTCGCATCATGTTGCACCTCCAAGCCCAATCTTAATCTAGCTAAGGCATCCGTTCTAAGCAAGCCGCCCTTATTCACAGATTTCAGAAAAAATAAGCCCAATGCACCTCATTGTTATGAGAGATACATTGGGCACAGCATGTTAAAACATCAGAACTATGAAATAGTACGCCATTCAGACTTTAGCATAGCATAGGAATACTCATCCCACCAAATATCGCCACGAGGGATACACTGTTGAAAATAGCCTTCTCTCCTCATGCCCAGCTTCTCCATCACCCGGTACGAGGGTGTATTCTCGGGCTGGCATGTCGCAATGATTCGATGCAACCCCAATACCTCGAAGCCGTGCTGAAGCAAAGCTCTGGCGGCTTCCGTGGCAAACCCCCTACCATGATAGGTCGAATTAAACACCCAGCCGATTTCATACGTATGTTCGCCGAACCATGGATGAAACACCATGTGACCAATCACATGCTGATCTTCCTGCAGCATAACCGCATAATGATGAGCTTTACCGTCCTTGTTCTGCGCAAGAAATTCTTTTACTGTTTCTTCCGTATGAACCGGCTCAGGCATGTAATGCATCACCACCGGATCGGATGTATACTGCAGAACATCCTGCCAATCTTCTGGTTCAAACTCGCGAATCACTAATCTTTCGGTAACGATATCCATTTGCCTAACTCCTCTTCAAGTTGTATTTAAGTGTCCTCATTCCTCACACTTCAATACAGAGGCAAATGCGATTCGCCGTATATGCAGATCTTTCTTGATAACGCCGGGTCACCCTCTTTCACTTTACAGACTACTCCGAATATATTCGCCCTAAATTATGAGACTCCTTCATAATATGTCAAATTCCCGGTTATTTTGGCTGAGAATCGATTTCATTTTATCAAAATGCATGCCTTCATGATATAAGCAAAAGCTTAAGAATTCTTCTACCCTGGTTAACTTTAAACCTTTGGAGGTTGTATAGGGAGATAAAACCGTCCAAATGGACAGCCCTACTCCCTATAGATATTCTTAACTATAGTCTGTAATCCGTGACGGAAAATCTGCAGCAATAAAGATAGAATGTTTATTGCTGATTCAACTCGTCCAATAGCTGAAGCAGCGTTTCTTCCTTCACTGCGCTACCCCCTCGTCTTTTTCATCAATAACATGATCCTCCAACAATATGGTATCAGATATGCGACGACTTAAACGCGATCCAGTCGGCAACCATTTATTGTTTAATGAATTTCCATTGACACCGGTTTCATTAAGGATATATTATAAACTTAAATAGAGGTTTCCAATATTAAATCTTCATAAACGTTTTGGGTATCTCACATATTCGTCTCTTTTAAGTTTATTTATTAAACTTAAAGAGCAGAGTGTTTAAAGAGGAAGGTAGTGATCGCACACAATGGAAGTACATTTGCCCAGCACGATTCGCAGGATGAACAAAGAGATTGTGCTCAACACCATTAAAGATATGGGACCTATAGCCCGGACCGACATTGCCAAAGAGACCGGGATAACCAAGGCAACCGTGTCCGATATCGTCAAGACACTCATTGAGGAGAAGTTAATTTTTGACGAGAAGGATGACGCCGATTTAAGCAAACGCGGCACAAGACTTCATTTTGCCAAGAACGCCGCCTTCGGTATCGCCGTTGATCTTGGGGGGACTACCCTCCATTTCGGACAATTCAATCTGGCCGGCGAATGCATCGCTAAGCATACCGTTGCTACTTATAAGCATCAGTCAAGCCGGGAATTTCTAGACCATATGGCAACCGACATCAAAGATTTCATTGAATCTACCAGACAGCCGGCCAACCGCCTTGCATTCATAAGTATTGCCACTCCCGGAATCGTTGATCCATCCTGCGGCATGGTCCTTGAAGGATCTCCCAACTTGCCGGAATGGAAGAACATTGATCTAAGGCAGTACTTTAGCAACGTATTTCAGGTACCCGTTACCGTTGAGAACGACGTGCGAGCTGCGCTTGTCGGCGAGATGTATGCCGGCGCGCTCCAGAATTTAAACTCTGCCGTGCTCATTGGCATTGGAACCGGGCTGGGTTCCGCTATTCTGATTGACGGCAAATTGATACGAGGTGCAAGAAACGCAGCAGGTGAAATTGGTTACATGCTGTTTCAGCAGCATCATTTGTATACCCCATCGGACAAGGGACACTTTGAAATTATATGTTCCGGTTCCGGTTTGGAAGCTGCTGCGCTTAAGATTTTCGATAAGAAGCTTACGGCTAAAGAAGTATTTGAGATGTCTGTGGAGGGAGATATCCAGGCACGTCATTTGGTTTCTAGATTCGAGGAGCATTTGGCCCTGGGCATTCTGAATATTATTTCCCTGCTCAATCCGGAGAAGATCCTGCTTATGGGTGGATTAACGCAATCCCTCTCGCTCGAAGGATTGAATGCCAAAGTGGGGCTCCACACTACGGACGTGACCGATGTTACGATCGAGATATCAACCCTACAGCATCAATCGGCACTGCAAGGCATAGCCATTCTGGGCTTAAAGCAAGCTTACCCGTCACTTCAATATATGAATGACAAACAACTCTACTAACAGGAGCGTGATTATAAAATGTCAGGAATCCAATTGCACCCGCATGATATTGTAGACGAAGGTATACCGCAGATTATGTCTTATATTCGTAAGCTGAAGGATGTCCGTTACATCTTCCCTGAAGTTAATACCATTTTCGAACGAAATCCGAACCCTGTTGGCCGTTTACCGCGAAACGCCGTGCACGAAGTTGTATTCGGTACGGGAACGATGCACGCCATCCTACCTTCTTATGAGGGCTCTGGACTTGATCAGCGAAGAGAACTCACCCTCAGCCCGGATCAGGACCCTTTGATGATGATTAAAGAATCACTGCAGGACGAAGAGTACGAGATTATTCCGTGGCTGAATATTTTAAATGGCCATTTTGAAGGCCGTTTGCTCGCCAACAACCTAGTTACAGATATGGATGGACAAGTCATACCTCACTGGCTCTGTCCCAATGCCCCTGATGTCATCGGCTTCTGGGAAACAGCATTGCTCGACTTGCGCAAGCGTTACGGATACACCACTTACATGATTGATCGCATCCGGTATCCGGATTGGGGCGGCGAAGAAGTGAACCCGAAAGGATTGTTGACTTGCTTCTGTCCGCACTGCGAGAAAAAAATGCTGAAACAGCACATTGATGTAAGCGCCCTCAAGGATACGCTGAGACAATGGACCTCCCTAATTGCAGAGAAAAAATTCGAGGAGACCGTAACGTTTGCCCAAAACCATGAGCTTATACAAGAATGGATCACGTTTCGTCAACGAAGCGTAACCGGTTTCGTGGAACGTCTCATCGATCGCGTAAGGAAAGTAAACGAAGACTTTACCTTGTGGCTGGATCTCTGGCCTCCTGCTTACAGCTGGATGCTCGGTCAGGATTATGCAAGCATCACGAAGTTTGCGCCCGCCTTGAAACATTTTCCGTATCATAAGTTGGGCGGCGGTGCGGACGTACAAGGACTGATTCATTATTTAGCGGATACTGCAGAGGAACAGGAACGTGCATTCCGAGCTTTTAAAAGATTCTTTGAGCTTCCGTACGACCTGTCCTATGAGACGTTTAAGCGAGAAGGGTTCCCTATTCAATTTGTCGCTGATCAGAACAACAAGGTGCGAAATCTATCCGCCCCCGATACGCGTATCTATAGCGGAATTCAGATGTGGAACATCTCTCCTCAGAATCTGATCGAGGCCGTGAAGGCCGGTGAGCGTAGTGCCGCAGATGAACTGCTGTACTACTGTTACGGCTGGGCTGCGGATGATCTGTTTGAAGCCATACAAACCTATCGAGAGAAAGGAATGAACTAGCATGCAAAAAATACAGCGCCCCATTATTTACTTTCTCATCTTTGCTACCATGTTTGTACTCGGCGGAATTCAGAACACCAAGGGTCTCATTCTGGAGAAGGTCCAGACCGATATCAATCTGGATCTCAGCCAAGTCGGCGTTATGGTATCCGTCTTTCAAGTAGGATTTTTGCTGGCAAGCCTTGTGGCCGGTATATTCGCAGACCGTAAAGGCATCAAGATTGTCATGACCTTCGGTACGGTTCTGATGATTCTCGGTTTAATCGGAACCGGCTCCTCCTATGCCGTGGCCTTCTTTCTCGGATTCTATCTGATTGTCGGTGTTGGTATCGGCTCCATGACCGTCTCTGTTGCGACGCTGATCCCCACCTTCTTCAAGGAACGATCCGGCGTGGTGTTCAACCTAGCCAACGCGTTATTCGGAGTTGGAATGATTGTTACTCCGCTCGTACTGAATGCGATTTTCTCTCACAACATCAGTTGGCGGATGTTCTATATCGGAGTAGCCGTTGTGATTGCCCTCATTCTGGCTGGACTTATGATGTTTAAACCGGAACGGAAGGTCGTCTCCGAAGGACAAGATAAAGTCAGCTTGATGTCGGTTGCAAGATTGTTTAAGGATCGCCAAATCTTATACGTCATTCTGTTCATTTTGTTCTATGTTGCAGCAGAAGCCGGATTCCTGAATTTCTTCCCTATCTTCTATACGTCGCTGGACATAGCCGGGATGGACGCGGCGCAGAAAGCCTCAACGGCAGCGTATATCATTGCCAGCTTTGCTTTCTTATTTACCATTGGACGTTTCGTGGGCGGGTTCATCATCTACAAGCTTGGCGAAAGACGCACCTTGATCGGATTCTCCGTATTCGCTTTTCTAGCCTTGATTCTCGGGCGGGTCCTGGTTGTGAACGCCAGCTATCTGATGATGCTGTTCGGACTTGCCCTCTCCGTATTGTTCCCGACGGCTCAGGGCATTGCTTCGAAACTCACGAAGCAGGCCGGGTCACTGCAAGGCCTCATCTACGTTGCCTCTGGTTTGGGAGGTGCCGTTGTTGGACTCTTGATCGGAGAAGTATCCGATTCCTTTGGCATTCAGCATGGATTTAATATGATCTTTCTTTTTACAGCAATTATTACAGTGTTGGCCCTGCTTATTCGCACCCCTGGACGGACAAAAGCCTAATCATTTCTGCATAATCATTATGCTCCCCAAGATCGCCCGCAGCATCGGGCGATCTTTTTATTTTTGGACTGCCACGATGCTCACAAGAGATTTTTCATCTTCTGTGCAACATTAGCACGTCCCGTCCGTCTATGGATATATAGCAGCAAGTACATTTTACCAATTCATGATAAGACTTAGCTGAATCCTAGCGTTCTAGGATAATCTACATTTGGAGGATACTACCATGAAAAAAATCTACAAAGTACTAACAACCGCTACAGTTCTAGCGATGGCGGCACTGCCGATAGCAGCGAATGCACAGGACGTCCCTCCTGCTTCAGCCCATACGGGACAAGGTAACATCATGAACCAGGTGAAGAAGAGCGTGCCTGGAACGATGGGCTACATAACGGACTTCGTAAATGACAAAACAGGCATTTGGATTACCGTAACCGGCCGGGGGTTGGCAGCAACCGATCAACAAGAAATCAGGCTCTCCGTATCCAAAGATACTAAAATCATCGATGCCCAAGGGAACCAGGTCCAGCTGCAAACGATCGTGGATAAAAACAAAGCGATAAAAGCTTTCTATAGCCCAAACATAACAAAGAGCTTACCCGCTCAAGGTTCGGCGCTTACGATTATTGTTCAGGATCACGACTTTGCCGTTATAGATGGAACTATCTCCGAGGTTAACAAGCAAGGTATCCTTGTGGAGGGAACCAATCTGTACAACAACAGCCAAGAGACCATTCTGCTTCATCTGGATCCAAAAGCAAAAATCATCAATCAAAATGGCAACACAATGAAAGCAAGCGACCTGAAAACCGGCATGAGCATTCGTTCCTTCTATGGACCTGCCGTTGCGTTAAGTATGCCGCCTCAATCAACAACGAATTATATTCGGGTCAACGCGGATGCCGAGAATAACGATCAGGAGCAAGTAGCCGGCATTGACGGAATCCTTACAGAAATGAAGGATGGAAGAATTAGCGTTTCCGGTAAACCAGTTAAAGCAGGTGACCTCGAATACATCGTGCTCGCTGTTGATGGCGACACAAAGATTGTAGATGCCGAGGGCAAACCATTAACAGCTGAAGCTTTGAAATCGGGTCTGCGAATCGAAGCTGAATACGTATCCGTGATTTACCCTGCCCTGCCGCATGCAGATAAGATCGTGGTCTCCGATACCTCAGCGCCCAAAGTCGAAGGCACGATAACTGCATCCGAACGCACTTCTAAGGATCAACTGTATATCAATGTAGGTTCAGATCAATCCACGGATAACGATATCATCATCAACATCTCCAAGGATACTCAAGTGATTGGACTGAATCCCGACGAGAAGCTGGAACCCGGCATGAAAATCGTGGTCTTCCACTCCCCGATCATGACCATGTCCATACCCGCATTCACTTCCGCCGAAGTGATTATGGTTCAAGCCGACAACTAAGCTGATGTTCTGGCTGCTTACCGTAGCTAAAATAAATCGCCAAAAAACAAAAAAACATCGTACTCAGGAATTCCTGAATACGATGTTTTTTTAATGTAGTAAGATATCAATCGTTACTTAACTATTCCTCAAATTCTACGTTGTGATATACCTGCTGAACATCCTCGAGGTCTTCCAGAGCATCGATCAGCTTCTCGAACTGTACCTGTCCTTCTTCCGGTAAGGTGACAAAATTCTGAGCCAGCATGGTAAGCTCGGCAACGGTAAATTCCGTAATACCAGCGGCTTTGAATGCTTCCTGAACCGCATGGAACTGGTCGGGTTCGGCATAGACGATCACTATATAACACTCACTTTTTGTATGAGATTTTATACGTTTATCATATCAAATTATAAGTGTTTTTACCATCTCAAAATATATGTATATCCTCCTTTATTCAAACCCTGTCATGTTCTGCTGAATATAGTGCAAACAATTTCGTTGCTACCTATATTCACTTCTTTTGTTAGATTGACTACAATCAATCATTAACACAAACTAATCTAATCATGTAACATGGTCTCTGTATTTCTCATGCTGATATTCAAACTATAGTAAAATAATTTCTCCTTATTCAATATTCCCTTACCTAAAACTAATTTGTCAGCGATAACCGTTTCAGTGTTGTCAGGAACAGCCTAAAACGGAAGCAGCCTATTGCAGGGCCGAATGTGTAACCTTCGCTGCAAGTATAAGCCCAAACTGCCACTATAACTTATTAAAATGATCGCAACAACCACTTCTTCTGATTGTAACTTAATATATAGTAGAACGTAGTGATTGTTTGATGTAAATGATACTTTCAACAAGCTAAATAAGATTTTTAATCAAGATATTAATTTTCAAAAGTTGCCGCAACCATCAGATCATAATAACCTTCTTTGTCTAATAACTCGTTCACTTCAATATATAGTTGCTTTAAGTGGTGATCGGACATGTCAAGAATCGGCTCATACATAAAAGAATTAAGGTGAATATTCTCAGGGGTCATTATATTAACCCTGCCCAATATTTGAATAATCTCCTGTTGTTCAGGAAAATCTTTTCTAAACTTGCCAAATAACTTCCCCGTTTGATTACTCCCTCTTGTTACAAACTCATTATGATTTATTTTGGAAATCATGTATATCTCGGCTTTCAACCTTATAGCAATAGATAAAGCTATCTTATTTTCTAAATTCATTCCAACTTCTATGTCTTCTTCAACATACCTATCTGTATGCTCAAATATCATCTCTATGATCTTCTGATTGGGATTGTCAAACACAAGTGTTTCTAAGTCTCTAAAAACACTTTTGTAAATATCTTGTAAGTCATTAAGTGTGAGAGCGAAAGTTTCAGGCTTAATATGTAAAATAGAAGTTAGCTTATTTTGGGATACATCGTCACCAATATAGTCCGCTACATTACGAGCAAAGGTAATTGAAGCAATTAGTTTCGCTTGATTTGTTTTCAATTCTGCCTTCCAGTTTTTAAAAGGATCTTTTATGTAGTTATGTTGAATTTTTTCCAGATGTATGTATTCTTTTTCTTTGATTGCCATATAAGCGTTATCCCACTTATTTTGGCACACTCTTTCTTGCACAGTTCGAAAAAAGTCAAAGTTATGTGTTAATATAATTGAACTAAACAAGCTATGCTCTGAAATTTCTTTTAAATATTCAATAATCGCGTACTTGTTTTTGTAATCAAAAGAATCCGCAACGTCATCAATAATAAAAAGAGTTTTAATGCCTTGTTTGTTTCTAGATTGTATTTCAAAAATTATGTTTAACAGATATAACGCCCTTGATTCCCCTTGACTTAATACTTTCAACAATAGGTCTTCTTTTACTTCCTCAGCGTTATCTTCCCTATCTTTAAATAAATAGCTTATACTGGGTAATTCATCTTTTAATATAATGTCCTCTTTATTAGTAATACTTAGTCTGTAAGGTACATAAAACCGTCTGTTGAAAATATCAATTACATTCTCCCAATCCGTCCTTTCTTTCTTAGCAATCTCAGTTATTTCTTTTATCATTTGCTGACCTTTAGTATATTCGGATAGAAGATTTTCATAAGATTCTTTATTATCTTTTAAATATGATATCCACAGCTTTTTACTGAGGGCATTCAAATCGCCTAACTCTGTTAAAATATCAGGATTTTCAATTAAGTATTCTCTAAATTCTCTTAATTGAGCATTAGTTATTTTTTTCTCTATTGCATTAAACATTGATTTTAATGTGCTATCATTCAAAATTCTTTCTTTTTCCTCTTCAATTTTCTTTGACAGAGTTTTTGCATCATTTATTTCTGTTTTTTCACCATTAATAATTAGATTAATTGTATGGTTTGCTTTAAAAAAACCATTGTCACTTAAATTCTTTTGAACTACCGAAGCATTATAATGATTAAATTCTCTTTTCAGAAACGCTGAGTTAGTTACTAAATTATCGTATTGCTCGATGTATTCTATTATTTGATTTTTAGTATCATCAGTTTCTAGAAATGCTATTACCTTTTCATCAAATATTTTTTTGTATATGACATGGCTATATGCAACAAAATTACTGTCATTTATTTGTTCTTTTAGAGATACCAATAAATTAAGGATATTCCTCTTATCTTCCGCAAATGATTGTGTTATTGCTTCATCTATCTTATCTTTCAACCCAGAAGGTTTTATTAACCCCTTCATTAATATAACCTTTTGAATTTCTATCTTTTCATATACTTCCTCATATCTTTTTCTTAATTCTTCGTTTACTAGGGCCTGTATGCAAA
>NZ_JAGGRD010000054.1:0-88985 GCF_018613005.1 Paenibacillus sp. ISL-20
GACGAGTCAATATCCACCGGACGGAGACTATTGACCGCCTTTGCATCCGTCTGTAAATCAAAAGTTCAGTTTATATAGTTCAGTTTTTTCACCCCCTCTTGTATAAAGGGGATTGGGAAAACAAGGGAGTTACAAACTGCTATTTGACAGGTCTCGTTCATATCAGCGATCGGAAGAACAATCCGCATGCGGAGTGATGTATAACTCTCAGAATTCGCCATCTGAGAATAGTCGCAAGTGAATTTTTCTTTAAGGGCTTAAAAGAAATGCTCCAACGGAGCAGGCGGAATTGTTCTGTAGAAGTGCAGCGTTCGCCTTTGCCCCCAGATTCCAACGATATAAATCGTGATTCAAAGGAATCTGGGGGCAACAGCGATCGGAAGGACAATCCGCATGCGGAGTGTTGCATCAGCTCAGAATTCGTCTTTGAATAGACTACGATTCGACATCTGCGAATACGCGATCAATGAATAGACGCCAATCCCAGTTTTTCTTATAATAGAGTAATCATTTTACAAGCGAAGGGAACATGGAACATGACGATACGAAAAGCACTAACAGTAGCGGGCTCGGATACGAGTGGCGGCGCTGGCATCCAGGCTGACTTGAAGACGTTTCAGGAATTTGACGTATACGGTATGACCGCACTGACCACGATTGTCTGCATGGAACCAAAGACATGGGACCATCAGGTTTTCCCGGTGGCGCTAGATATTGTAGAAACACAGTTGAAAACCGTGCTCGAGGGCATTGGCATCGACGCGATGAAGACCGGCATGCTCGGATCCGTAGAGATCATCGAGCTCGTGTCCCAGTATATCGACCGCTATAATCTGGAACGGATTGTCATCGATCCGGTGATGGTCTGCAAAGGCACGGATGAAGTGCTGCAGCCGGAAAATACGGAAGCGATGCTGGAGTTCCTTCTCCCGCGCGCCGATCTGGTAACACCAAATCTGTTCGAGGCGTCCCAACTGGCTAAGTCCGGCCCGATTACAACACTGGATCAAATGCAGGAGGCTGCGGCCATTATTCATGAGCGCGGCGCGAAGAATGTGCTGATTAAAGATAGAGGCAAGATCCGCGAAGGCAAAGCGATGGACCTGCTCTATGACGGAGACAGCTTTGAATGGTTCGAGGCTGATACCATTGTAACGAAGTACACCCATGGCGCGGGCTGCACGTCATCCGCTTCCATTACAGCTAATCTTGCCAAAGGCTTAACCGTTCGCGAGTCGGTACAGCAAGCGAAGGCATTCATTACCCAAGCCATCTCGAATGGCTTCCCGCTGAATGAATTTGTAGGTCCGACAAGACACTCCGCGCACCGCAGTTTATCTGCAAATTAAACAAAATACATTTTTTTGCAAGCTTATTCATGGATGAAATTCGGCTTGCAGAGAGTGACCCCAAACCTTTCTTCCAAGAAGAAAGGTTTTTTTGTTGTTAGTTGAACTTGCTGCATATAGTGTATAGGAGCAAAGGCATGCTTCGTTTTACGCGTTTTTTCCGCAGGGATAGGAGCGGCTTAGGTCCTTTCCAGTATAATTATGTGCTATACTTTATAAAGGGTCTGATAGAAACAGGAAGAAAATGTTTAGGGGTTGAGACATGTTTCAGGACATTTTGGATTTTTTGATCAAGTTTGGTCCATGGGGATTGTTTATTCATTCGTTTGCAGATGCTGTAATTTTTCCGGTTCCCGCCTTTTTTCTGCAAGTTTCGCTAAGCATCATGCATCCGCAGAATGCGCTGTGGCTCGCAACATATGGCTTTATCGGGTGCTTGCTGGGGACGCCGCTGGGTTATTTAATCGGAAAGCTGCTTGGGAAGTCGGTACTATATAAGATTTTGAAAAAAGAGTGGATTGACGCTGCTACGAACATGTTCCAGAAAAACGGCGAGGCCGCTATATTGATTGGTTCTTTTACGCCGGTACCCTTTAAGGTGTTCACGATTCTATCGGGGTGTTTGAACTTCCCGTTATGGAGACTTCTTGCCTATGCCGCTATAGGCAGAGCAACCAAGTTTTATGTTATAGGTACCTTGTTTTACCTGTACGGTAACGCGGCAGAAGGTATGGTTAAGGATGTATCGTTATATATTGCGCTTATTGCCATTCCGCTTCTGTTGATCGGTGTGTACTTTAACCGCAAACGTAAGCGTAAGAAAATGGAGCAGGAAAAGCTGGCAGAATCTACTATCGAATCTAGCCCCGCTGTGGTCGAAAAGACGGTGCTGGAGCAGACGTCGGACCAGACTCCATCCGCTTAATGCTAAACATGACGCAGGGGGTTACCCCCGCGAGGAACATACAAAAAAGCAGCCGGGTGAGAGTGAGGCCACTGAAAAAGCCGCTCTTCTAAAAATAATAAAATATCAGAAAAAAACGAGCCTCCAGAATCGCTTCTAAGGCTCGTTTCGTATTTAGGGAGACATTTTTGATCCCCCAAATTTCTTGATTTTTTCAAAAACATTAGTTTTTCAGTGGCCTCGTGAGAGCCCGGCTGCTTTTTTCCAAGGTATCAGAGAAACATATCTATATGATAGCAACATATTTCAGTATTAACCCGTTTTTCCGAATCTGAAGAACTTGCCGCGGCCTTTCGTTGTCACAGGAGTAAACGTCGGTGATGGGGATAGCGGGGATGTCATGTCTTGAGCAAGATACCCGTGGAGAGGTCCACGGTAGACTTCATTCAACTGCGATGAATGGGAGAAATCCTCCGGCGTTACAAGATGACAAGGCTTGTTCACAGGCCGCAGGCCTGCTTGCTCCAGCACCGTAGCAACAAAGTGGGAGCAGAAGAAAGCATCGTCACGATCAATATGAATCCGAAACAATATACCCAGCAGCCCTAGCAGATTATATTTGTAGCGGTCCTGATCACGCATCATCTCTTTGACAAGGTTGTGCATGCGTTGATAGTCTTCATTACTAACGCGGAAGCGATATACCGCGCATTCCGAAGTGTAGAAGAAGGGGTCGCGTAGATTCTCGCGAACTAAACCGCCGTCAAACGGGTTGTTCGCCTTCTTTCGCCCAAAGCTGTACACTTCGCGTAATTCGGAATCAAACGCGATGGATGCATGGTTGAGTGGGGCCTTCGTGAAATATTGGATCATTCTGCTGAACCAGGTGCCCGTGCCTGTAAGCACAATCCAAATATCTTGTTCCGTGTACATACTCGCAAACTCCTTTGTTAACGGTCCTAACGACTAGCAATTGTAAATGACTTGCTTTCTCTCACAATAAACGAAAAAGCCATAGCGTTCAAGTCAAAAAAACCATTTTCTCTCAGTTTCACTAGAATAGCGCTGGAATTGCCACCAAAAATTAGAAACCTCATCACAATATATTCGCCCCATGTCCAAATTATCCTTTGGTTTGCTTTATTTATATTTTTCAATAGGCGAGAGGAAAGGAGAAGCAAACCGATATCTCGAAATATGTAAAACGATTGAACAATGAAAGACAGGAGGATCTCCAAACGATGATGAATAGTGAACGTCTCAGCTATGATTTTATGGTCCAAGCGATTGAAGTAGCGCCGATTGGAACCGTATTCATCGATTCAGAGGGGAACATTATCACAATTAATCCCGCTGCTTGCGTCATGCTGGGGTATGAGGCGGAAGAGTGTCTGCACCATCCCTATTACGATTGGATTTATCCGGAAGATGTGAATAAGGACAAAGATGGGATGGAGAAGCTAATGTCGGGTAAGACCGCTTCTTTGCAAATGGAGAAGAGACTGATACATAAACAAGGCGATATCAGGTGGGTATCTTGTATGCTAAGCACAGCCCGTAGCAGGGAAGGAAGAACACTTGGCTATGTGGCACATTTTACGGATATTACCGATATGAAAAAGGCCGCCCATCAAGAAGAGGAGCGGCTGATCCAGTCCGATAAGCTGTCCATGGCCGGTCAACTTGCGGCAGGGATCGCCCATGAAATCCGTAACCCCATGACTTCCATTAAAGGGTTCGTGCAGCTCATTCGCTCCGGCGCCGGCCGGAAGGATGAATATTTTGATATTATCTCCTCGGAGATCGAAAGGATCGAGATGATCGTAAGTGAGCTTCTGTTTTTGGCGAAGCCGCAAAGCGTGAAATTCGAGCGTGCCGATATCCGGCAGCTCCTGGACCAAGTGATTACTCTATTAAATACGCAGGCCATCATACATAACGTCGAGATTATAAAGGATTTCGGAGAGCGAGAGGCCAATGTCGAGGGTGATGTGAATCATCTGAAGCAGGTGTTCATCAATTTTATTAAAAATGCCGTGGAATCCATGCCGGGGGGCGGGGAGTTGACCATTCGGCTGGAGAGTAGCGATGACCATACTGTGGCCATCCATTTTACGGATCACGGCTGCGGGATTCCCGAAGCAATCCTCTCTCGTCTCGGGGAACCGTTCTTCACCACGAAGGAGAAAGGCAATGGCCTGGGCTTCATGATCAGCAAAAAAATGATCGAGGACCACAAGGGACAGGTTCATGTATCCAGCAAGCTTCATGAGGGAACGACCATAAAGGTAATTCTGCCGCTCAGCATAATCTAGCTTGACCAGACGTATGGTTCGCTCTACATTATAGAAAGATATAGGAGAGGGGGCGGCCAACATGGGCAATATGCAATTGTTAAAAGAGCCGAAGCGGCGCAAGCTGCTGATCAGTGCGGGTGCCAGCTGGATGTTTGATGCGATGGATGTCGGAATGATTTCGTTTGTTGTCGCGGCATTGGCAGCCGAATGGTCGCTGAGCTCGCAGCAGGTAGGGATTCTGACAAGTACCACATCGATCGGAATGGTATTCGGCGCGGCCATGGCTGGATTCTTGGCTGATAAATATGGACGGAAAAATATTCTGCTGTGGACGCTGCTCATATTCTCGATCGCGAGCGGTCTTTCCGCGCTGGCTACCGGCTTTATCATGCTGTGCTTGATGCGCTTTATTGCCGGCTTCGGACTTGGCGGAGAGCTTCCCGTTGCATCCACGCTGGTATCAGAAAGCATGCCGGTTCATGAACGGGGAAGAGCGGTTGTGCTGTTGGAAAGCTTCTGGGCGGCAGGCTGGATACTATCCGCGCTCATCGCTTACTTTGTCATCCCGGATTACGGCTGGCGGGCTGCTTTTGTTATTGGAGCTCTGCCTGCTTTTTATGCGCTCTATCTGCGGCGTGCCATCGAGGATTCGCCAAGATATCTTGAGCAGAAAGCAAAGGCTGCCCCTAAGCTGACCTTCGGGCAGCGAGTGGCTTCGGTCTGGTCGGTTGAACATCGGCGTACGAGCATTATGCTGTGGGTACTGTGGTTTACGGTCGTATTCTCGTATTACGGCATGTTCCTGTGGCTTCCGACCGTCATGGTCGATAAAGGGTTCAGTCTGGTCCGAAGCTTTCAGTATGTGTTGATTATGACGCTTGCCCAGTTGCCGGGTTATTTTACGGCCGCGTACTTTATAGAAAAGTTTGGACGGAAATTCGTTCTGGTTACCTATTTGGTGCTTACGGCCTTTAGCGCAATCTGGTTTGGTTACGCCAACACGGAAGGTTCGCTGCTGGCAGCAGGCATTTCCTTGTCATTCTTTAATCTGGGAGCATGGGGAGGTTTATATGCCTACAGTCCGGAACTCTATCCGACGAAGGTTCGTTCAACGGGGGTTGGGCTAGCAACGTCGTTTGGACGGATCGGCGGCGTTATTGCACCGCTGCTCGTCGGGGTGCTGAAGCAAAATGGCACCCGGATCGAATTCATTTTCGTGATGTTTTTCGTGACCATCCTGATCGGTGCGCTCGGCGTACTCGTACTTGGCAAGGAAACGAAAGGGCTGGAGCTTGCGGACTAAGGCTGAAGACCGCGTTTAGATGATTTTTTTCTTGCGATATCAGGTAGGACATGCTTTGAAGTGTATACTTTCTAATATCTGAAGAAAGGGTGGATCCGAAGGTTCAAATGACCTTGGATCCACCCTTTTATGTTGAGATACGGTTAAGGCTCAGAGTGACCGGAGCCTTATACTTCCATAATGGAAGGCATAATGTACGGGCTGCGGCCCAGTTCCCTTTTAAAATAACGGTTGAGTGTGTTGTTTGTCATCTGTTCCCAGGCAGCCCGGTTGTATTCGCGCTGTTCACCGGCTTTGTTCAGCTGCTTGCGCAGCATCGCTTCAGCTCTGCGTAGAAGAGGCTTGGAGTCCTGCATATATACAAACCCACGGGTAATCAGCTCCGGCCCGGAGAGCAGCTTGCGCGTCTCGCGATTGATGGTGATGGCGACGATGACAACGCCATCGTGAGCGAGCTGTACTCGTTCCTCAAGCAATTCCTTCTCATGGGTACGCAGCTCTCCATTATTGATGTAGACGTCTCCGGAGGGGATGTTCCGGCCTTTACGCGCATAGTTGCGGAATAGGGACAGCGTATTCCCAATGTTCATCAAATAAACATTGCTGTCGGCAACCCCAACCTGCACGGCGAGGTGACGATGATTGAGCATCATCCGGTATTCCCCGTGGATCGGCACAAAATACTTGGGACGCAAGCTGCTGATCATAAGCTTCAAATCCTCGCGGCAGCCGTGACCCGAAGTGTGGATATCGAGAATGGAGCCGTATTTAACTTCTGCTCCTGCCCGCATCAAGAGATCGATGCTGCGATTGACGTTCTGGGTATTCCCAGGAATCGGCGAAGACGAGAAGATAACAGTATCCTCCGGATGAATCTGGATCGAACGATGGGCACCTGAAGCGATTCGTGTCAGTGCCGCATTAGGCTCGCCCTGACTGCCTGTACAAATAATCAGCACCTGGTCATCGCGATAACGATTAACGGCTTTCACATCAATCATCATGCCGTCCGGCACGCGAATATAACCAAGCTCCTGACCAATCACAAACACCTTCTCCATGCTGCGGCCGACGATGGCGATTTTGCGGCCTGTTCGGATGGCAGCTTCAACAACCTGCTGCAGACGATGAACGTTCGATGCAAAGGTGGCAAACAGGATCCGTCCGGGACATTCCCGGAACAGACGCAGAATGGAATCGCCGACGGTGCGTTCAGAAGGAGTAAACCCGTCCCGCTCGCTATTGGTGCTGTCAGCCATCAGGGCCAGGACGCCACGTGCGCCGATATGCAGAATTTTGTGCAGATTGGCAGGCTTGTCCTCCGGCGTAAAGTCAAATTTAAAATCTCCGGTATGTACGATCGGCCCGTACGGGGTTTCCACAACGATCCCGAAGGCATCCGGAATGCTGTGGGTGGTTCTAAAGAAATGAACGGAAAGATGACGGAATGAAATCGTTTCGTCTTCATGGAATACGCGCAGATCACTCTGATCCAGCAGCCGATGCTCCTCCAGCTTCGCACGAACCAGGCCGATGGTCAGCGCCCCGCCATAGATCGGCATCTGGATTTGACGAAGCACATAGGGAATAGCCCCAATATGATCTTCATGTCCATGGGTCAGGAACATACCCTTTACTTTATGTTTGTTATCCAGTAAATAACGAATGTCCGGAATAATATAATCGACGCCACTCATTTCGGCATCCGGGAATTTCAGCCCGGCATCGATGATAATAATCTCATTTTTGAATTCCACACCGTACATGTTCTTGCCGATTTCGCCAAGCCCCCCCAGCGCAAAGATGCGCACAGGTGGAGCGGAAGGCCTCGGTTTTTTGGCGGGTTTGGCAGTTTGAATCTGATCTGTTAACAGGGGTTTAGACATAATGTGAAAGAATCCTCTCTATGGTAATTAAGGCATAAGCCTGGTCATTTTAATTTCTTCTCTACTTAAGATATCAGAAAGTTCAAGCTTTTGGGAAACGCTTTTCAAAATTCATGTGCATTTCGCACGAGACAGTCACCTATTTTTACCCACTCTTATATGCTGTAGAAGAGGGGGTCTCGTGATGAGCGGTTTATTGAGGTTGGACGATATGGATGCTGTCCATGGATTGCAGGAGGAATGGCAGCGGAAAGCGATAACCAAGCTGACCGAGAAAATGACGGACCGTTACGCCAAATTCCCTTGTATTCCCGCAGTGCAAGGACATGCACTGAATCATTTTAGATACGGCTTTATTCATCAAGGTGAATCACAGGCCGCGGCGGAACAGCTGGCTGCTCTGCTGCGCGAGTACGGACTCGGCTCCAGGGACTTCGGGCCATATACTTCACTTGTCGTCATGATCTGTACGGAGCATGGCCGCGATAGCCTGGAAGGCGCCCAATATTATGAGCGCTTGTTCTGGCAGCTGTTAAGCCGGACAACCGAATACGATACGGAGCCTTGGCCGACGGATCTGCCGGAGGAGCCTACGGATCATCTGTGGGAATTTTGTTTTGCAGGCGAGCCTTATTTTGTTTATTGCGGCACACCGGCACATGAGCTTCGCCAGAGCAGATACTTTCCCTACATGATGCTTGCTTTTACGCCTCGTTGGGTTCTGAAGCAGTTCAATGCCCGAACAAGGCAAGCAGAACACACCAAGGGATTGATTCGTCAGCGGTTAGCCAAATATGATCCCGTACCACCGCACCCTGACTTGAAGTTCTACGGGGCGGAGGATAACTATGAATGGAAGCAATATTTTTTGCGGGATAACACGGAGTCACTATCGAAATGTCCGTTTGCAAGGCGGCACAAAGAGATCAATCAACAATAAGAAATAACACGTTGCTATCATCATACCCTAAATCGGAGTCAGGGTTAACCATGCTTTCTTTTTATGAGCTGCCTCATTCGCGGTAATCCGCAGTGTGACAGCTTTTTTTGCGTAGAAGTGCTGATAGGTGCAGGATATAGGATTTTGCCCCTGAATAAGTAAATCTTATCCTTGTTGTACAAAAAATTGCCAAGTTACACTTAAAGTGCGTCATATCATTTCATCTGTTGCGTTAGGAGGTGTGCAAGGTACGAAGCTTTCACCAGCTTTGAAACCGCTTTAATAACCATAATCAATTAGCGAAGGAGTTGTTTGATGAATGACAAGGTTGTCCAGAACGATGAGAGGATGGATTCTCGGATTCATCGCCCTGCTGGTGCTTAGTATGTTCCCTGTGTACAATGCTCAAGCCGCTGAGGCCTGTACGGAGCCTGCTTGGAGCAGTTCTGCCGTGTATGGCGGGGGTAATATCGTATCCTACAACAGTCATGCCTGGAAAGCGAAATGGTGGACACAGGGCGAGGTGCCTGGAACGACTGGACAATGGGGTGTATGGGAAGACCTTGGAGCATGCAATCCCGGGACGCCGCCTGTAGACCCCCCGGTGGATCCACCAGTAGACCCTCCTGTAGACCCTCCTGTAGACCCTCCGCTGCCTGGTGACCGTATGTATGTCGCTTACGCGAGCTCTTGGAACACCAGTATCTACGATCTGACTACCGCTAACATTCCCAATTACATCACCCATCTCAATCTTGCATTCGTAAGGCCGGACACCACGTATACCCAAGGATCCTATGCGTTTGATCAAGCCATTGCAGGCTTGGAATTTGTGGAAGGGGCGACGACGCCGAACGGTCAACGTAAATTTACAGCCCAGCAGTCCCAGGATCTGCGTAACAACATTGCATCTCTCAGAGCCCGCGGAACGAAAGCGTTCCTATCGGTAGGAGGCTGGTCATACAGCCAAGGTTCACAGTGGTCCGGATTCAATGCCAAGAACATAGTGGATTTGGCTCTCGATCTTGGCGCTGCCGGCGTCGACATTGACTGGGAATCCAGCGGCAGCAGCTGCAACAAAGGAACAGCCGCTCAGTTCAGCTGCACTAAGGATGGAGAAATCGCGGGCATTATTACGAGTCTCTATAATGAAATCCATGCAAGAAATGCGAATCTGCAGATTTCCATCGCCGGTTGGTCCACGGGCGCTTATTACGTGAAAGGAACGCCGTTTGAAGAAGGCAAGGTCCAATGGGGATCTCCTTTTGGCGGTACCATGTATCGCGTAGTCAAGGATCATGGCAGCAGGATCAACTTCATCAATCTGATGTCCTACGATGGCGGTATTTATTACGATCCGCGTGAAGGCTATGAATCGTATAAAGCGATATACAACGGACCTATCAATATGGGCATGCAGATTGCACCGGAGGGATCCGGCGGGGCTGTCCTGCAACTGAATGCCGCACCAGGCACGGTATATGATGCCGACATGATGAATGGTCAGAATAATATCGCAACGTCCTATTATAATGTAGAAACGATGGTGAACTACATCAAGAATAAGGGAAGAGCGAATGATGGATTCATGCTGTGGCAGCTCTGGAAACAGCGGGTTCATCAGCCAGCTCCGTCAGGTGCTGCAAATGAGAACAGCGCGGGCCAGTACGTATGCCGTAACCTGCCGCTTCCGGGAGATTGCAATCAGACCATACCAAGTCTGCCGAAATTATAATTTTTTCCGATATTCCGAAGGCGTGCAGTCCATGATCTTACGAAAGACTCGAACAAAATAACTGATGTGCCCAAATCCGACATCGAGTGCGATGTCGGATATTTTATTGTCCGGCTGACGAAGGAGTTCCGCTGCCTGGCGAACGCGATAGGAATTCATATAATCAACGGGCGTTTGCCCGGTCATGGATTTGAAGAAGCGGCAGAACTGGCCTTCGCTCATCGGGATCAGATCAGCCAGCTCACTCAGCCGGATGGGACGGTGATAATGATTCTGGATGTAGAGAATGACTTTCTTCAAGCGTTCCGTTCTCACCATATCCGCTGTTTCGCTCCGGCTCCGGTTGACCAGCCGGCCAGAGGATGCGGCCTGAAATAACATGAGAAACAGATGTCCCTTAATAGCGACCTCATAACCAGCAGGTTTGTGCTTCGACAGCAGCGTCATTTCCTTTATATGCTGAAGCAGCTGCTCATCGGTCTCGGATGTCATCCATCTTGGAAAGGTGGCTCTTCGCTCCTGAAAGGGAACAATCATTTCTTCCTGTACAAGATCGTAGCTGCTGCTTGCAAGCATGCCGAAATCGAACACCATCGCACAGAAACTGCACCCTTGATCGCCCCGGGCATGACCGGTGTGAAGGTCTCCTCCATCGATAAATATCGCTTCACCCGCCCGGACAGGGATATATTCCGAGTCGATCTGAAACAGAACCTCGCCTTCGATCACGTAGAAAATTTCCGCTTCCTTATGCCAATGGGAGTCTACCACATGGTTACCGGGGGCAAATTGATGCCAGTAGGCACCAAACGGGAAACGTTCATTTCCGTGGACGGTGCTTTCTTTTAACAACTGGCGAAAGGATTGATCCATCATATACCTCCTTGGAATGAACAGCCGTTTGAGTGATGTCATCTTATATCAAAATTATGCTATAAAACAACGTAATACTGTTAGAATAGCCTGAAATAGATCAGTATAATGATATTATAACGCTTACATCTTAAAGTTCAATTTTCATCAAATAGAAAGGCGGATTAAAAAATGAAATTTACAGACGGCAATTGGCTTATCCGGGAAGGATATTCCGTTTCGGGAGCGGTTCAGGCTTATGATTTTGCGGTAAAAGGAGATGCGTTGACAGCCTATGCCTCCACGGCCCCGATTCCGGGTAGAGGAGCAACCATTAATGCGCAGCTGATCACCGTGCAGTTTCATTCTCCGGCGCCCGGCGTCATCGGTGTAAAGCTGGTGCACTATGCGGGGGTAAGAGATCGTGGACCTGCATTCGAATTGTACAAACAGGAAGGTGACCATGCGGTCATTGAAGAGAATGATCAGGAAGCGGTTCTTCGCAGCGGCAATTTGAGCGTTGTGATCAAGAAAGGCCCGGA
The DNA here is from genome assembly GCF_018613005.1 of Paenibacillus sp. ISL-20. Classification (NCBI taxonomy): domain Bacteria; kingdom Bacillati; phylum Bacillota; class Bacilli; order Caryophanales; family Paenibacillaceae; genus Paenibacillus; species Paenibacillus sp. ISL-20. The sequence goes on from NZ_JAGGRD010000054.1 coordinate 11,809, forward strand.
ATGGTCGGTTCACTTCTATAGAGGAGAAGAACGCATTACCGGCAGCAGAGCCAAATCGATGGCACATATCGTGGAAGATGGCGGACAGACCTACATGCGCGAAGAGCTGGATCTTGGCGTAGGCGAGTGGGTATACGGTCTTGGCGAGCGATTCACTTCGTTTGTGAAGAATGGCCAGGTCGTGGATATTTGGAACCAGGATGGCGGTACAAGCTCCGAGCAAGCCTATAAAAATATTCCGTTCTATCTGACGAATAAGGGCTATGGCGTGTTTGTCAACCAACCGGACCTCGTGTCCTTTGAAGTGGCATCGGAGAAAGTGAAGAAGGTGCAGTTCAGCGTGCCAGGCGAGTCACTGGAGTACTTTGTTATTGATGGACCGGATCCGAAAGGCGTGCTGGACAAATACACGAACCTGACAGGCAAACCGGCACTGCCGCCGGCTTGGACCTTCGGATTGTGGCTTTCGACCTCTTTTACAACCCAATATGACGAAGCAACCGTAAACTCCTTTGTTGACGGTATGCTGGAGCGCGATATCCCGCTGGAAGTGTTCCACTTTGACTGCTTCTGGATGAAGGGGCTCAACTGGACGGACTTCCAATGGGATGAAGAGGTTTTCCCGGATCCTGAAGGCATGCTGAAGCGTTTGAAAGAAAAAGGCTTGAAAATCTGCGTGTGGATCAATCCGTATATCGCGCAACGCTCGCGTCTCTTTGAGGAAGCCCGTGAGAAGGGCTATCTGGTGAAGAAAGCGAATGGCGATGTGTGGCAGTGGAATCTGTGGCAGCCGGGTATGGCACTGGTGGACTTCACGAATCCGGACGCATGCGAATGGTATGCCGGGTACCTGCGCGAGCTGGCAGATATGGGCGTGGACAGTTTCAAGACGGATTTCGGCGAACGCATTCCGACGGATGTTGTTTATTTTGACGGTTCCGATCCGCATAAAATGCACAACTACTACACCCAGCTCTATAACAAAGTGGTCTTTGATGTGCTGGTGGAGAAGTTCGGCAAGAATCAGGCAGCCGTATTTGCACGCTCTGCAACCGTAGGCGGACAGCAGTTTCCTGTTCACTGGGGCGGCGATTGCTATGCGGATTACGAATCGATGGCGGAGAGCCTGCGCGGCGGCTTGTCCCTTGGTCTCGGAGGTTTCGGCTTCTGGAGCCATGACATTGGCGGCTTCGAAAATACGGCTCCGGCGCATGTATTCAAACGCTGGCTGGCATTTGGCTTGCTGTCCAGTCACAGCCGTCTGCACGGCAGCAGCTCTTACCGGGTGCCGTGGTCTTATGACGAGGAGGCAGTGGACGTTACGCGCTTCTTCACGAAGCTGAAGAGCCGTCTGATGCCTTATCTGTTCCATACCGCCGTACAGGCATCGGAGCAAGGGGTGCCAAGCATGCGCGCCATGTTCCTGGAATTCCCGGAAGACCCGGCCGTTGAAATGCTGGATCGTCAATATATGCTGGGAGATTCCCTGCTTGTGGCACCGGTATTCAGCGAGAACGGCGATGTGAAGTACTATCTGCCGAAGGGCCGCTGGACGCATCTGTTAACCGGAGAAACGGTGGATGGCGGAGCTTGGCGCAAGGAAACGTACGGTTTCCTCGGGCTGCCGTTGTTTGTACGCAGCAACTCGTTCCTCGCCTTGGGAGCAACCGACAACCGTCCGGAATATGACTATGCAGACAGAGTTGAACTTGGCTTGTATGCATTGGAAGACGGCAGCGAGGCTTCGGTTACCGTTCGCAACATGAATGGGGAGACCGAGCTTGTTGTGCGGGCGGTACGTGCAGGCAGCCGGATTGATTTTACGGTGGAAGGCAGCGGCAAGCCATTCTCCGTGAAGCTGCATGACATGGGATCCGTTTCATCTGTGGAGGGCTCGGGAGTGAGCCTGCAAGAAGACAGCATTCAAATGGAAGCCGGACAACATGCGCTGACCTTCACGGCAGCTCTGGAAGGGTAAGCTCGATGAACGCCTGTTTGATAAAAGGGAAAAAAGCATAGCGAAGATGAGCCCGGACCAGCCTTATGCTGGAGTCGGGCTTCTTCCATATTTTGAATGGACTTGAACAAACGGCAATGCTGATATAATAGGCCTGCGGCAGGTTTATTCACGAATAGTTGTAACCGTTTTCTTTTAGAGGCTTGCCGAAGATTAAAGGACAGGAGCGAAGACGGTCTGATGTTATCTTATTTCATTCAACTTGTGAATGACATGAAAATCCGCAACAAATTGATATTGTCTTTTGTTGTCGTGGTCTTTGTGCCGGTTGCCATCGTGGGGATATTCCTTACGGGCGAGCTCCGCAAGTTTGCTTTCAACAATGCGTTGGAGCAGGCTTACCAGAACGTGGACCGGGTCAAGAAACGGTCCACCGAAGTCATCAACGTGGCAGACGATTTATCCTATCGGCTATCCTACGACGAGCGTCTGAGAAATCTTGCTAGCCAGCAATATGAAAGCGTATACGACGTATTTGTGGCTTACAGGGAGTATCCCGATTTACAGCAGGCGATTCGGATGTACAAGGAAATATCGAATATCCGTTTCTACAGTGAGAACCCCACCATGCTGAACAATTGGGAGTTCCTTTATCCCGAGGATGAAATCAAGAGAACGGAATGGTATCAGCGAGCCGAGGATGATATTGGAGTCATCTACTGGGACTATATTACGGATGAACGAGATCAGAAGGTTTACCTCAGCTTAATCAAGGGGGTTGATCTTGGAAGCAAGGACAATCGTGGTGTACTGGTTATCAATGTCAATACGGGTATGCTGAACACGATCCTCAGCCAAGAAACGTTTGACACCATTATTGTGGACAGCAATAACAATATTGTCGCCGCTAACCGCCCGGAGCTGTACGGGAAGACGCTAGCCGAGATTCAAGATACCAGCGGGGTTGTATACCATGCGAGCGGAAGCTATGAATCGGTCATCCATGATGAAGCCTCCAAGGTGTTGATTGAACCGTTGAATACGGAATCCGGGGTTAATGGCCTGCGCATTATTTCCATATTTTCGATTGATAGCATCGTGGCGGACGCCAACCGGATCAGCAAGCTGGCGATGACGGTCATCATCATTAGTCTACTGCTGGCTGTTCTTTTGATCTACAGTTTCTCCTCACTGATCTCTAATCGGCTGCTGCGACTCAGCAAGCATATTACGAAGGTAGGTACCGGCAACCTCGGCGTTGCGATGGAAATTGACGGCAAGGATGAGATCGGCCAGTTATCCCGCCAATTCAACTCCATGGTCGGTAACATTAACGACCTGATGAACGAAGTGCAGGAGTCCAATGAACAGAAACGGTTAATGGAACAGAAGCAGAACGAAATTAAATTCAAAATGATGGCCAGTCAGATCAATCCGCACTTTTTGTTTAATGCCTTAGAGTCTATTCGCATGGAGGCCCATCTCAAGGGTGAGGACGAAATCGCCCGGATTGTGCGTCTGCTCGGTAAAATGATGCGAAGCAATCTCGAGATAGGCAGCGGAAAAACAACGATAAAAGACGAGATCGAGATGGTGCAGTGTTATCTGGATATTCAAAAATTCCGCTATGAGGATCGTCTGAAATATGAACTTCTGGTAGATCCCGAAGCGGACCGGGTCAGAATCCCACCGCTGATCATACAGCCGCTTGTGGAGAATGCGGTCATACATGGAATGGATCACAAGGAAGAGGGAACTTTCATCAGGGTGAGGGTCACTGGCAGCGAAGGGAAACTGCACGTCATGACCGAGGATAATGGAGCGGGTATAACCTTGGAGCGATTGCAGATGATCTATGGTTATTTGAACGATACCGATGAGAAGGAAGGAGGACGGATCGGGCTCCGAAATGTTCATGTCCGTCTGCAGCTTACCTACGGCCCTGAAGCGGGTCTGTTCATTTATAGCGAACCGGGGATTGGAACGCGCATTAAATTCAGTATTCCGACAGGAGGAGAGAGCGATGATGAAAGTGTTAATCGTGGATGACGAACCCAAGCTGCGCGAAGGACTGAAGAGCATTGTGCCATGGACCGAGCTTGGGTATCAGGTTGTTGGTACCGCAGCGAACGGGAGCGAAGCGCTGGAAAAGCACGGAATGTACGACCCTGACTTGATGCTGATTGATATTCGGATGCCGGGAATGGACGGCTTGCAGCTGATCGAAGCCATCCGAAACCTGGATTCTGAGATTCACCTGCTCATCCTGAGCGGATATGCTGATTTTGATTATGCCAAGCGGGCGATTTCCCATCGCGTGGACGGATACCTATTGAAACCGGTGGATGAGGACGAGCTGAGCAAGTATTTGCTTCAGATTAAAGAAGCCATCGAGCAGGAACAGGAGAGGAAGGCGCTGAATAGGGCAGCCTCCAATATGAGCCGCGAGCAGTTCATTCAGACATGGTTCAATCCGGAGAGTAAGCCCGATCCGGCGGCGTTACGGCATATCGCCGAGCGGTCAGGACTGTTATGGAACCATTACCAAGTGCTGATTATTCATCATAACGGCTACGATGAATCCGGTGAGGGAGCCAACGACCGGTTGAAAAACCAGCTGATTGAAGCTTTTGAAGAGAACGGCCGCGGCACGGTCTTTTCCATGCATGGACAACTTGGCGTTCTAATGCCCACGCCAGTATTGACCGCAGGAGGGCGGAAGGAATTGCTTCAGACGTTGGAGGATGCTGCCACACTGGCAGGTAGCTCAATTACGGCTTCATTGGGGCGCCAGGTTCATCGTCTGGAGGATGTAGCGGAGTCGTACCGCTGTGCAAAGGAACGGATTCGCGAACGCTTCTTCTATCCTCCCGGCGAGTTGTTATTTCCTGAATCCAAGCGGTTTGCTGGCGACATTACGGATGAAGAGCGGCAGCCTTATGATCCGGAGCAGCTGATGGAGCAGCTCTATTACGCTGTAGATGTAGGCAATGTCGAGGTGCAGCGGAAGCTGCTGCATGCTGCCGCGTATGCCATGGTCAATGAGGAGTATACGGAGGAAAGGATGAAGGGGGTGTTCGTGGAGCTCCTCACCGGCGTGCACAATAAGCTGATGCAGCATCAGCCAGAGCTGCAGTCCCGCACGAAGGAATATTCGGATCGGATTGCCGCGATATTTCGCCAGCGCACGGCCTGTGATTTGTGCCGCCATTCGTCCCAATTCCTGGAGGAGCTGATCTGGCAGGCGGGGGGTGGCGGACGAGATCAGGAGATGAAGCGGATCATGGACCTGATTCAGCGCAATTACAATGAGAATCTTAAACTGGAAACACTGGCCTCCGTATTTAATTACAACAGCGCCTACCTGGGGAAGATGTTCAAGAATACAACAGGAGAATACTTCAATACGTACCTCGATAAGGTCCGGATCAACAAGGCCAAGGATTATCTGAAACAGGGCATGAAGGTATATCAGGTTGCGGAGAAGGTCGGGTATACGAACGTAGATTATTTTCATAGCAAGTTTAAAAAATATGTCGGTACCTCTCCATCCAATTTCCGCAAGGAGCTGGACCTGTAACAGGAGTACCTGCACCAAGCAGGGCTGACTATACATCATCACCATCCCCCATGAGGCGCCGCGGTTATATACAGCGCACCTATAAACATGCTCCAGCTGCTCCGCATCGATTGATGTCGTATTCTAAAGGTTAATAATTGCTCTTCTCCTATAGCGTTCACTTACCATACAACCAGACTAAACATAAGTACTTTCATATCGCTGCCCTTTCAGACGCGACTAAGGTACGCGTCTTTTTGTTTCCCCTTACCTCCCCCAAGACATGACTGGGGGAGCCAAATGCTGCGAAGCTCCGAGCGGAGGGGCCGGAATCGTATCGTAGAAGCGACAGCGGTCGCCTTTAAAGCCGGGAAACAACCACCCTGTATCATCCGAAGTTTCCCGGGTTTAACAGCGATCGGAGATACGATCCGGACACGGAGCGGCATAAAGCTCTTCTGCATTTTCTCCTCAGTTAATGTCTAATTTTTATATGATTTTTAAGCCAATCCTTCGGGTACTTCCCCGCCGCAGCTTGGTTTATCATCAGGATATACAAGAGAGGAGGGGTTGGTTTGAAAGCGGTAACAAAGACAGAAGGTAGCATCCAACCTGCCGCAAAGAAAAAGAAAGGCTTTTGGACCACTTTCACAGAGCAGAAAGTACTGTACGGAATGTCGCTTCCATTCATCGTCATTGTATTTATCTTTAGTTATTTGCCGGTGTGGGGCTGGCTGATGGCATTCCAGAGTTACAAGCCGGGCAAAGGGATATTCGAGCAAAAATGGGTGGGCCTTGACCATTTCGCAGCACTTTTCTCGGACGATAAGTTTTATCTGGTGTTGCGAAATACACTCGCCATGAGTTTCATGGGATTGATCGTTGGATTCACGATTCCGATCCTATTCGCAGTCTTGTTGAATGAGCTTCGTGGAAGCGTATTCAAGAGGACCGTACAGACGATATCTTATCTGCCGCATTTTGTGTCCTGGGTCGTGGTTGCCGGTATCGTGACCAAAATGCTGTCAACAGATGGAGGCGCTGTCAATCAGCTGCTGATGTGGCTGGGGTTCATTGATCAGCCGATACAGTTCATGGCTCAGGGGAACCTGTTCTGGTACATCGTAACAGGCTCCGATATATGGAAGGAAATGGGCTGGAGCGCGATCATTTATTTGGCAGCGATTTCAGGAATTGATCAGGAACAGTTCGAAGCAGCCAAGGTTGACGGCGCGAGCCGAATTCGCCAAATATGGCATATTACACTGCCAAGCATCGCCCCAACGATTGCTATCCTGCTGATCATGTCCATCGGTCATCTGATCAGCATCGGTTTCGAGAAGCAGTTCTTGCTGGGTAATCCGCTGGTGGTGGATTATTCCGAAGTGCTGGACCTGTATGCGCTGAATTATGGGCTTGGCATGGGACGCTTTTCATTCGGTACGGCCATCGGAATGTTCAACTCCGTCGTAAGCATCATCCTACTGCTGCTTGCCAACGGCGCGTTCAAAAAATTCACGAAGCAATCGATTATGTAAGGGGAGGGAAACAGCATGGCACGAACCAAAACAGCATTCAAGCCCTCGCTCTCCGATCGGGTGTTTGATATCGTGAATTTTACCATCATGGCACTGGTCATGATTGTCACACTGTACCCGTTCCTGAACGTTCTGGCGATATCGCTGAACGATTCCGTCGATACGGTGCGCGGGGGAATCTACCTCTGGCCGCGGGAGTTCACGCTGGAGAACTATGTGCAGATTTTTAAATACGACGGCTTGGTCACCGGGGCCAAAAATACGATTCTCCGTACGCTTGCAGGGACCTTTCTGGGCTTGCTAAGCGGCACGATGCTGGGCTACGTCCTCAGCAGGGTAGACTTTCAGGGAAGAAGGTTCATGTCGACCTTTCTTGCGCTGACGATGTACTTCTCCGGCGGAATGATTCCGGTGTTCATCCTGATTCGCGACCTGAACATGATGAATTCGTTTCTGGTCTACATCATTCCGGGCATGGTGAGCGCGTTTAACGTATTCGTCATCCGGTCTTTCATCGACAGCCTGCCGTACTCGCTGCAGGAATCGGCAAAGCTTGACGGGGCCAACGATTTTACGATCTATTACAAAATCATTCTTCCGCTCTGTAAGCCCGTCCTGGCTACCATCGCCTTGTTCCTGGCCGTCGGGCAGTGGAATTCTTGGCTCGATACGTATCTCTATAACGGTAACGCACCTCATCTCACTACGCTCCAATTCGAGCTGATGAAGGTGCTGCAGAGCACGCAGGGACAAACCAGCGGCATGATGTCCGGGCAGAATATGGCCGAGATCGTGAAGCAGGTGTCGCCGGAATCGATCAAAATGGCGATCACGATTGTGGTCACGGTTCCGATATTGCTCGTCTATCCGTTCCTGCAGCGGTATTTTGTGAAAGGTATGACGCTTGGAGCCGTAAAAAGCTAAGCGTATTGGTATCAGCAGGTATTGCGTCCTGTTATACGATAGATAATTAAAAATCGATTTAGGGGGTATAGCAATGAAGCATAAGAAGAGATTGTCGCTGCTGCTCGCGATCATGATGATGGCTACATTCGTTCTTGCAGCGTGCGGCAACGGTGACAGCAACAATAGCGCAAACGGCGGCGAAGAAGGCAACGGCGGCAACGATACGCAGCAGGAAGAGAAGCTCGAGCCGATGACCATGACGTATTACAGCGCGGATTCCAATGCGAACTGGGCCAACATGCAGGATGCCGTCGGCAAGAAGCTGACTGAGAGAACCGGCATTACGATCCAGGCAGAATACGCGGTAGACGGCTCCAATCAGAAGCTCCCGCTGATGGTAGCGAGCGGGGAATATCCGGACTTGGTATTTGCCAAGGGTGACGCCAATCTGTTTGTGGATTCCGGAGCGTTTATTGATCTGACGGATCTGATTGAAGAGCATGCGCCGAACATCAAGAAGGTGTACGGTGAATATATGAGCCGCCTAAAATGGAGCAACGAGGATGAGGCCATCTATGTCCTTCCGACACTTGCAGCGGTGGATCATCAGGCACTCGATGCCGGCGGCACGTTCCAGGTCCAGCACGAAGTGCTGAAAGAACTCGGATACCCTGAACTGAAGACGGTGAAGGATTACGAGAAAGCGCTGAAAGACTATGCCGAGAAACACCCGACCATTGACGGTCAGCCAACGATTCCGCTGACGCTGAATGCGGACGGATGGAGAATTATGATCTCGGTAACGAACCCGGCGTTTATCGCGACAGGCGCATCGGATGACGGCGAGTATTATATCGACCAGGAGACGGTCGAGGCTAAGCTGCACTACAAGCGCCCGGAAGAGAAAGAATATTTCCGCTGGTTGAACCATATGAATGATGCAGGTCTTCTGGATAAGGAAACGTTCGTACAGAAAACCGACCAATACGAAGCTAAAATCTCCTCTGGCCGTGTTCTTGGCGTCATCGATCAGGAGTGGGGCTTCGGCAATGCAACCAACGCACTGAGATCTTCCGGCAAGGAAAACCGCACCTATGCGAGATTCCCGATCCAGCTGGATGAGTCGACTAAGGATGCAACGTTCCAAGACGCGGGTTACGTCGCCGGATGGGGTGTGGGCATTACGACATCCGCGAAGGATCCAGTTCGAATCATCAAGTTCCTGGATTATCTGGCTTCCGAAGAAGGGCAAGTTTTGATGAATTGGGGAATTGAGGGCGAGCATTACAACGTTGTGAACGGCAAGCGCGTCATTCCGGAAGACGTCCAAGAGCGCAAAACCTATGACAACGCCAACTTCACCAAGGAAACAGGAATCGGCTTGTACAACGCCATGTTCCCGCGTTACGGAGACGGCGTGAAGGATTCGACGGACAACTACTATACGACGAATTTCCCGGAGACGATCATAGAGAACTATACGCCATCCGCGAAGGAGACGCTGAAAGCATACGGCGCGCAAATGTGGAAAGACCTGTGGCCGAAACAAGAGGAATTTGAAGTGAAGCCATGGGGCGTTGCTTACAACATTCCAGTACCGAGCGACTCCAATATCAATATCACGTACAAAAAGGTGGAGGAGATTACCCGTAAACGGATTCCGGAAATCATTCTTGCCGATCCGGCGAAATTTGATGCGCTGTATGAACAGTTCATCAAAGAACTGAATGATGCCGGCGCCGAGAAAATGGAGCAGGAATACACCCAATTGGTACGCGACCGCGTCGAACTCTGGAATGATTAAGGTATAGGTGAATAGAAGGGGCCGGCAATATGCGGCCCCTTTTGCCGCTATATGAAAGGGTCACTGTTATAGCGGTTGTGTCGTTATTTAACAGAAGAAATACAGCAGTTGATGAAGGATATGAGGGGTTTATCGAGAAGACCTTTATCAAATTGGAATAAGGGGGGATTACACTGATTTCAGCACAGCAGCAGACCTCAACATTGTGGTATCGGGAGCCCGCGGACAAGTGGGAAGAAGCGCTTCCGCTCGGAAACGGCCGACTTGGGGCCATGGTGTTCGGAGGCGTTCAGGAAGAACGCATTCAATGGAATGAAGATACACTTTGGTCCGGATTTCCCCGGGACACGAATAATTATGAGGCTCTCCGGCATTTGGCAGCGGCAAGAGAGCTGATTGCGTCCGGGAAGTTTGCCGAAGCCGAGCAGTTGATTGAGGGAAAGATGGTTGGCAGAAGCACGGAGTCCTTTTTGCCTTTAGGAGATCTGGTTATTAGACAGAGCGGAATTGGGGATGATTGGACGGACTATAGGCGAGCACTGGATCTGGATACAGGGATTGCATCCACTCACTTTCGAGCCGGCGGCCCCGATGATCGCTTCAGCAGGGAAATGTTCATCAGTGCGCCTGATCAGGTTGCGGTTATTCGTTATACAAGCACGAACGGCGGAACCATCCAATTGGAGGTCGGGCTTCGTTCACCGCTGCAGCATGGTACCCGCAGTGCAGAAGGCGGATCTTTGGTGTTGTATGGACAAGCCCCCACCCATATTGCTGAGAATTACAGAGGTGATCACCCCGGGTCGGTGCTCTATGAAGACGGGCTTGGCATACGGTATGAAATGAGGCTGCTGGCCTTGACGGATAGCGGGCAGGTTACGGTGGATAACAGCGGTATACGTATTAACGGCGCAGGCTCGGTCACGCTGCTGATTGCGGCTGCCACGAATTTTGAAGGCTTCGATCGATCTCCGGGTTCTAAAGGAACCGATCCGTCCAGTATATGCAGGGGGAGACTTCAGGACGCGATGCGGCATGGATTTACAGAATTGCGCTCACGGCATATCGAGGACCATCAAGCCTTGTTCAGACGCGTGGAGCTTCAGCTTGGCCGTCTAAAGCTTGTGCGTTCCGCACAAGCTTTAGCCACCGACGAGCGGATGATAGCGTACCGGGAGGGACGAGAGGATGCTGCACTCGAGGCGCTGATGTTTCAATTCGGAAGATATTTGCTCATCGCCAGCTCCCGGTCAGGTACACAGCCCGCCCATCTGCAGGGCATATGGAATCCGCATGTACAGCCACCATGGAATAGTGATTATACAACGAATATCAATACCGAGATGAACTACTGGCCTGCAGAAACGACCCATCTGAGCGAGTGCCATGAGCCGCTGATCCAGATGATCCGGGAGCTTGGCGTAAGCGGTTCCCGGACGGCGAAGATTCATTACGGCGCCCGCGGATGGGTCGCCCACCATAACGTGGATCTATGGCGAATGACCAGCCCGAGCGATGGCAGAGCCATGTGGGCTTTCTGGCCAATGGGCGGAGCATGGCTGTGCCGGCATCTATGGGAGCGTTACCAATTCCACCCGGACCTTGAATATTTGCGGGAAACGGCTTATCCGCTTATGCGCGGAGCGGCATTGTTTTGCCTGGATTGGCTTATTGAAGACGGGAAAGGGCATCTGGTGACCAGCCCGTCGACATCGCCGGAAAATCAGTTCCTTACCGAGGAAGGCTTGCCTTGCAGCGTATCGGCAGGCTCGACCATGGATATGGCCATCATTCGCGATTTATTCCATAACTGCATCGAAGCTTCGCAGCTGCTGGAGCAAGATGATGAACTGCGGGAGGAATGGAAGGCGGCGGTTGCGCGCCTGCTGCCTTACGCCATCGATGCTGAAGGTGAACTCATGGAATGGAGCGAGCCTTATCCGGAAGCGGAGCCCGGACATCGGCACGTATCCCATCTGTATGGGCTGTACCCCGGCTCTGACATAACCATTCAGGATACGCCGCAGCTTGCGGTAGTCGCTTATCGTACGCTGATGTCGCGCATCGACCATGGAGGAGGGCACACGGGGTGGAGCTGCGTATGGCTGATCAACCTGTTTGCCCGATTACAGCAACCGGACAAGGCGTATGATTATGTCCGGACGCTGGTTTCCCGTTCCATGCATCCTAATCTGCTCGGAGACCATCCTCCGTTCCAGATCGATGCGAATTTTGGAGGCACCGCCGGAGTTGTAGAAATGCTGCTCCAGAGTCATTTGGACGCCATTCAGCTTCTGCCGGCGCTGCCGAAGTCTTGGGCAGAAGGCTCCGTAAGAGGGTTAAAGGCTCGCGGTGGGTTTATTGTGGACATGGAATGGAGCGAAGGCATCCTTACGTCTGCGAGCGTAACCTCTACGCATGGCCGAGTTTGTAGAATTAGCTGTTCCGTGCCGCTTGCTGTTAGAAGGGAAGACGGAAGTGTGGTGACGACGGATGAGCAAGGCTCGTTTGAAACGGTGAGCGGAGCGACTTACCGGATCACGCCGACCACCGATGAAGGCAGCGTGAACACGAATTGATTGAACAAGGCTTTCTTTGAACTGAACGAGATTTGAACTGAACCAGATACGGAATTTATGAAGCTAAAGGAGCTGAACCCAAGATGATTAACGAAAAGTTACCCAAAATGTGGTATGGCGGCGATTATAATCCCGAGCAATGGGATGCGGAAGCGTGGAAGGAAGATGACCGCATGTTTAAGCTGGCGGGTATCGATGTAGCCACCATTAATGTATTCTCTTGGGCTTTGAGCCAGCCGGATGAGGACACGTACGATTTTGCCTGGCTGGATGAGACGATCGATCGGTTGTACCGGAACGGGGTATATATCTGTCTGGCAACCAGCACAGGGGCCCATCCGGCGTGGATGGCGCGTAAATACCCGGATGTGCTGCGCGTCGACTACGAGGGCCGTAAACGCAAATTCGGCGGCCGCCATAACTCCTGCCCGCACAGCCCCACTTACCGTAAATACGCCAAAATCATGGCCGGCAAGCTGGCGGAACGCTATAAGGATCATCCGGCTGTCCTGATCTGGCACGTATCGAACGAATATGGCGGGTACTGTTACTGCGACAATTGTGCCGCGGCATTCCGGGCTTGGCTTGAGCAGCGCTATGGCACGCTGGATGCCGTGAACAAGGCATGGAATACCCGCTTCTGGGGCCATACCTTCTATGACTGGGAGGACATTGTTGTACCTAACGCTTTAAGCGAGGAGTGGTCCGGCAACCGGACCAATTTTCAAGGCATATCCCTGGATTATCGGCGTTTCCAATCAGACAGCCTGCTGGACTGCTATAAGCTGGAGCGGGATGAATTGAAGCGGATCACGCCGGATATTCCGGTGACCACGAATCTCATGGGCTTCTATCCGGAGCTGGATTACTTCAAATGGGCCAAAGAGATGGATGTTGTATCCTGGGACAACTATCCGTCACTGGATACCCCGTATAGCTATACGGCCATGGCGCATGCTCTGATGCGGGGACTTAAGGGAGGACAGCCTTTTATGCTCATGGAGCAGACGCCGAGCGTCCAGAACTGGCAGCCCTACAACTCGGCCAAGCGTCCGGGTGTGATGCGATTGTGGAGCTACCAAGCGGTCGCCCATGGCGCGGATACGGTGATGTTCTTCCAGCTGCGCCGTTCGATCGGAGCCTGCGAGAAGTATCACGGCGCGGTCATCGAACATGTGGGACATGAACATACCCGCGTATTCCGCGAGTGCGCGGAGCTGGGCAAGGAGCTGCAGCAGCTGGGGGACCGTATTCTGGATGCCCGTTCCGACGCCAAAGTCGCGATCATTTACGACTGGGAGAACCGGTGGGGCATCGATCTGTCGAGCGGTCCGACCGTCGCCCTCAATTACGTGAATGAGGTCCATAAATATTACGATGCCCTGCATCAGCTGCATATCCAGACCGATATGATCAGCGTGGAAGAAGACTTCCGGAAATATGATGTTGTCATCGCGCCGGTGATGTATATGGCAAAGCAGGGATTTGCAGAGCGCGTAGAGGCCTTTGTATCGCAAGGCGGAACCTTTGTGACGACCTTCTTCAGCGGTATCGTCAATGAGCATGATCTGGTGACACTTGGCGGTTATCCGGGCGAGCTGCGCAAGGTCATGGGAGTTTGGGCCGAGGAGATTGATGCGCTGCTTCCGGGCCAGCAGAATCAGCTGGTGATGCGAGGCCCGAAGGGACAACTGGAGGGCACCTACGACTGCGGAATTCTGTGTGACGTGATCCATGCTGAAGGAGCGGAAGTCGTTGCCGAATATGGCTCCGATTACTATCAGGGCACGCCATCGTTAACCGTGAATTCCTTCGGGGAAGGGAAGGCATGGTATGTGGCCACAAGTCCGGAGCCTAAGTTTCTGAAGGACCTGATGCAAACCATATGCAATGACCATGGCATTGAGCCCGTCTTGAAGGCTCCGGAAGGCGTTGAGGTGACAAGACGCGTGAAGGAGGGCGTGGAGTTCACCTTTGTACTTAATCACATGCCGGAGAGCAAACCCGTGCCATTGGAAGGGGAAATCTATGTTGACCTGCTGACAGGAGAGGAACACCGAGATTCCTGCGAGGTGCCGGCACGCGGAGTGATGATATTAGAGAAACGGCTGGGGTAGAGATAGCATGAGGGCTTCCACGAAAAATAATTAGCTTGGAGCGCTTTCAAAAAAAGCAGACGGGGAACCCCCAGCCTTCTCTGCTTTATTTTTTTAATACACGCCTGAGGTTACCCTCCTGATCCCGCAAGAAAAACTTAGGCTGCATGCGGTCTAGCTTCTGAGAAAATGCGTCGATCGGCATATGCTTAAACAGCCTAAGTCATTGAGAGCTTAAAAGAAGATTACTCTCTTGAAACGGTTGAAATAATAGAAGTTAATGGTATATCAACGCTGTATGTCGACGGGGAAGCTAAAAATGTAGATTTATTTTCCTAATCGAGCAGCCAGGCACACCAGGAGCACCCACGAGCTGAATCCCAGGCGACCGGCAGACTGCACCTGATCCATTAGAAACGGCAGCGGACGTTTACTAATACGTCCAAACTTATAAGGAGCAATATCCGGAAGTCCGCATTACTGCCGATCATTGACGATAACGGAGCTGTATGAAGGCATAGAAGGAGAGGATTAGTTTTCTTTTTACTTAAGCAACAACAAGGTGGCTCCTTACGAGGGAGCCGCCTCTATTTTTTGTACGGGTTTTAATCTATATTTTCAATACCCCATTCTCCTGCATCGTTTTTAGTAAGGAAGTAGGTAATACCTTGATTTTCAATACTCCCGTCTGAGGATTTTTTTGCAAAGCGCACGCCTACTCTAATTTGTTCTGGCTGGTCGACTTTTTCTATAAGATCCAAATCATAGAACATAAATTGATCGCTTTCGTTTGTGTAATAGAAGCCTTCTCTTATAGATTCCAAAGACTCCTTATTCAGATTCTCTTTAAACTTTTCTTTGTTGTTCTCCACAACCGATTCAAGATTGTTCCTTAACTTGGAGATAATGTTCTCGTCAAAGAAGCTGCCTTTATATTTGTCAAAGTCAATAGAGACGCCTTTCTTAAAATCGGCCGCTGTGATGTCCTTAATTGCTTCTTTCTCGGCTGGTTCGATCAGACTTTCTGTGTTTGTTGGTGTATTGTTGGTTGAAGGTGCTGGGCTTGTTGTGTTGGTAGGTTCTTCGCTATTGGAAAGAATGTCAGTGTCATCTGATTTCCCGCATGCAGAGAGAAGTAATGCTCCGATTAAACATAAAGATAAAATACCGCGAGAGAGATTTTTCATTAGGTTGATTCCCTCCTTGTAAGTTTTGGTATATATCATTTTCAGGTTACAATATTGACGTTTTGTTGTTAATACCCAGAGGAGATCGCAGCCTTAGATGAAGCACTCGGTAATTGCAAACGAGCGGATAGAAATGGGCAGAAAACGGAGGAACGATCGCAAACACCCAACAAGCAGCTATATCGGTGCTACGGCTCTCAGTCCTTCGGCGGTAAAACCGCTGTCCAGCCTACGCTTCCTGCTCATGCAGCTTGCGGAATTCCTTCGGCGAGATGCCCTCTTGCTTTTTAAAAACAAGACTGAAATATTTCTCGTTCTTGAAGCCGACCATCTCGGAAATCGCTGCCATTTTTAGGCCTCGATTTTGCAGCAGGACCTTGGCCTTGGAGATGCGGATCCGGTTCAGATGTTCCGGAATGTTAATGCCATGCTTTTGCTTAAATTTGCGGGAAATGTACTCACGGCTTACGTGAAATCGGTTTGCAATATCATACAGCGACACGTCATTCTGATAATTTTGCTCGATAAACGTCGTAATATCATGGATCAGGTCCTGACCCGTTTGCTTCTGCGACTGCACGGCCGAGGCCAGCAGGCTCATTAATTCAATCCAATACTGCTGCCACTCTGCCAGGGAGCACACATACTTGTCTGGGCTTGGCCGCTCGATGGTGGCGCTTTCCTCTTTGTACAATTTCAACAAAGCTTCAGACGACGGGTTAGCGGTTTCATGAATCACGTGATTGGCAAATCTCTCGATATCGCGGTCCCAACGCTCCAGAAGCTCCGGCGTGAGAACGCTGCTTTTTCGAATAGCCGCGATGAATGACTCTACAGCTTCGGTTATGGGAGCAAGTTGGCCGCTAAGTATGGCGAGCTTCCAGGTATCCTCAAACCCGCTGAACTGCACGCCTTTATGATGGTCAACGCCTAATCGGCGCTGCTCCTCTGTATGATGGATAAAGTGATTTAGGACCGTTAAATCCCTCTGATGCAGGGCGGACGAGCTTCGGGCATACAATTCCGGAATGTCTGCCGGGTATTGACCGTCAGGACTAACGCCAAAGTGCATGTGGCGCGACAAGGTGCGGTGCATCCCGTTATTGATCTCTTGAAGCAGTGTAGGCAGCGTGACAAGCTGATCCCACAGCAAAATAACAAGTTGGTGAGGTGAACCGAAGTGACGGAAGGCGATCCCGATCCGGTCCTTTTGCAGAAATTCATTGCAAATATTCAGCAGGGCAAACATGAGCAAATCCTGATGATGGCCAAAGCGGCTATAAAGCGCATGATCTGACTTGTCCATCTGCATGACGGCCAGGCGTATCGTCTGCGTTTGCTCCGGTACGATGCCTTCATCCTTGAGGCGATTGACCACCTGGGAATGGGCGCTTTTGTCATCAATCAGGCTGGATAACAGCTTCTCGGAATAGACCGGCCGGTACTCGTTCACCTGAACATGCTGCTGCTGCGCCACAAGGCGATCCCGTACCTCGGCTTTCCAGGCGGCAGTCGCCTTGGCGACCGCTTGGTTGATGACGGCTTCCTCGATGGGCTTCAGGATATAATCCGTGCCGCTGTACCAGATGGTGTTGCGTACGAATTCGAAGTCGTCATGCCCGCTGATGACAATGAATTTGATATCCGGGTAATTCTTGTGAATCCATTCCATGAGATCTACGCCGTTTTTGAGCGGCATCAGCATGTCCATCAGCACGAGGCTCGGCCGGAACGCCGGAATCAGCTCCATCGCCTCAAGACCATTGGCGGCTTCCTCAATATCGGTAATCCCATGTGTTTCCCACTGGACCAGCAGTCGGATGGCTTTACGCACGCGAGACTCGTCATCCACGATCAATGCCTTCATCAGTTTCACCTTCCACATTTATAGTCAGTACAACACGAAAGCCCTGAGGCTGGTTGTTTTCGATGCTGAATTTGGATTTTCCACGATAATACAGTCTCAGCCTTGTCATGATGTTGATGAGTCCGATCCCGCTGCTGTCTTCCGTTTCCATTTCGGACAGCACCTGAAGCTGTTCCAGATCCAACTCTTCCATCCGAAGCAAATGCTCCTGAAGGGTTTGAAACGGCTCATTCTGCATTCCGTTTCCGTTATCCTCGACCGTGATCTGCACAATGGAGGCCGATAGACGCTTACTTTTCAGCGCGATGTAATTGTTTTCCGCCAAGGGGTTCATGCCATGCTTGAAAAAGTTCTCGATCAGCGGCTGAACCAGCATTTTCGGGATCAACACCTGCAAAGTCGACTCATCCACATCGTAACGGAAGTCGAACTGATTCTCAAATCGTTCCTTCTGCAGCTCTACGTAATCCTTGATATGATCGAGCTCCGTGGCCAACGTGACCGGCTTGTCCGTATTGTACATGCTGTATCTCATCATCCGGGCAAGAGCGGAGATCAGGGAGTAGATCCTCTTCATGCCATGCTCGAGCGCAAGGGTGCCGATGGTTTGCAGCGCATTGTTCATAAAATGCGGGTTCACCTGCGCCTGCAGCGCCCGGAGCTGGTTGGTCCGGTTCGCCAGCTTCAGCTTGTATTCCTGCAAGATGAGATTGTTGATCGTATCCATCATGCTCCCGAACCTGCGGTGGAGTTCCGATTTCGTCTTTGCGGCTGGAGGAGATATCCACGGTCATTCGTCCGCTTTTGACCTGGCTCATGAGGCCTACCAATTCCCGGATCGGCGCCGTGATATAGACCGAAATCCAGATCGTGGCGGCGATGATGAGAATCAGGGACACGCCTATTAGCAAAATATTGACGAAGGCTGCTTTGTCCGCGCTGCTTAGAATATAGGAGGAAGGAATCTCCTTGATCATCGTCCAGTCGCTGACCGACGTCTTGATATTGTTATATAAATAGATTTTGTTGTTATATTCGAAATGGCCTTCCTTCTTGCCGGATTGCTTGATACTGTCGTACCATTCCGTTTGGATTTGCTGTCCCAGCATCTCGCCATGGCCGGCATACATGATATACCCGGCTTCATTCGTAATATATAGCTGCTCATGTTCGGGCTGGAACAGCTGATCGCTGATCCGGCTCAGGAAATTCATATCCATATCGATGGCGAGAATGCCTAATCGCTCGGTAGATGGGACGCGTTCAATGACCCGGTACATCGTGAATACTTGTTTATTGGCTTCATAGGGATAAGCTAACTGAAAGCCATACGTGTGAAGGGGATGGGGCGGCTGTAAAACCACCGTATCGTTATCGAGATCGGGAATTTCGGGATAGAGATTGACATCACTCGTTTTTCTGGCGATATCCTGGGCGAACAACGTGGCCTCTCTTTTGCCGTCGACATAGAGATAGACCTGTCTTGCACCGCCGATGGCTTTATGAATGGACTGCAGCGTGGCGGACTGCCTGCCGCTGGCATTAATGTTCTCATGACTATAATAAAGGCTGCGGAAAAAATCCGGATCCGAATAAACCGTAAGGGAGTTCCGGTTCATGTCTTCCAAATAGCTCTCCAAATTCAACCGTCCCTGATAGAGAAGGTTCATATTCTCAACAACGGCCCGTTCCTTGAGCGAGTTGGTTGTCATGACATAGCTGATGATCATCGAGATGGTGGTCGGAATGATGGTAGCCATGATCATAAAGGTAATCAATTTCGTGCGAATGCTGTTCCAATTCCAGTTCAATAAATTCACCGCCGATCAATTTTCTATACCATTTAGTTCACATCCTGTGGTAGTCCCAAGGTCTTCATCTTAGCATAATTAAATCATAGAGAAATGGATAGAGAAACGAGAGGACAAGCGGAGGGGGATTTACATGAACAGCAAGAGAACGGCTGCCTTGACGCAGCAGTTGGTTTATATCGGACCCGCGCTGCTGTTTTTCGGTATGACGATCATTATCCCATTTGTAATGGGGATGTATTACTCGTTTACCAACTGGAATGGTGTATCGGGGAATGTCGAATGGGTCGGGCTGGACAATTTCAAACAGATTTTCACAAATGACAGCGCATTCGCACAGTCCTTCTGGTTTACCACCAAGTTTACGATCGTTGGCGTGGTTCTAACGAACCTGGTCGGTTTTTTCCTGGCCTACTTCTTAACGAAAAATATTAGGGCGCGCAACTGGCTGCGGACGATCTTCTTCATGCCGAACGTGATCGGCGGATTGCTGCTCGGCTTCATCTGGCAGTTTATCTTCATAAAGGGCTTTGCCACCGTTGGCGAGGCAACGGGGATTCCGTTCTTTAATCTTCCATGGCTGGGAGACGAAGTAACTGGCTTCTGGGGCATCGTCATGGTCTTTGTATGGCAATCGTCAGGCTATCTGATGGTCATCTACATCGCGTCCATTACGAATGTGTCCAAGGAAGTCATGGAAGCTGCCGAGATTGATGGAGCGAACCGGTTTCAAGTGCTCAAGAGCATCATCGTTCCGCTCATCATGCCGGCGGTCACCGTATGTTTATTCTTGGCGATATCCTGGTCCTTCAAAATGTTCGACCTGAACCTGTCGCTCACGAAGGGCGGACCATACCGCTCCACGGAGTCGCTGGCTATGAACGTGTACAATGAGGCATTCCTGAACAACCGGTATGGACTCGGAACAGCCAAGTCCCTGATCTTCTTTCTGGTTGTTGCCGTCATCACGCTCATTCAAGTTCGATTAACGAAGCAGAAGGAGGTTGAAGCTTAAATGAGATCGAAGAAACCTCCTATGTCGGCTTCCACGATTGTACTTCAGATTGTGATGGTCATTATTGCGCTGATTTTCCTGGCGCCCTTTTACTTCCTGCTGGTGAACTCGGTCAAATCGCTGGGCGATATTATGGTCGACGCGGCCAACTGGCCAACCGCCTTTCACTTTGACAACTACAGCAAGGCTTGGGAAATGACCCGCTTCCCGGAAGCGTTCGTGAATTCCGTCATCATTACGGTCATCAGCAACCTGATCATCGCCCTGTTGAGTGCGATGGCGGCTTACCGAATGGTTCGGTCCAATACGAGATTCAATCAAATCGTGTTCATGCTGTTCGTATCGGCTATGGTCATTCCGTTCCAATCCATAATGATTCCCTTGCTGCAGGTCATTAACTTCCTGGGTGTTAACAACAGTATCGTGGGTTTGATTCTCAGTTATCTGGGACTCGGCATCCCGTTGTCGGTCTTCCTGTTCCACGGTTTCGTGAAAGGCATTCCGCTTGAAATCGAGGAGGCCGCCACGGTCGACGGAGCTTCTCCGTTCAGAGTATTTGGCCGTATCGTTTTGCCTATGCTGAAACCTATGATGGTGACGGTCATTATCCTGAACTGTTTGTGGGTCTGGAACGACTACCTGCTGCCATCTTTGATCCTGCAAAGTCCGGAACTGCGGACCATTCCGCTTGCGACCTTTGCCTTCTTCGGGCAGTATTCGAAGCAGTGGGATATGGCGCTGCCAGCGCTCGTGCTGGGCATCACGCCGATTATCATCTTCTTCCTGTCATTACAGAAGTACATTGTTGAAGGCGTCGCTGCCGGCTCCGTTAAGGGGTAATGGCAGCCTGGCTTTTCCCAAATCGGTTTTCCCATCTTTATATATAAACAATACTAGGGGGTAGTAAAGATGAACAAAATGAAATTATCTCTCGTGATGCTGCTGGCTTTTTCGCTGCTGCTTGCGGCTTGCGGCGGCAAGTCGGAGGAAGGTCAGGGCGGAAGCTCGGATGGAGCTTCCGGCGAAGTTAAGACGATTAAGATTTTCCAATTCAAAACCGAGATCGTGGACGGCCTGAATGAACTCAAGGTTGAATTCGAGAAGGAATATCCGAACATCAAGCTTGATATTCAAACAGTAGGCGGCGGTGCTGACTACGGTGCTGCACTGAAAACGAAATTCGCATCCAACGATGCCCCTGATATTTTCTCCAATGGCGGCGACGCCGAGATGGAGATGTGGATTGATCGCCTGGAGGATCTGTCCGATCAGCCTTGGGTGAACGATCTGGTGGACATGGCAAAAGAGCCGATGACCAAAGACGGTAAAGTATACGGTATGCCGATGAACCTTGAAGGCTGGGGTTACATCTATAATAAAGATTTGTTTGAGCAAGCAGGCATTACCGAGCTTCCTAAAACCTATGCCCAACTGGAAGATGCTGCGAAGAAGCTGGAAGCGGCAGGCATAACTCCTTTTGCGAACGCTTACCAGGAATGGTGGTTGATCGGTAACCAAGGCATTAACCCGGCGTTTGCCCAGCAGGATGACCCGAATGCTTTTATCCAGGGCTTGAACGACGGAACGCAAAAATTCGCGGGCAATGCGAAGTTCGAAGAGTGGGCCAAGCTGATGCAGCTGACATTGGATCACGGAATCAAAAATCCGCTGACCACCGATTACAATACGGCCATTTCCCTGCTGGCTACGGGCAAAACAGCCATGATGCAGAACGGCAACTGGGCCCAAACCGAGATTGATGCCATCAATCCGGACCTGAATCTTGGCTACCTGCCGATGCCGCTTGGCGACAATGCGGAGCTAAATGACAAGCTGAACGTAGGGGTACCTGCGAACCTGGTCATCAACAAGGATTCCGCATCGAAGGAAGAAGCGAAGATCTTCCTTAACTGGTTTGTCACATCCGATATCGGTAAAGAGTACATCGTCAAAAAATTCAAATTCATCCCGGCCTTGAAGACAATCGAAGCAACACCTGAGGATATGGGCGATCTGGGTTCAGCCGTGTGGGAGTACGTGCAAGCTGGCAAAGTACTGCCAAGACAATCCGCGAAGTTCCCTGACGGTGTAGCCCAGGAATTCTCCGGCGCGATGCAGGCCTTCTTCGCAGGCAAATCCGATGCGAACAAGATGCTTGAGGATATGCAGACATCCTGGGATAGTCTGAAAAAGTAAGGAGCAATGCTCTAATCCAAGTTAGCTAATCGTTCATAAGAGGTATGATCCCTGTCCAACATGACATGGGATGGTGCCTCTTTTCTTTAAGATTCAAAGTACGTCGATAGCTACGGTTTTCTTAGCTAAAGAACGATGAAGGAGGCATTTCAATGATTAATCAACATTTCCCTAAGATATGGTATGGCGGGGACTATAATCCCGAGCAATGGGATAAGGCAACGATGGAAGAGGACCTGCGGATGTTTGAACTGGCCGGCGTTGATGTGGCGACCCTCAATGTATTCTCCTGGGCCAGAACGCAGCGTGATGAGAACAGCTATGATTTCACGTGGCTTGATGAAATGATGGATCGGCTGGCTGAGGAGCAGGTTCATGTCTGCTTGGCAACCAGCACGGGGGCGCATCCGGCTTGGATGGCCAAGAAATACCCGGACATCCTGCGCGTTGACTACGATGGACGCAAACGCAAATTCGGCGGTCGTCATAACTCGTGTCCGAACAGTCCGACGTATCGCAAATATTCGGTGCTGATGGCGCGTAAGCTGGCTGAGCGTTACAAGGATCATCCGGCACTGGTCATCTGGCACGTCTCGAATGAGTACGGAGGGTATTGTTATTGCGACAACTGCGAGCAGCAGTTCCGCGTCTGGCTGAAAGAGCGTTACGGGACGCTCGATAAGTTGAATGCCGCATGGAATACTGGATTCTGGGGTCATACCTTTTACGAGTGGGACGAGATTGTGGTACCGAACGCGCTCAGTGAAGAATTCGGCGGAAACCGGACCTTCTTCCAAGGGATATCACTGGACTATCGCCGTTTTCAATCCGACAGCCTGCTGGCATGTTATCGGTTGGAGAAGGAAGAACTGAAGAAGGTTACGCCGCACATTCCGGTCACCACCAATCTGATGGGATTTTATCCGGAGCTGGATTACTTCGAGTGGGCGAAGCACATGGATGTGGTATCCTGGGACAACTATCCTGCGATTGATACGCCGGTAAGCTTTACGGCGATGGCGCATAATCTGATGCGCGGACTGAAAAGCGGACAGCCGTTCATGCTGATGGAGCAGACGCCGAGCGTTCAAAACTGGTCGCCATACAATTCTGCCAAACGGCCCGGCGTGATGAGATTGTGGAGTTATCAGGCCGTAGCCCATGGGGCAGATACAATCATGTTCTTCCAGCTCCGCCGTTCCGTGGGGGCATGCGAGAAGTTCCACGGCGCATTGATTGAGCATGTGGGACATGAGCATACCCGGGTCTTCCGGGAATGTGCGGAGCTGGGGCACGAGCTGCAGCAGCTCGGAGATAAGCTGCTCGACGCCCGTTGGGATGCCAAGGTGGCGATTATGTACGATTGGGAGAATCGTTGGGCGCTGGAGCTGTCAAGCGGACCTTCCAAAGCCCTGAACTACGTGGATGAGGTTCATAAGTATTATGATGCACTGTATCAGCTGAATATCCAGACCGATATCATCAGCTTCGAGGAGGACCTGAGCAAGTACGATGTGGTGATTTCCCCAGTGATGTATATGGTGAAGCCGGGCGTTGCCCAGCGCGTAGAGCAGTTTGTATCCCGGGGCGGAACCTTTGTGACGACCTTCTTCAGCGGCATCGTCAATGAGCATGATCTGGTGACCCTGGGAGGTCATCCCGGCGAACTGCGCAAGGTAACTGGCATCTGGGCCGAGGAGATCGATGCCCTGCTTCCCGGGCAGCAAAATCAGATCCATATGAAGCAGGATTGGGGATCACTGCGTGGAAGTTATCCATGTGGAATTTTGTGCGACGTCATCCATGCGGAGACGGCAGAGATTCTGGCTGAGTACGGATCCGACTTCTATAAAGGCACTCCTGTTCTAACGAAGAATGCGTTTGGCGAAGGGCAGGCCTATTATGTGGCGAGCAGTCCGGATTCGCAGTTCCTGCAGGCATTTCTTGCTAATCTGTGCGAAGAACAGGGTGTGAAGCCGCTGCTGAATACACCTGCCGGGGTAGAGGTGGTGGAACGGGTGAAGAATGGGAACTCCTACTTGTTCATCATGAACCACAATGCCGAAGAGATGACGTTTGATGCAGGTTCTGCCAATCAATTCGATCTCCTGGGCAGCCGGCAGATTTCAGGCCATGTCACGATTCCGGGAAGGGATGTCATGATTCTGGAACGGACGACCGCCGTAGGGTCTTAAAACGGACCATGGAGATTTAACTCGGACCTTGGGTTAGGGGGCAAAAAGCAGTGAGTATACATTTTCATTAAGATCTGGGGATATTCCATTTCCAGAGCGAGCGGTCAAGTTATGTGATTGAGCTTGTGCGGGGCGTCTATCCGGCGCACGCCTATTGGGGGCGGCGGATTCGCGATCACCGCATCGGCGGATTGCTGGAACGGAGGGGAAGAGCATCCTTTTCACCGTCGCCGTTTCGCGAGGATGCATCCTTTTCCCTGGACAGTTTGCCACAGGAATACCCGGGCTACGGCAGCGGCGATTTCCGGCAGCCTGCGTACCAGGTACAGCTGGCTAACGGGACCACGGTCACCGAAGCGGAATATGTTCGTCACCGGATCTACAGCGGCAAACCGAAGCTGGAAGGCTTGCCTGCCGTATACGCGGAACAGGATGCTGAGGCGGATACGCTGGAGCTGGAACTGCTGGATCGGGTAAGCGGATTGACGATTTATTTGTCTTATACGGTCATGAATGCGTTCGATGCCATTACGCGTTCCGTGTCCTTCCGTAATGACAGCAAGGAGAACATCACCCTGCTGCGGGCTATGAGCGCCAGCGTGGATATGAATCATAGCCGTTATGACCTTCTGCATCTCCATGGAGCATGGGCGAGAGAGCGCCATGTGCAGCGCAGAAGATTATCCCCCGGCATGCAGGGGATTGAGAGCCTGAGGGGTTCAAGCAGCCACAACCACAATCCGTTTCTTGCGCTGCTGTCCGAAGACGCTGGCGAAGAGCACGGTGAGGTGTATGGCTTCAGCCTTGTATACAGCGGCAGCTTCTCTGCACAGGTTGAGGTGGATCATTACGAAACCGCCCGGGTTACGATGGGATTGAATCCGTTTGATTTTTCCTGGCTGCTGGAGCCGGGACAATCGTTCCAGACGCCGGAAGCGGTGATGGTTTTTTCGGCGGAAGGCTTGGGCGGCATGTCCAGACGCTATCATAAGATGTACCGTTCAAGGCTGAGCCGGGGGCAATTCCGGGATGCTACGCGCCCAGTGTTGGTTAACAACTGGGAAGCGACCTACTTTAACTTTAATGCGGATAAAATCGAACAAATCGCCAGCGTCGGACGGGATCTCGGCATAGAGTTGTTTGTGCTGGATGACGGATGGTTCGGCAAACGAAATGACGATACGACTTCCCTCGGGGATTGGGTCGTTGACAAGAACAAGCTGCCGGAAGGCCTTGAGGATCTCGTGAAGCGGGTTCGCGATCTGGATATGCAGTTCGGTTTGTGGTTTGAGCCGGAGATGATTTCGCCGGATAGCGATCTGTACCGTCAGCATCCGGACTGGTGCCTGCATGTGGAAGGACGCCGGCGAACGGAAGGCAGACAGCAGCTGATCCTCGACTTCTCCCGCCAGGAAGTAGGCGATGCGGTGGCCGATATGATTCGGAGCATCCTGCAAAGTGCGCCGATCACCTATGTGAAATGGGACATGAACCGGAATATGACGGAGATCGGGTCGGCTGCACTGCCGCCTGAACGCCAGCGGGAAACAGCCCACCGTTATATGCTGGGATTGTATCGGGTGATGGAGCAACTGACGACTGATTTCCCGCATATTTTGTTTGAGAGCTGCTCCGGCGGTGGCGGACGCTATGATCCGGGGATGCTGTATTACATGCCCCAGACGTGGACAAGCGATAACTCCGATGCCGTCAGTCGATTGAAGATTCAATACGGAACGAGCCTTGTGTATTCTCTTAGCTCCATGGGAGCCCATGTGTCCGCCGTTCCGAATCATCAGGTTCACCGGCATACTTCGCTGCGTACGAGAGGTCATGCGGCGATGTCGGGCAATTTCGGATATGAGCTGGACCTGACAGCCTTCAGTGAGCAGGAGAAGGAAGAGGTCCGTGAGCAGGTGAAGCTGTATAAAGAGATTCGGCATCTGGTACAGTTCGGGGATTTCTACCGCCTTCGGAATCCGTTCGAAGGGAACGAAGCTGCCTGGACCATCGTCTCCGAGGACCGCTCGGAAGCGGTGTTGTACTACTTCCGCATCTTAAGCGAGGCGAATGGGCCGATTGTGTGGCTGCGCACGATGGGGCTGGATCCAGAAGGGGATTATCGGTGCGTGGAGGATGGGAACATCTATGGCGGAGACCGACTGATGAACGCCGGATTGGCCATTCCGGCGATGCATGGCGATTTCCAGAGCTTTATCTGGAGGTTTAAACGAGTGTAAGCTGAATAAAGCCAAAAGAACCGTCAGAGCTGCAACAACTCTGGCGGTTCTTGCTGTTTCATGCCGGCTGCCCTCAGGTTGCCGTGATGGAATAGATGCCCCGATCCGTTGTGAGCACCACTTGATGGTCCTGGATGTCCGCAGCCGTTAACCCGTCCAGTCCAATGACAAAGGCATTGCTTGGCAGCGGGGCTTCATGGCCGGCGGTGATGACCACCCCAGGGCCGTGCAGCAGGAGCGCATGGCGGTCTCCATAACCGTCGATAGACTGTTCTTGATGCTGCTGGTGTTCAAACCGCTCCAGCTGTATTTCAATCTGGTCCTGATCCTTCTCTTCTTGTTTGGATATGTGCAGGGTGTGATTGCTTTTGGATTGAAGCCAATGGGTGACCTCTTCGATCGATGGATTCATCATGAACACCTTCCTTGATTTTAGGGTGGCTTCAAATAGTCTGTCCATGAAGCCATAACCTTATTTCAAATTCATGGAGTTCCTTCGTCAGAATCATATGAAAAATTAACGCTGATCAAACCCTCTTCATCTATTTACGTGTTAAGATAGTTTAATAATATGGAACAATCGCATGATACATAAGGAGGCGCCATGAGCAAGAATTGGTATTATGTTCTCGCCATCCTGTTCGTAGCCTGCAGCTGGGTCGGGAATGTCTGGTATTATGAAGTCAACCAACTGGGAAGAACCGTATTCCTTGAGCATCATGTGGAAACAAGGGAAGGGGGAGGCAGTGTATTTGACTTGTATTATGTAGAGGACAAAAGAGCGGACAAGACGCTAAGCTCCATCCGGATCGAAGGTTATCCCGAACAGATCGTAACGCCATACCCTCAATATGCTGAGTATCAGAGACAGTACCTGGGAAAAATGATGGTGAATTTAAATAAACCCGCCCCGGGGAAAGAAGGGGCAGGAGAGCAGAGGAAGGAGCCGGTTCTCGTTCGAGAGATTACCGCCCTTTACTCTGATGGAACCTCGGAACAAGTGGATATCGGAGAGATTTACGTATGGCCTGGCGTATATGATCAGGAAGATCAAGATCCGATATCAGGGACGTCCGGCGGATCCTCTTCCGATAACTCGGGCTACGAATCTGCCGTCGTGAGTCGGCCGCTTCAGTTAACGGCGTTCTCCTCGAAATTGCTCGATATCGCAGAGGATGGAGATCTCCGAATCTTTGTCGACATTTCCAGACAAATACCGGGTACTAGTTACCGGTCTCAACCTTCGGAAGCGCACATCGAGTTAAGAGGTGAACCTATCAATGAGATTCAGCTTCCATTCCAGATTAATAAAGGGGATTCCATTAGAATCAGCCACCAATTTGATATGTCGCTTGAGAAGAGCATGCAGGTATATCAGTTGATATTAAGAACCACCTTTTTGGAGGACGGCCGTCGCTTTTGGTATGGAGATACGATGATTCCTTATCATCCAAGTCCGACGGATCGAGAAATGACGGAATTTGTTCGGGAAAGCAGGAGGAAACCATGAGAAGCGCTTGTTATCGCATCGTGTGGGGGCTGCTGCTTGTGCTTGTCGACTTTAAGCTGGAAGCGGTGGATCTGTTGCCGGATATGCTGGGGTACCTGTTGATTGCTTCGGGATTATGGAGGCTTCAGGCGTTGAACGGATATTTTAAGGCAGGGCATCTATCCGCTTGGCTGCTGCTGATCTGGTCGGTTCTTTCATTATTCTGGTTTCCTGAGGTGAAGACAGGCGGCGTGCCTATGCAATCGGTAGAGGAGCTGCTGATTCAACTGCCTGCCATCTGCTTGCATATGGTATTGATTTTCGGAATCTGTAGAGGCATTCAAGCCAATTCCGCAGGTGCCGAATCCGGACTGGATCATAAGGCTCGCTTTCGGGGGCACTTGTTTATGGCCGCGCAGCTGCTATGGCTTATCGCCTACCCGTTCATTTTAAATCTGGATTCGGGCGATATGATCCCTGTGATTTTTATGTGCTCGCTCGTAGTGATGGTTGCCGAGATCGCGGTTATGCTTCTGGTCAGGCTTGCCGGACAGGAATGGGCAGATGGAACGGAATAAATCCAAAGATCTCAGTCCGAAATAGCTAACGGAGTTTAAACAAAGTTTAACTGTTATCTTTGCTGGGATGATAAACAATCGTAACTCCCAGCTGGTTATATGTTTCTTCGGTGTAGTGGTGATCCGGGCAATGCTTGATCGTAGCCATGTCTTCCTGTCTGGAGATCAGCTTCTGCTCGCAGTCAGGGCAACGGTCCTGGAAGAGGAATTTCAGCTTATTCAACATGATCACCACATACCTCCTTGATTTCCGATATAAATACTTGGTTTTATTATAAATCAACAATGGGGTACATTCAATAGCAATGTGCGCGGTCACGATATTAAATTGAACGGAGATCGATCACCTTGATAGTGCAACTTGTAGTTATGATCTTTATAGGTATCATCGGTTCTTTTTTCTCAGGATTGCTGGGAATTGGCGGGGCGATTATTAACTTTCCTTTGCTGCTCTATGTTCCTTCCTGGTTTGGACTGGAGGCCTTTACCTCCAAGGAGGTGGCGTCCATCAGCATGCTGCAGGTATTTTTCGCCTCATTGTCAGGCATGATCACCAACCGGATGAGTTCGCGCGGCGGTGAGTCGTATTTTCACAAGCCATTGGTCATTCAGATGGGGGTAAGCACCCTGGTTGGCAGTCTGATCGGGAGTCTGTCCTCGATGCTGATGACAAGCGGTATGATTAACGTGATCTACGGTTTTCTGGCGGTTATCGCGGTGTTATTGATGATTGTGCCGACCCGGGCAACCATGGAAAATAGGTCGGTTAACGAGGTGACCTATCATTCAGGGATTGCGATGGGAGCCGCCTTTATCGTCGGCGGCATTGCGGGGATTGTCGGCGCTGGAGGTGCCTTTATCCTGATACCCATCATGCTGACGATTCTTAAGATACCGACACGGATAACCATCGCATCCTCGCTCGCGATCGTTTTTCTGTCTGCGGTCGGGGGTGTCATTGGCAAAATCGCCTCGGGCGACATTCCGATCTGGCCGTCCCTGTTCGCGGTTGCCGGAAGCTTGATGGGTGCTCCCATCGGCGCCATCATCAGTCGCAAGATGAACGTCCGACTGCTGCGGTATGCCTTGGCGATTCTCATTGCAGTTACGGCCGTGAAGATCTGGATCGATATTTTAGGGTAAGTAAAGAAGTAGAACCTTATTCATCATAGGGAAGAGGAGGAGATCAAGCATGAGAATCAATCAGCTAGGATCTTCGGAATTGTATGTAAGCGAAATCGGGCTGGGCTGTATGTCACTGGGTACAGATGAGGGACAAGCCGTAAAGCTTATCCATGAAGCGCTGGACCGGGGCGTGAATTTTCTGGACACGGCGGATCTGTACGACGAAGGCCGTAACGAGGAACTGGTAGGCAAAGCGGTTCAAGGTCGGCGCGAGGATGTGATCATCGCCACCAAAGTCGGCAACCGTCGTGTACCGGGTAAGGATGGCTGGGTATGGGATCCTTCCAAGGACTACATCAAATCCGCTGTCAAGGATAGTCTTCGCAGACTGGGTACGGATTATATCGATCTGTATCAGCTACATGGGGGGACGCTTGATGATCCGATTGACGAGACGATTGAAGCTTTTGAAGAGCTGAAGCGGGAAGGGTGGATTCGATACTACGGCATCTCGTCCATCCGGCCGAACGTCATCCGCGAGTATGTCGCAAAATCCAATATCGTCAGCGTCATGAGCCAGTACAGCATCCTGGACCGGAGACCGGAGGAAGCGGTGCTCGATCTCCTTGCTGAGAACGGAATATCCGCCATTGCACGGGGACCCGTTGCCCGCGGCATATTGTCGGAGCGCGGACAAGCCAAAGCCGAGAAGGGCTATTTGGATTACAATAAAAATGAGCTGCTTAGTATACTCAAGGGGCTTGAAGAGGTTGGTCGTGGCATGGATCTGTCCCATTTGGCTATTCGATATGCTGTGGCCCATGCCGCTGTTGCCTGCACCATCCCTGGAGCTAGCTCGCTCGAACAGCTGCTGCATAACTTGGTGGCGGGAAATAAGGAAGAGTTATCGCCGCAGGACATCCAATCGATCCAGGCAATCAGTCGCGCCAATCAATATGAGGCTCATCGGTAAGGATCGGTGTGATAAGCATGTGAATGATCCATCCCGTTAATCTTTTGCGGCATGAAATATTTATGGCCTGAAGGTTTACGGATGAACCGCATCCTTGCATGTTATAATAACTGAATAAGAGCCTGACGTCAGGTGAATATAGATCATGCCCGCAATCCGCTTTAAGGATCACGGGCTTTTTTGTACCTTATTTAAATGAATTGACGTCAAAACATTGGAAATGCCAAACTTTTTAAGACGATGGTTCGTTCCAAGTAACGTAAACCGCGCGGCTTATGCCATAATCGTTAATGGTGAAAGGATTCTAGAATGATTACCATTGAGCATTTATCAAAAACCTATCGCAAGGGTGCATGGGCGCTCTTGGATGTTTCTCTACAATTGGATAAAGGCATGACTGGTCTGCTGGGCCCCAATGGCGCCGGCAAAACAACACTGATGCGCATTCTGGCGACCTTATTGTCGCCGACCTCCGGCCAGGTGAGAGTGAACGGGATATCGATTGGTCGGCCGGAGGAGATTCGGCAGATGATCGGGTATTTGCCGCAGCATTTTCACATTTACCCGCAGCTGACCGGACGAGATTATCTGGATTATGTGGCGGCCATGAAAGGCATCAAGGAACGGAGTGCCAGACAGAAGGAAATCTCCAGGCTGCTCGAGATGGTTAATCTCCAGGGGAAGGCTGATAAAAAAGTACGTACTTACTCCGGGGGAATGAAGCAGCGGCTGGGTATTGCCCAAGCGTTATTGGGAACACCAGATATCTTGATCGTTGACGAACCGACATCCGGGCTGGATCCTCAGGAGCGTGTCCGGTTCCGCAATGTGTTAACCCGCTTTAGCATCGACCGGACGGTCCTGCTATCCACCCATATTGTCGCCGATATCGAGAGCAACTGCCGTCGTATCGCAGTCATGAACAAGGGGAGACTGTCCATGAACGGCAGCTTGGCTGAACTGCAGGCATGCGGGAAGGGACAAGTATGGGAAGCGGTGATGAGTCCGGATGAATTTGCCTTGATTGATCCCATGTCCGTCGTATCTACCCGAACCGTTCCGGAAGGCGTCCTGTGCCGGTTTATCGGCCAAACAGCCCCGGTTGCAGGGGCGTTTCCCGCGGATCCGACGCTGGAGGATGGATATCTGAGCCTGCTGCGGAGGGATCGTCATGCATAAGTGGTGGAGGCATAGTCTCCTTGAGCTTCGGCTTTTGTTCGGTAATCCCTTGTTTGCCTCTCTTCCGATCATCTATGCGATTCTGTTCATCATTATGATGCTGCAGGCGGCAAGCGGCAACGGACCGAACCATAATTTGTACACGGCGGCCTATTCATTCCACATGCTGGGTCATACGATGACCCTGGGTCCGGCTATGCTAATTGGCATCTTGTCCATTCGCCGGGATGTTCGCCGTAGGTCCTTTGAATGGAATCACAGCTTGCCCGTGTCTTTCTTTACCTTGGTGTCGTCGAAATATGTGGTCAGTTTGTTGTACTTTTCTCTGTTCACGTTGTCGACGTCGGTTATATTCTATATCCTGTCGGTTAGCCAGGGGATAGCCGGTGATATTGCGATGATGCATACCATGCAATTTGCGGTGCAGTACGAGGTTTCCTATATGGTGACACTCGCGCTCGCCATGCTCCTTGGGGCAAGCATTCCGAACCGGATCGTTTATTTGATCGGTTTCTGTGCATGGATGTTTGGAACATTCTTCATGGAAATTTATATCATCACCGAATTAAGATGGATGCCGGCTCAAGTGTTTCACCTCAACCAATTCTTCCTTCAATCCAATCGCTTTGAATATGAGAATTGGGGGTACGGTCTGTTTAGGGAAGATTTAATGAGTTCCCGGTGGTTTGTGCTTGCCTTCACTTTCCTGCTGCTAACGGTGTGTTTGTTCTTGTTAAACCGTAAGCGGCCTACGATGCTGCGGAAAGCGGGCTGGCTCGCCGTGCTGGGGGCTGCCGTATTGATGGTAGCTGCAGCCGTACCCTACGGCACACTATGGGCGGAACGATATGCCCAATTTGATGCCAAGCTAGGAGACCCCACGGTTTCTTATGTCGATAATCCTGACAATATATCCTTCTATCATGTTTCTTCTTATGATATCAAGCTGAAACGACTGTCAAACGATGAGCTTCGCGTGACGGCGAAACTAACGATACCCGCCTCCGAGTTATCAGGTATGAGGCAGCTTCCCTTAACCCTAAACCGGATGTTCGAGCTTGAGCGTGTCCAACTCCAGGGTGTTGACGCTCCCTATCGCAGACAGGGAGAGCGGATATCGGTAAGGATGGTTGGCGATGCCAAGGGAGGGGACATCCAAGCCGAGTTGGAATATAGAGGCAAGGTCATGGACTTTATAGCTGGGTACTCCCGTGAGGAATTTTCGGTTTACAGTGTGGGACCCGAAGTTAAGCTGGATGGATATATCGCTTGGTATCCGCTTCCCGGTCATCAGCATGTATATTTAAAGAGTGATAACGGAGACCGTCCTCCGGAATACGTTTATTTGGGCTCGGAATTTGGCCGGATGCGTTATTCTTTCGGCGAGATGAAGCTGGAGGTCGAAGGTTATCCGGGACCCTTGTATACGGGGATGCAGGAGCTGGAACGAAGGCCCGGCTATCAGCGGTTCGAGGGTAGGGAAATCGAGCAGAATATCTCCCTGTACGGAGGTCAGTTCTGGAAGGAAATCCACCAGATTGATCTCCCGATCACAATCGTGACAACGCCATATCTGGAGAAAGCATCCGTATCGATGCTGCAGGATATGAAAAAGAAGTATGACTATTTTTCCAAGTGGGTACCCGAGTTCAAAAGCAACGTCGACAAGATTTTATATTTGGGTCACGGTTTTGATTATCCCCGGGTGGATCATCGTCTGATTCTGTCCTCGAACCAGTACACATATAACTTCATGAACCTGCCTGGCGAATGGATGAACTCCGTTCTGTTCGGCAACCAGGAGGGGCTCAATTATTATTTTGAGCATCCAGAGCGGGATGTGC
Source organism: Paenibacillus sp. ISL-20 (assembly GCF_018613005.1). NCBI lineage: Bacteria > Bacillati > Bacillota > Bacilli > Caryophanales > Paenibacillaceae > Paenibacillus > Paenibacillus sp. ISL-20. The sequence goes on from NZ_JAGGRD010000054.1 coordinate 45,947, forward strand.
GCAGCAAGATCAGCAGTCTCTTCTGGTATGTGTATTACGTGGAGGAGAAAGGGCTTAGTGATAAACAACTGAGATCCGCATACGGAAATCTCCGGTCAGTACAGCAACTGTTGTTCAAGAATGGGGGCGGGGATGATCCTCAAAACAAATTAGGCATGGGTATGGCTAAGCAAGTCAGAAGGGCGTTGGAAGAAGGCAGAGGGAATCAGGTCAAAGAGCTGCTGGTTCATTTTTACCAACAAGGGCTGATGCTTCCCGACACCGAACGGAATTCTTACTTAAACCCGGAGAGCCCAATTACGTACAAAGAGTGGCAGCAAAAATGGGATGCCGTGATGAATGTCAAATAATGACGACTATGCACCTGCACACGGTCGGTTATAATTGAGAAATAGATATAATGGGAAGATTAGAATGCACATAGAAAGGGGGGGGAGGCATGATTTCCGATCAGCAGCTGTCCGAACGCATGGCTGCCGGCGACCAGGAAGCGTTTGAAATGTTGGTGACGAGGTACCATGGTCCGCTGCTCAGTTATACGACCCAGAGGCTGGCCGATAGGCAAAAAGCCCAGGATATCGTTCAGGAAACGTTTATCCGGCTCATTCGGCATCTGAAGCAGCACGGCACGCTGGAACATGTTCGCTCCTGGCTTTACCGCGTGGCTCTGAATATGTGCAAGGATTATTGGAAAAGCGCATCTTATAGGTCTGAAGGTCTTGCAGGTGAGGAGCTGCCGGATGCATACGACCCTGCACCCGGCGCGGAGGAACTTGTGGAAAGACAGGAAACCTCACTGGAGATTGCAGCATCGCTGGAGAGCCTGCCCGATATACAACAAGAAGTCATATCTCTTCGATTCTTTCATGATCTGAAGCTGCAGGAAATCGCCGACCTGGTCGACCTCCCCCTAAGTACGGTGAAAACGCATTTATATAACGGCTTGAGAAAGCTGAAGAAAACATTATCCATGGAGCATTCCGATTTGGTTCCCGTCCATTCGTCCCGAAGGACACGGGAGAAAAGCCCTCAGGAACAGGTTCGGAACCGCTCCAAGTCGGAAGAACCGGATTCGCAGAGCAAAGTAAAAGAAAGTGAGGTGTACCTCCATGGATCATCCATTCGATAATGAATTGAGAAGACTTGAAGACGAGCTTCGTGGCCCGCTCAGACGCGCTGCTCTTCCATCGCCGTCACCGGATGAGACGGCGCAGCTCATTGCGTCTCTTCAGGGAGAGTTCAATCAGCTCAGGATTGAGCCCGAGTCCCCCAAGCTGGATTTTAATCCGCAGGTCGACCCGCCCTCATTAAAACAGATTCTTCGGAGTCAGATCCGATTGAACCAAAGATCCATTCTGCTCACAGCAGGGGCGGTATTCTGCATGTTGGTTCTACTGATCGATCCGGAGTATCCACTGGATCAGTTTGCCGGATTGCCCGGCGGCATTTTTCCGTTGATCACCCCTCTGCTGCTGATTGTATCGATGCTGTTCAGCAGCCGAACCTGGGATAAAGGAATGCGGGCTGTGGAGACCTTAACTCCATATCCACCGGCGCTTGTGTTGTATACCCGCCTGCTGCTTGTGACCGGCATCGTCATCGGAATGGCCTTGCTGAGTACCCTCGCGCTCGGGCTGCGATCCATCCAGTCGGAAAGCTCTCGCTTTTTATTCGGACCCTTTATTCTGGAGTGGATGGGAATTCTGCTGGTGACGGGAGGGGCTGCGATGTATATGCTGTTTCGCAAAGGCATGGTCGTCTCACTGATCTCGGCCGTCCTGGTCTACGGAATGTGGATCGTAATTCAGGGGCAAATCGTGGATCACGGCGTTTCGATGAGCGGTAAAATGATGACGGACGTGGCCTTGCTTGTTATCGGAGTGATTCTGCTCGTCTCTTCCTATGGACGCAGCTTGAAGCTGAACGGAGCTTGGAGAATGGCGAATGATTAGGCTGGAAGGACTGGAACGCCAAGCGGGTACGTACCGGCTTGAAATCGACAAAGCGGAGATTCACTCCGGCCTGAACCTTATCGTCGGGGCGAACGGGGCTGGGAAAACCACCCTGATTGAGCTGTTGACCACGCTCCAAGCACCCGATGCAGGTGAAATTCTGTACAGCGGGCGCAGGGCAGGAGATCATTTGCCGCTGATCCGCAGTCAAATCGGATATGTTCCGGCGGATATCGAGCTGTATGGGGATATGAAGGTCGGCAAGCTGCTGACCTATATGGCAGAATTAAAGGGCATCTATAACCCGGAGGCCATTGACAGGCTGATGACGGACTTTCGATTGGAGCCCTTCCGCAAGAGCAAGGTCAAGAATTTGTCACAAGGGGTGCAGCGGCGCATTGCCGTCGTGCAGGCGCTGCTGGCTTCACCTTCTTTTCTATTCCTCGATGAGCCTTTAAACGGCATGGACGCTGAGGAACGCAAATTCCTTATCACGTATTTGACTAAATACGCCAGGGGCCGAATGGTGATCGTGGCCGCCCATGAGCTGAACGAGTGGGAAGAGGCGGTAGATACCGTGATATGGATACACCGCGGTCGCATCCGGTATATCGGTTCACCGACCCAGTGGAAACTGAATGTGGCCTCCAGCTCCAGCGTCTGGGAAGGCGAAATCGATCTGGAAGCCTTCGAGCGGATACCACAGGAGCTGCTGATTCATTTTCAAATGACGGAACATCACATGAGAGTAAGGCTGATGGGGAAAAAGCAGCCGGGTCCCGAATTTGTGGAGAAGGCGCCTACGCTGGAGGATACCTTTTTCCTGCATATGAACGCTTTAGCCAGACGCGGCTGAAAATAGTTTGGATATTGGGAAATCATCGCCCTTATTATGGGCGATGATTTTTGCGTTTCGTCCGTTGGAAAGAAAGCGCCTACTTGGTCGTGTTTCCTTTCTTATGCCTCCAATTATAGATCCACGAGGCAACCATGGTGGAAGGCAAAAACCACCATTGCGTGCTGTAATGGAGCTGTTCTTCTTGAAACGACATGTTGTTGTAATACGTTTCCTGATCAACCCCTTGCCTCCGGGGATCTTTCTTTAACGCTGCTATATAGCGGTACTGTACGGGGATCATAAACAGGAATACGGCGACTAGAATACTCCCAATAATCCACATCTCAGAATTCATACATGAACGCCTCCTTTGGTTTATCGTTTATGGAAAGTCATCTTGATATACACTACGTGTTTAACTTCGGTATGGATTCAACTATTTACAATAACGAACGCCCGTCATGCTGACTTTATCTAGCGAAAGCCAATCATCCGTTTCAGAACAGGGTAAGGAAGGGTAGGCACGGTGTGCGTATTCGCTGAACAGCGGCGCATTCGTGGTATGAATGGATGATGGAGAAGGGAGCGAGTTGAATGGGAACCGTAAGTAATCTAGGAATAGAGAAGGTGGCTTTGGTAACGGGTGCAGGCGCTGGAATCGGACGAGGGATTGCCAAGGTTTTGGCTGAAAAAGGATACAGGCTGGCGATGACCTACAATTCGAGCAAAGATGGAATATTGGACATAGCAGAGGATATTCGCCATATCTATGGCAAGACGCCTCTTATTATTCAAAGCGATTTGACCGTTCGCAGTGAAGCGGAGAATACGATCCGAAAGACGATAGAGGAATTTGGCCGGATCGATCTGTTGGTGAACAATGCGGGGATCGGCCTATATGACGAGCTCACGGAGCTTGAGGAGGACGCGCTGGACATGACGGTTCATCTCGATTTTCGAGCACCGATGCTGCTTAGCAAATATGCCGTCCGGGAGATGATCGCCCAGGGAATTCCGGGAAATATCATCTTCATCACGTCCTCCCGGGGAGAGAGAGCCTATCCCAAGGACAGCATTTACGGCGGCATGAAGGCAGCGCTTATACGTGCCGCACAATCGCTAGCGCTCGAGTGGGCTCCGCATGGCATCCGCGTAAACTGCGTGGCACCGGGAGCGACTGTTCACAAGCCGGACCAATCGGCAGAGGACGAGCCGCTCGGCAGAAAAATTCCGCTGGGAAGGTTAGGCACGCCGTCGGACATTGGGGAAGCGATAGCTTGGCTCTGCTCGGATTCGGCATCCTACATTACCGGGATCAACCTCCGTATAGACGGCGGATTAATCTTGCCGGGCATGCCGGAGGATACGTCCCCGGAAGCCGGATATGGATGGGGCAGGGTGTATGCAGCGGATGAGGAATAAGATGGTTTCCGGCGGCATGCAGAATAATTTATAATATTCCGATGAAATTAGTTGGTTATAACTCTTTTCAAATGAGGGAAAGTATGAGAGAATGGGAGAAATTATGAAACCATAATACTTTCCATATGAAGAAAAGGGAGGAAACACCCATGTCAGAAGAACGCCAATTTTCCATTGAAACCTTAGCGGTTCACGCCGGTCAGGAGCTTGATCCGACCACATTATCCCGCGCTGTCCCTCTATATCAGACGACTTCCTACGGGTTTAAAGACAGCGAGCACGCGGCGAATCTGTTTGCGCTTAAAGAATTCGGCAACATTTACACGCGTATCATGAACCCGACCACGGATGTGTTTGAGAAGCGGATTGCAGCGCTTGAAGGCGGTGCCGGTGCACTGGCGACATCTTCCGGGCAGGCAGCCATCACCTTCTCCATTCTCAACATTGCGGGTGCTGGTGATGAAATTGTTTCTTCCTCGAGCTTGTATGGCGGTACTTATAATTTATTTTCCAATACGCTTGCGAAGCTGGGCATCAAGGTGCATTTTGTGGATTCCACGGACCCGGAAAATTTCCGCAAAGCGATCAATGACAAGACAAAGGCCGTGTTTGCCGAAACGATCGGCAATCCGCAGGGCAATGTGCTGGATGTGGAAGCTGTTGCGGCCATCGCGCATGAGAACGGTATTCCGCTTATCGTAGATAACACCTTTCCAAGCCCGTATTTGCTGCGTCCGATAGAATATGGGGCAGATATCGTCGTTCATTCTGCGACCAAATTCATAGGCGGCCACGGGACCTCCATCGGCGGGGTTATTGTTGATAGCGGTAAATTCGATTGGACGGCAAACAATAAGTTCCCTGGATTGACGGAGCCGGATCCAAGCTATCATGGCGTTGTGTATACGGAGGCAGTAGGCCCGATTGCTTATATTATCAAAGCGCGCGTACAGCTGCTGCGGGATATTGGCGCATCGCTGTCTCCGTTTAATTCCTGGCTGCTGCTGCAAGGGCTGGAAACGCTGCATCTTCGCGTTGAGCGCCATAGCGAGAATGCGCTGAAGGTTGCCAAGTATTTGGAGAGTCACGAGGCGGTGGAATGGGTGAGCTATGCAGGGCTGCCGAGTCACCCTTCGCATGAGCTGGCGAAGAAGTACCTGCCGAAGGGCCAAGGCGCTATCCTGACCTTCGGAATCAAAGGCGGGGCAGCGGCAGGTCAGAAGGTGATCGAGAATGTGAAGCTGTTCTCCCACTTGGCTAACGTTGGAGATTCCAAGTCGCTTATCATTCATCCGGCCAGCACGACGCATCAGCAGATGACAGAAGACGAGCAGCTGACGGCGGGCGTAAATCCGGAATTGCTGCGTCTGTCGATCGGGACCGAGTCTATCGATGATATCCTATACGATCTGGAACAAGCTATTGCGGCAAGTCAGAAGTAAAGCTGTTATATATAGTTTTAATGACTGAGATATAGGGCACTTTCCTTTTTGGAGGAAGGTGCCTTTTGTTGTTTTACTCTAAGCGACTTGCCAGATGGGGTTAATCTCTCCTTACAGCTTGTAATAATCTGTTTCAGCCTAGAAGCAAGGCTCCTGTTTCTACTCTATTTGTTAGGGTACGTGGGAAGAAGGATGGATGGACGTTTTCAGAATATCTTCATTAAGTAGGACTATTTTCATAGTTCGGAAACAGGCCGGATCCTGTCGGATCCTAGAGCTGATCGACTTTTTTCGAGTTGAATAACTTGGCGACAAAAAAGTATAAATGAAAAATCTTAATAGATATTGACAATAAAATACATCTATGGGAGTATGAATTACATATATTAGTTATTATATTATTTTTAGGTAAACTCATATAATGCTTCATTATTTTACAAAATAATCATACGAGAAAGAAGTGAGTATTGATTTGGGTAGCAAGGAACTGGAATTGAGCATCCCGCCTCTTGTCGGATATCAGTATCTGGCATATCCCCTATGTACGGTACTCACACGCAATGAGGCGCTGCCATGGTTTTACAGCAATTTCATCCACCTCTATTGTCATCAGGATCTTGACGGAGAGGCCGCTTCACGCTCAGTGCCTATGACCTTTTACGGTGAAGATTTTATCCGCTGTCCATGGCTGATCACGCAAAAGCTGGAGCGCGATTACGTGCTCGATTCACCGCCTGGAATTATCGATTTTCTGATAAACAGTATCCGTTCAAACTATACGATCTCTCTTCATGTGGATGAGTTCTATATCCCTCGGAGACGAGTCTATCAACAAACTCACTATGCTCACGATATTCTGGTTTACGGTTACGATGATGCGAGAAGGACGTTTCTTGTTCTCGGCTACGATGAAGAAATGCAGTTCCAGAAGACCGTGGTGCCGTACCATGAAATGGAGCAAGGGTTCCAAAACCTCGAATGGACGGACAACTATGAAGAACAAATCTACCTTTACAAGTTCAATAAATCGGGAAGCTACCGGCTAGATGCAGCGTTTATCAAAGAATCCCTGGAAGACTATATGGTGGGCAGCAATATTTCCTTGCGCAACCGGGGAACGGCGGATCCACTGGAGGCGGCATTCGGTGTCGATGTTTATGCTGCACTAATTCGCAATATGCCCGTACTTGTTCGTAAACGTGATATCCGGCCCATCCACATTCTGTGGGAACACAAGAAAATGATGGGGCTGCGGATCCAGTATTTATGTAATCAGGGACTTCTTTCACAGGATTTTACAGAATGCTTCCGGCCAATAGAAGAGCAGGCATATGCTTTGCGTCATTTGTTGATGAAATACGCCTTAACCGGAGACGAATGCATGTTGAAGCAAGGATTGAGCGAGATGACTCACATCATGGAAAGTGAAAAACGAATACTGGGAACCGTTTTGAATGCACTGGACCCTCGGGTGGTTTCCTAGTATCCGTAACTTATTCCGATTGGAGGTTATTTCTATGGAGGTATGCCAACTCTATCCACTGACACATCCGCAAAAACGAATTTGGTATGTAGAAAATATATACTCGGGGACGAGCATACATAACATCGGAGGACTCATCAAAATTTACGGCCCCGTCGATTTTTCCTTGCTGGAGGAAGCCATTAATCATTTCATTCGGCTCAATGATGCCGTCCGTATGCGGTTAGTCGAACAGGACGGTTCGGTGCAGCAGACGGTGATGGAATACCGCAGGAAAACGTTCCCGCTTATCGATTTTATGGCCCAAGAATCGGATGTGGATGCCTGGGTGAGTGCCGAGTTTTCCAAACCGCTCCCACTGGATGGAGAACAATTGTATGATTTTGTACTTGTTAGAATCAGCGACACAGAAAGCGCGTATCTTACGAAATTCCACCATATTATTTCGGACGGCTGGTCTTTTCAATTGATGACGACGCACATCAATCAGATTTATACGCAATTGATGCAGGGGGAGGAAGTTTCTCAGGAACCCCGACCTACCTACCTGGATTACATTGAACAAGAGCAAAAGTATTTATCATCCCCTCGTTTTATGAAAAATCAAAGCTATTGGAATCATAAATTTGATCACATCCATGACATTGATTTGCATACTACATCAATCGGCATCGCAGGCAACCGCAAAAAGTTCTTAGTAAGCCAGTCTGCTTCCGATGCCATCCGCGACTTTGCACAAACCCATCGTATTTCGTTGAATACCTTTTTTGTAGCAACGATGCTCCTTTATCTCCACAAAGCGAAACAACAAAACCGTCTCCTGATAGGCACTCCTGTATTGAATCGTACGGGGGCCAAAGAAAAAAATACATTTGGTATGTTTACCAGCACGATGCCCTTTCTCATTGACATCAAGCATGAGATGTCCCTCTCATCGTTCATACATAACGTCAACCAAGAACTCATTCAATGCTATTTCCATCAGAAATATCCTTACAACTTGCTCGTACAGGATCTTCAGCTTCAGCAGCGGGGATTGGACCAATTATTTCAAGTGTGCGTGAACTATTATAATACGGCATTCGACCGGAACTTCGGTCCTGGTTGGAAAATGCAGCAAATTGAAGTGAATAACGGCAACCAGCTGTATTCCTTGCAGCTCATCGTAACCGAATGGTCATCGAATGAAGAACTGGAGCTGTACTTCGATTATAAAGAAGGCGACTACACGGAGAAGCAAATCGATGAACTACATAGCCGTCTTCTATATTTAACCGATCAAGTACTGAGCCGTCCCGATGCCGCACTTCATGATTTGCAGCTGCTTCTGCCGGAAGAGCGTACGAAGCTTCTATATACGTACAACACAACAGATTGCGAATATCCCTCGCATCAAACCATCTTGCAGCTGTTCGAAGAACAGGTCGGGCGGAATTCTGAACGCATTGCCGTTTCATGCATGGGACAATCGCTCACTTACGGCGAACTGAATGAACGCGCCAATCGGTTGGCACGAACACTGCTGGAGAGAGGGATAAGCCCTCACACCCCCGCAGCTATCATGGGCCGCCACTCTCTGTCCATCGTTGTTGGGATCTGGGCGGTAATCAAGGCTGGAATGGCATATCTGCCGATCGATCCCGAATATCCCAAAGAACGGATCGAGTATATTCTGAGGGATAGCGGAGCTTCCCTGCTGCTGACCCATGGCAAGGAATGGGAGCAGCTTTCTTACAACGGTGAGGTTCTTGCACTCGATGATGAACGTCTGTACAACAAGGACGGGCATAATTTGCCTGCTATGATTACGCCAGATGATTTGGTCTATATCATCTATACCTCAGGATCAACAGGCAATCCCAAAGGTGCGATGATCGAGCACCGGGGACTGGTGAACTACATCTGGTGGGCCGGCAAGACGTATATCCGCTCGCAAAATGATGTATTTGCGCTGTACTCTTCCATTGCTTTCGATCTAACCGTGACCTCTATCTTTACGCCGTTAATTAGCGGCAGCCGTATCGAAATCTATGAAGATGACGGGAGCGACTTTATAGTTAAACGTATTGTGGAAGACAACAAGGCCACAGTTATCAAGCTGACGCCGGCTCATCTGGCGCTCATCAGAGACATGGATTTCAGCCAATATACGGTTCGGACATTCATTGTGGGCGGTGAAGATTTGAAATGCTCGCTGGCTCGTGACATCCATGAACATAGTCGGGGCGGGATTGAAATCCTCAATGAGTACGGACCGACCGAGACCGTAGTCGGCTGCATGATTTACCGGTATGATCCGGCGAGCGACGAAGGGGTATCCGTTCCGATCGGACAGCCCATTGACAATGTGCAGATTTATTTGCTGGATCGTCAGTTGGAGCCGGTCCCAGACGGATCGATTGGCGAAATATATATATCCGGGGCCGGGGTGGCCCGGGGCTACTTGCACAGAGAGGAGCTGACTCAAGACCGGTTTCTGCCCAACCCATTCCTTACGGGCAATAGGATGTATCGGACGGGCGATTTGGCCGTACGCCACGATAGTGGCAGCATCGTATATTTAGGCCGGATCGATCATCAGGTCAAAATTAAAGGGTACCGCATTGAAATGGGGGAAATCGAGCATCAACTGCTTGAAATGAACGGCATTGAAGAAGCCGTTGTCATTGACCGCACCGGAGAAGACGGACAGCAGCAGCTTGCCGCTTATTACGTCGCAACGGGACATCTTACGGCTCTGGAGCTGAGGATGAAGCTGGCAGAGATACTGCCCTCGTATATGATACCGGCTTACTTTGTCCGTCTTGATCAATTGCCGCTTACTCCGAACGGTAAAGTGGACCGGCGTCTTCTGCCGGCTCCGGAACAGTACCTCGAAACAAGTGAGACCGGAAGGATCAGTCAAGTTGAAGCGCTGTTAATGAATATATTCAAGGATGTACTCCGCAGGGATGAAATAACGGTTCAGGATAATTTTTACCGACTCGGTGGTGACTCTATCAAGGCAATACAAATTGTATCTAGAATCAAGGCGGCCGGTTATCAGCTAAAGGTGCAGCAAATTATGAGTTATCCCGTTATCCGAGAACTGGCTGCGTTTATTGAGCTAAACACCGCTGCTCCGATCGAGCAGGGGCCGAGTTACGGGGAAGTTAAGCCACTGCCGATTACATCATGGTTTTTTTCACGACAATGGAACAACCCTCATTACTACGCGCAGTCTGTATTGCTTCGCCTAACTCCGGCAATAACGACAGATCAGCTTCACGATGCGTTATTTGCATTAATCGACCACCATGACACCTTGAGGCTGCAGGCTGATGAAACTCAGGGCCGTATGGTGTACCGGACGGTCGGACGCGAGGACGTAGAGCTTGCCCACTTCGACCTGACCAGCATTCCGGAGGAAGAGCGGGCTGCAGCTCTGAAGAAACAAGCTGAATCTTTCAAAGCAAGTGTACGGCTCGGACAAGGCCTTCTATTCAAAGCTCTTATATTTGATGAGGGAGATCAGGGACAACGTCTCTTGCTGACAGCGCACCATTTGATTGTAGATGGAGTCTCCTGGCGAATTATGCTGGAAGACTTGGACCGGCTCCTGCAAGCGGTTTTGACCGGGTCGGTTTGGACCCTGCCGAATAAAACGCATTCCATTCAAACTTGGTCAGATGCTCTAGATGCTTACGGCTGCGGGAAGGCGCTGGAACATCTCGACTACTGGCATTCGGTCCTAGAGAACGCAGAAGATAGCCTTGATGCTGACTACCCTTCGAGTGATGACCGGATTGCCGTATGCGACACGCTGGTCCGGGAGCTTTCCGAGCAGGAGACGAGCAGGCTGCTGGGGGAGGCGAATACCGCATTCCGAACTCAAACGAGCGATTTGCTGATCGCCTCGCTGGCCATGGCCGTGAGCGATATGACCAGCAAGAATAAAATCACGATCGAATTGGAGGGACATGGACGCGAAGAACTGTTCGAGAACATGGATGTATCCAGAACCGTCGGGTGGTTCACTTCGCTGTATCCCGTAAACCTCCAGATGACTGAAACCGGAACAGCGGGAATCATCAAGAGCATAAAGGGCCAGCTTCGCTCCATTCCAAACAAAGGAATCGACTATGGTATCTTGGCATATGGTTCCGGCGGCATTCCGAAGACGGGCGGCAACCTGCTCCGTTTCAATTATATGGGCGAAATCGATAATCATTTACACAGCCCTGTGCTCGCCATTGCCGAGGACGATACCGGAAGAGATACATGCCCGAGCAACAGGTTGTCCTGTCTGGTCGATGTGGTAGCCATGATTACGGATAAGAGGCTCCAGGTCCGCATGACATACAGCACGGCTATGTTCAGCCGGGATACAATGGGCGCGTTAATCCAAGTTTTTATGCAGCGGCTGGCTGAAGTCATTCAGTTAGGCTCAGACAGGGGACAGACTGATTTTACGCCCTCTGATTTTGAGACTGTCAAGCTCGCACAAGAAGAACTTGACGTACTCTTCAATTCATAAAGGGGCGAACAATCGTGGTAAAGAAACTTGCTTTCTACGTACTGATGCTGCTGCTGCTAGTCAGTCCACCAGCTGCAGCCGCCGAAGGCAGAGCCCCTTCTACGCAAAAACAACCGAATATAGATGAGATTGCCATCGACCAGTTCGTGCAGGCCCAACTGGTGAAGGCGCAAAGCCCGGGAGCCGCAGTTGTGGTTGTAAGCGGGGATCAGGTGGTTTATACGAAGGGATTCGGGCTAGCCGATAGTGCATCGGGGATTCCGGCAACAAACACTACATTATTTGAATTGGGGTCGACTTCCAAAGCATTCACAGGCCTGGCCTTGTTAGAACTGGAGCGTGAAAACGCGCTTAGCCTTGACGATCCGGTCACCCGCTATATTCCGTGGCTCTCGCTAACCTATCAAGGACAGCCGGTCAAGGTGACGCTAGCCCAACTGCTGCACCATACGAGCGGAGTGCCGTTCGCTTCGCTAGCTTCCATCCCGATCAGTTCCGAAGAGCAGGCATTGGAACTGACTGTACGTGCATTATCGGGTACGGCGCTGGACGCCCCTCCCGGAGATAAGTATCAATATGCCACCATTAATTATGATGTTCTGGGGCTGGTCATCCAGGAAGTATCCGGTATGTCGTATGAGGCTTACATGTCGGGGTTGCTGCAGCGGCTTGGTATGAATAACACGGTGCCTGCGGCCCAGCTGAAGGACCCACAGCGGCTCGCCAGGGGATATAAGATTGGATTCGGTTCGCCTCGTCTATATGAAGCGCCCAATTACAGGGGAAACACGCCCGCCGGTTACTTAGTCTCCAGTGCTGACGATATTGGGCAGTGGCTGCTGCTCCAGCTCGGGATGAAGAGCATCTCCGAGGCGGGCCGGATCATCATCGAACGTTCCCATATGCCCGATACGAGCGTAGGGCCGGACGCCAACGGAACCTACTATGCCTCGGGGTGGTTTGTAACGCCGGACGGCAAAGAGCTCTCGCACCAAGGCTCTAATCCCAATTTCTCGTCCTATTTCATCATGCGTCCGCAAGAGCAGCTCGGCGTAGGAGTACTCGCCAACATCAACTCCGCCTATACGTTTCATATCGGCCAAGGCCTGATGAGCCTGCTGCGGGAGCAAGAGCTTCCACCCGCTGAAGCGGATTTCTATCCGCTGCTTGATCGCATTGCGATGATCGCGCTTAGTCTCATCAGCGTCTTCATGATTATACTGGCAGGTAAAGCCATCGGTATTCCCGGACAGTTGCGTCGTCAGCGTCGTACTTTCGTTCCGCCAAAAGGAAGAAGGCTCATCGGCCTCGGAGCTGCGCTTGTGCTGACCGGAGCCTGCTTGTGGGGGATCGGCCTGCTGCTCAAGACTGCATTTGCAGGCCTGCCGCTTGCCGTAGTCGCGGTATGGTCGCCTGTCACAATCATCTGGCTCGTCTACGCGCTCTACCTATTCGTCGGGATCGTGTTCCTGTTTTTTCTTGCAGTCTGGTTGTTTCCATCCGTGAAACGCCGTTCCGGTCCGATTCTGCCAGCTTCCGCAGAGGAGGTGATCTAAATGAAATGTAAGCTGTTCTGCCTGCCCTACGCTGGAGGCTCCGCTACCATCTATATGAGATGGAAACGCCATCTGCACGGCCATATTGAACTGCACCCCGTTGAACTGGCCGGCAGGGGAAGAAGATTACTCGAACCCCATTACGGCAGCATGGACGAAATGGTTGAGGATTTATACGAATATTTGGACCCGCTACTGGACGAAGGTGATTTTGCTTTCTTCGGCCATAGCATGGGAGCCCTCATCGCTTACGAACTGGCGCATGCCGTAAGGAAGAAGAAGGGGCGCGAACCCATCCATTTATTCGTCTCGGGGACCTATCCCCCTCACGCCCGCCGGAATCTTACACTGCATCTGCTATCTGATGCAAGGCTGCAGCAAGAAATTAAACTGCTTGGCGGAACCGAGGATGAAGTGTTTGAGCGTGAGGAACTGCTGAGACTGTTTTTGCCAGGTCTGCGGAGAGATCTGGAACTGGTGGAAACGCATTGCTTTCAGAGCAGAGAGGAGCTTATTCCCTGTGATATATCCGTGCTTAACGGAAAAGAGGATAAAGCGACAGAAGGCATCAACCTGATGGACTGGTCCGCGTATGGCAGCCGAGACTGTCAACTTTATGAATTCGAAGGAGGTCACTTCTTCATAAACGAACATACCGAGCAGGTAGTGTCGCTCATCAACGATGTGCTAAGCAGCTCTGTTGAACTAATGTCCACCAAAAAGGAGTCGTGAATTCATGATACGAACCGTCGGAGTAGTCGGTGCGGGTGTAATGGGCAGTGACGTTGCTTTGGATCTGGCTTGCTATGGATACGAAGTGGTGCTCAAAGATATTAGCGAAGAAGTCTTGCATCAAGCTAAGGAGAAAATCAAGACAGATTTCCGGCTGTTAAAGCTGGTCAAGCCTCAGGCGAAACAGCATACCGTGGAGGACCTTCTGTCCCGGATTACCTTTACCAGAGCTTATGATGACTTCGCACGCGTCCAGTTTGTTATTGAGAACGTGACAGAAGAATGGGAACTTAAGAAAACGGTGTTTACGGAACTGTCCGAGGTGTGCGCCTTACAAACCACCTATGCCGTTAACACAAGCTGCATTTCCATTACGAAGGTTGGCTCGTTAATGCCAAGACCGGAGAATGTCATCGGCATGCATTTCATGAACCCCGTCCCGATGAAGGAACTGGTCGAAGTCATCCGGGGCGAGCATACATCGGACGAGACTGTTGCCTGCGGGGAGGAGTTTTTAAAATCATTCGATAAAGTCCCGGTAGTGGTTAATGATTTTCCCGGTTTCGTAACGAATCGAGTCCTCATGCTGACGATTAACGAATGCGTCTGGACCGTGCAGGATGGAGTCGCAGAACCGAAAGATGTTGATAAGATTTTCCGTCTGGGATTCGGCCATAAAATGGGGCCGCTTGCTACATGTGATCTGATCGGTCTGGACACCATTCTCAATTCGCTGCTGGTTCTGCAGGACAGCTACAAGGATCCGAAGTTTCGGCCCTGCCCGCTGCTCGTCAAGATGGTGGATGCCGGTTATCTGGGCAAAAAATCAGGAAAAGGATTTTTCGACTACAGCAAGTAGGGAGGGATAACGATGAACAGAGCAGCGGACAAGCTAAAGGAAGTCAAATGCGTGATCTGGGATCTGGACAATACGATGTGGGATGGCATTTTGCTGGAGTCCGATGACGTTAAGCTAAAGCCGCGCATGCGCGAGCTTCTCGCAGAACTGGATTCTCGCGGCATTCTGCAATCCATCGCAAGCCGCAATGATACGGAGCATGCGCTGGACAAGCTGAAGGAGTTCGGTATCGAAACCTATTTCCTGTACCCCGAAATCAATTGGAATGCCAAATCAATGTCGATCGATAAAATACGCTTGAATTTGAACATCGGGATGGACACGATTCTGTTCATCGACGATCAGCCCTTCGAACGGGATGAGGTCCTAAGCGTCCATTCGGAGGTAGAGTGTCTGGATGTGACGCCATACGAGACACTGCTCGGTCACCCGCGTCTCAATCCCCGGTTTATTACGGAAGATTCAAGACGTAGGCGGGCCATGTATCTGGAAGACATACTGCGCAAAAAAGAAGAAGAATCGTTTGCGGGACCCCAAGAGGCGTTTCTAAGCTCGCTCGGCATGCGCTTTGTCATTAGCGAGGCTAGAGAGGAGGACTTGAAACGGGCGGAGGAACTGACCATCCGCACGAATCAGCTGAATGCGACGGGTTATACGTACAGCTATGAGGAACTGGACAGGATCAGACAGTCGGATGATCATATCCTGCTCGTGTGTGAATTGACAGATAAATACGGCTCTTACGGCAAGATCGGACTCGCTCTGATCGAATTGAAGGAAAGCTGCTGGCATCTGAAAATGCTGCTCATGTCCTGCAGGGTGATGTCTCGCGGAGTCGGTACCGTCATGCTCACGTATATCATGCAGCAGGCGAAGAATGATGGGAAAGTACTTAGGGCCGACTTTAAACAGACGGACCGCAACAAGATGATGTACGTCACGTACCGTTTCGCTAGTTTCACGGAAATCTCCAATGACGGAGAAGGAAACATTCTGTTTGAGAACGATTTAAATCATATTCAACCGTTCCCGCCTTATATCGATGTGAAGGTAACGGTTGCCGGGAAGAGGGGTAACTAGATGGAAATCAAACAAAAAGTCCGCAGTTTTATTGAAAGCAATCTGGTTGTATTTGAGGACGAGGCCGTGTTCACTGACGATGATCATATTTTTCAAAAGGGTTTCGTCAATTCGTTGTTTGCGATGAAACTCCTCAGCTACATCGAACAAGAATTCGGATTCACGGTCAGCAATGAGGATTTGGATATCGCTAATTTCAGCACGCTTAACAATATCGTAAAGCTAATCGAAAAGCATAAGCAGGAGGCCTAAGCGATGATTGGACAGACATGCGCATCTGCCGCCCAAGTCGTAGAGGAGGCTAAAATTTTTGCCGATCGGGAAATCCGGCCGCTCGCAGAAGAAATCGATGTCAAAGGCGAGCTGCCCCGCAGCTTAATTAACAGAATGGGACAATTGGGATATCTGGCGGCCAACTGGCCGGCGGACTACGGCGGTCTGGGGCTAGATCCTGTGGCATACGGACTGTTTACAGAGCAGATCGGCAAAGCTTGCTGCAACACGAGGGCTTTGATAACCGTTCAAACCTCACTGCTTGGAGAGACCATGCTGCGATTCGGGACAGAGGAACAGAAAAAATACTGGCTGCCACAGATGGCGCGGGCGGAGAAGCTGGGCGCGTTCGCCTTATCAGAACCGAATGTGGGCTCGGATGCTAAAAGCGTACAGACCACCTACCGTAAAGAAGGAAGCCATTATATTCTGAATGGCAGCAAAAAGTGGATTTCATTCGCCGCAATCGCTGATTTTTTCGTTGTGATCGCAGCTGATTCGGGCGGGCAAATCACCTCATTCATCGTAGAGCGCGAACGTGAAGGAGTGCATACAATCCCTATGCAAGGCATGCTCGGCAACCGGGGGGCTCACATTGCGGAGATTCAGCTCAATGAAGTGAGAATTCCGGCGGAGAACGTGCTCGGCATCGTAGGCGGAGGCTTTACTTATATCGTATCCACCGCGCTTGATCATGGCAGATACAGCATTGCTTGGGCAGGAGCGGCAATTGCAGGCGAGGCGCTGGAAGCGATGGTAGCCTACTCGATGTCGCGGTCCCAATTCGGAGAGAAGCTGCACCAGTTCCAGTTGGTCAAAGGAATGATTGGGGACGCGGTCACCAAGGTTCATGCCGCGCGTACGCTTTGTATAGCCGCAGGTGAAATGCGAAAAGGCGGGGCGGCGGAAGCGGTTGACGAGACAGCGATCGCCAAATATTTTACATCGAAAGCTGCTGTTGAGGTCACGAACGATACGGTGCAAGTTCACGGCGGCAACGGCTGCCGCAGCGGCTACCCTGCCGAGCGGTTATTTCGGGAAGCCAAGGTGCTGGAAATCATTGAAGGCACCAGCCAAATTCAGCAGCAGGTCATTTCTCAATACGGACTTCGCAAATATGCGGTAAAGAAGCAGGGGAAGTTCGAATAGAAAAGGATGGGTGAGAGTGTGAAGAAACCTCAGAAGCTGGACAAAAGCAATGTTGAAGATATTTTGGCATTGTCTCCTATGCAGTCCGGGATGCTGCTTCAATACTTGAGAGATCCCGAAACTACGCAGTATGTAGAGTTGATCGCACTTGCCGTCAGCGGGGAGCTGAAGCCCTCGTTGTTTGAACAGGCGTGGGCCTACGTTGTGCGGAGCAACGAGGCGCTGCGGTCTTTGTTCCGCTGGGAAGAGGTGAACCAGCCTGTTCAAATCGTGCTGCGGGAGCACCGTCCCATTATTCGTTATGAGGACTATTCCGATTATGACGAAAATGTGCAGGCTGGGCTGATTGCAGACCGGATTGCCGCCGATAAAAAGGAAAAATTCAAGCTGGATCAGGTGCCCTTCCGCTTGACGCTGTGTAAGCAGACCGAGCGCAAACACACCCTGCTAATGAGCTTTCACCATATCTTGTTCGATGGTTGGAGCACCGGTATTCTGTTGAAGGAATGGCGGAGCGCCTACCTGATGCTGGCACAGGGGCAGGAGCCGGAGCGGCAATACAAGCCGCACCTGAAGCAGTTTATCTCTTTGCTGCAGCAGCAGGACAAGCAAACACAAGAGAACTACTGGAGCCAGTACTTGCATGACATGCAGAACCGGCCCATCGTTACAAGGAGCACAAAAGTTTCGGGGATGCCGGACATGGCTGTGTACACGGAAAAACGGAGCAGCACCTTCACTGCCGGACTGCATCAGTGGGTCCGTTCCGAGGAAGTGACGCAGGCCGCTCTGTTCTATACGGCGTGGGGCATTCTGCTTCAGCACTATACTAATAGTGACGACGTATTGTTCGGTACTACGGTGTCAGGACGCAATACGATTATTCCCGGAATGGAGCACATGGTCGGCTTATTCATTAACACGCTGCCGTTTCGCATAACGGCGGGTCCGGATAAAATGATCCCCGAGCTCCTGGCCGAGGTGAATGCATCGATTCAAGCAAGCGAAGAGCATGCGAACACTTCCTTGACGGATATTAAAACATACGGAGGGCTCCGGGCTGAAGGTAGTCCGTTCGATACCCTAGTCGTAGTGGAGAATTATCCGCTGGATGAAGTGGTTACAAGCACCGACGGACCGCTTATTATTGAACCCCATCACATTGAGGAAGAGACCGAGTTCGATTTGACACTCCGCATTACCGTGGCCGAAGAGCTGGAATTAACCTTCTCATATAATAAACAGGCGTATCACGAGGATATGGTCAAGAAGCTTGCTCATCATTATCTCTATATTCTTGAACAAATCACACAAGCCCAAGTCCAGGTTACTACATACCGGGAGACCAGGCTTAAGGATATCGGGATCCTTACCCATGAAGAGCGGGAGCAAATTCTGTTATTCAACCTGACAACTTCAAATTATCCCAGTGAGAAAATGGTTCATGAGCTGTTCGAGGAACAGGTGCTGTTGTCCCCTGAGAGTACGGCTGTAACAGATGAGCATATATCCTATACCTATCGCGAGCTGAATGAGCAGGCTAACCGGATTGCTCGTTCGCTGCAGGCGAAAGGCATGGAAAGCGGCCAGATTGTGGGCTTGATGGCGAACAGATCCACAGAATTGGTTGCCGGAATCTTCGGCATTCTGAAAGCGGGAGGGGTCTATCTGCCGATTGATTCCGCGCATCCTGCCGAAAGGATCGCCTATATGCTGTCTGATGGCAATGTGCGCACAGTGCTGGCTTCACCGGGCCTTGAGGATCTGATACCGGAACATGCCCAGGTGCTGAAGCTGGACGAAGCGCTGCTTCATCTCGGCGAAGCGTCCGAGTTGCCTCAGGCAGGCAGTTCGGAACATCCGGCTTACGTCATGTATACATCCGGTTCGACAGGTAAGCCCAAAGGTGTCATTGTCGGGCACCGAGGAATTGTGAGGCTGGTTCGGAACACGAACCACGTCCAGTTCGAAGCGCATGACTGCGTCCTTCAGGCAGGAGCAATCGGCTTTGACGCTCTAACATTCGAGGTGTTCGGGGCGCTCTTGAACGGGGCTAGTCTGCATATTGCGGACAAGCATACGCTGCTTGATAATGCCAAACTGGATGCCTTTTTGCGTACGCGCGCAATATCGGGCGGACTGCTGACTCCGGCATTATTCAATCAGCTGGCCCAGCAGCGTCCAGACATGTTCGCCGGGATGCGGAACCTGGTCGTAGGCGGCGATGTACTCTCTCCGAAGCACATTGAGGCTGTCCGGCAAGCATGTTCTGGACTGACGATTTGGAACGCGTACGGCCCTACCGAAAACACGGTTATTTCCACCTGCTTCCGTATCGACCGTGAGTTTAACGAGCATATTCCGATCGGGCCGCCTATCAGCAATTCTACGGCTTATATCGTCGACCGTTATGATAACCTGCTGCCGATCGGCATTCCCGGCGAGCTGATCGTCGGAGGTGACGGTGTTGCGCTCGGCTACTTGAATCGGCCGGATCTGACGGCAGAGAAATTTGTATCGGATCCCTTCCGCTCAAGCGGGATTATCTACAAGACAGGCGATATGGCGCGCTGGCTGGAAGACGGAACCATTGAATATATGGGACGAATGGATCAGCAAGTAAAAATCCGCGGCCACCGCATCGAAATCGGAGAAATCGAGACGATGCTCCTGCAGCACAAATCAGTTCAAGAAGCAGCGGTAACGGTGCAACAACGGGGCGCTCAGACTGAGTTATGCGCCTACGTAGCCGCTTGTGAGACAGTGTCTGTATCTGACCTGCGGGCGTATCTTGCCGCGAAATTGCCCGCTTACATGATACCGTCTCACATTGTCAACCTGGAACAGATACCGCTGACACCTAACGGAAAGCTGGACCGCAAGGCACTGCCTGCGCTTGCGGAGGCTCCCCGCGAGGTTCAGGAAGCGGCGATGCCGAGGACAGAGATGGAGAATCTGATTGCAGACGCCTGGAAATCCGTGCTTGAGCTGGACCGCATCGGTATCCACGATAAGTATTTTGAAGTAGGCGGCAATTCGATTAGCCTCATCCAACTGCAGAGCAAGCTGCAAAGACAGCTTAAGCGTGAGATTTCAATCGTCACGCTGTTCCAATACCCCACCGTGTATGATCTGGCTGTGCATTTGGCAGGCGAAACGGAACGATCGGCAGAACGGAAGAGCGAGAGTGCAGCACCCACCAGGAAGAACGAGCAGCCTTCCCTGGCACAACCCGGCCGTGTGAAGTACGAGAATGAAGGCAGCCGGGATATTGCAGTTATTGGTTTGGCCGGCAAATTCCCTGGCGCACGAAATATCAGTGAGTTTTGGAGCAATTTGCAGCAGGGCAGAGAGTCGATCTCATTTTTTTCGGATGACGAACTGGCAGAGTATGGCTTTGACCGCCAGCTTTTGGAACGGCCGGAGTTTGTCAAAGCAAAGGGCGTGCTGGATGAGATGGACCACTTCGATCCGGCCTTCTTCGGTTATACTCCCGATCAGGCGGCGATTATGGATCCCCAAGTTCGGCTGCTGCACGAATGCGCATGGCATACGCTGGAGGACGCCGGCTGCGACCCGCAGCGACATGTTGGGTCTATCGGGCTGTTTGCCGGGGTTACGAACAATTTCCACTGGCTGTCGCAGCTGTCTGACCGCCTGCACGGAAATTTATCGGATATGTTTGAGGTTGATTCGCTGAACGATTCGTACACGGTCAGCACCCGTATTTCGCATAAGCTGAATTTGAAAGGTCCTGCGATCAGTTTGCAAACGGCCTGTTCTACCTCACTGGTAGCTGTACATTTGGCTTGCCAGTCTATTCTTAACGGGGATTGCGATCTGGCTCTAGCCGGAGGCGCGTCCATCGTGCTTCCTCATAAATCGGGCTATCTTTATCAGGAAGGAATGGTTAAGTCGCCGGACGGTCATTGCCGCACCTTCGATGCCAAAGCGAAGGGGACGATAGGCGGAGACGGCGTCGGATTCGTGGCGCTCAAATCGCTCGAGGCAGCTATCGCAGATGGTGACCGGATTTATGCGGTAATCAAAGGCTCGGCCATCAACAATGACGGCAGTCGCAAGGTCGGCTATACGGCGCCAAGCGTACAGGGCCAAGCGGATGTTATCGCCAGGGCTCAAGAAGCCGCAGGAGTTCCAGCCGAAAGTATCACTTACGTTGAGGCGCACGGATCGGGAACTACGCTTGGCGATCCGATCGAGATCGAGGCGTTGACGAAGGCATTCCGGACGGACAAGACCGGCTTCTGCCGCATAGGCTCCGTAAAAACGAACATAGGACATCTGGATGCCGCAGCAGGGGTGGCGGGTTTGATCAAGACGGCACTGGCGCTTCATTATAAACAGCTTCCGCCCAGCCTGCATTATGAGACCCCGAATCCGAATATTGATTTCGCGAATAGTCCTTTCGTGGTCAATACCGGCCTGAGCGATTGGTGCAACGATGACTATCCGCTGCGCGCGGGAGTCAGTTCCTTCGGAATAGGCGGAACGAATGCTCACGTCGTCATGGAAGAGGCTCCTGTGCAGGAAGCTGCCGGGAAGGGCCGGGCCCCACAGGTGCTGGTATTGTCCGCGCAGACACCGGCTACGCTCGATTCGATGACGACCAATTTGGGCGTCTATCTTAAGGAGCATCCTTCGGTGAATCTGGCCGACATTGCGTATACCTTGCAGACCGGCCGGCGGCCCTTCAGATACCGGCGCATGCTCTCCTGCAGCACGGTTGAGGAAGCGATAGCGGTACTGACACCTTCTGCTGACAGGGCAAGCTTCGATGCACGGAAAGTAATCTCCAGTACGACCGGGGAGGAGCGCGGTTCAATCGTGTTCATGTTCTCCGGGCAGGGATCGCAATATATCAACATGGGGAAGGGCTTGTATGAGACCGAGCCCGTGTTCCGAGAAGAGATGAACCGCTGCTTCCGTCTGTATCTCGACATTACCGGCTCTGATATGAAGGTAATGCTGTACCCGGATGCAGACGCGGAGACTGTGGCAGCGTCCCTTCAATTAAATCAGACTAAACATATCCAGCCTGCCATGCTTATGCTCGAATATGCGCTCGCGCGTCTTCTCTTGTCATGGGGAGTGAAGCCGGATGCGATGATAGGTTACAGCTTCGGAGAGTATGCTGCTGCTTGTCTCGCCGGCGTCATGTCACTGGAAGAGGCGATGCGTCTCATCATACTGCGGGGAGAGCTTATGCAGCAGGTGCCGCCAGGCGGGATGCTCAGCGTGCCTCTTCCTGAGCAAGATATCAAACCCCTTCTTAGCGGCGCCTTATCACTGGCGGTCGTCAATGGGCCTTCCTGCATTGTATCCGGCCCAGAAGAAGAAATCGCCGCATTCGAACAGCAAATGAAGTCGGGCAAATACGTTTGTATGAGATTGCCGGTGTCGACGGCTGCTCATTCTTCGCTTCTTCGCGAAGTGGCGGAGCCGTTCGCCGAAGCCGTCCGACAGGTCCGTTTGAATCCGCCCCAGATACCGTATGTCTCCACAACGACGGGCAATTGGATAACGGATGAAGAAGCGACAGACCCAGCTTATTGGACACGGCATATGACGGATACCGTTCGTTTTGCGGATGGGATTGAGCGGCTTGCAGAGCAGCAGGGCAGGCTGTTCGTGGAAATCGGTCCGGGACAGGATTTAACACTCTTGGCGCGTCGCTACATCGATACAGAGCGCGGACAGCAGGCACTAAACCTTATGCCGCCTGAGCATAGCAGTATACCGGACACCTCCCTGCTCGTTAACCGGATCGGGAGATTGTGGCTCTACGGCCAGTCCGTCGATTGGAGAGCATTTCATGGAGAAGAACCGCGACGGCGTATCTCTCTACCTCTTTATCCGTTTGCTAGACAGCGCTATTGGATCGAGTCTGCTGCCGGTACTTCACTGCCGGTGGGCAGCGCTAAGAATAAGATTCAGGGCGCGGGCGGCAAGGTGGCCAAGCTGCCGGATATGTCCGACTGGTTCTATGTACCGACATGGAAAAAAGAGCAGCTGCTTCCTGGCTCCGCCAACATGAACGCAAACATTGCCGGAAATTGGCTTGTATTCGCCGATGAAAACGGCCTGGCTACCGATATTATCAAATCCCTTGCCGAGTGTGGAGGGCAAATCATTGTAGTTCGTGCGGGCGAGCACTACGAACGGGCGGCAGCTCATCAATATACCGTGAATCCGCATAATGAACATCATTATATGAAGCTTTTTGCTGATCTGAAAGCTGGGGGAACCTTGCCTGACCTGCTGCTTCATACTTGGGGAATCTCCGCACCATCTCCTCGTTACAGTGGTGCATCATGGCTGAGGGTCACACAGGAACGCGGGTACTACAGCTTGTTATACACGGGCAAAGCGCTGAAAAAACAAGCTTCGGGGCATGACATGCGCATGTGGGTGCTAACGGATAATATGCAGGCTATTGCCGGCGAATCTGTCTTGTATCCTGAGAAAGCGACAGTACTTGGACCATGCCGGGTTATTCCGCAGGAATTACCGCACATTTATTGTCACAGCATTGATATTAACCTGCCGGAAGCGGGGAGCTGGCAGAGAGATAGACTGATCCGCCGTCTGCTGGACGAATTTGGCGCTGCCCGGTTCGAATTGGCGGCTGCCTATCGCGATAACGAACGCTGGGTACTCGGTTATGAACCGGTTAAGGTAGCAGAACCTGAAGCGGAAGTGGCGGGACTCCGTCAAGGCGGCGTCTATTTGATCACAGGCGGATTGGGATATATCGGTCAGGTCCTTGCCGGTCATCTGGCCCGAAGCGTACAGGCGAAGCTTGTCTTTACCAGCCGCTCACCATTTCCGCCAAACGATAAATGGGAGCAGTGGCTTGCCGAATACGGTCCAGAGAATACCGTCAGTGTCCAGATTGGCAAGCTGAAACAGCTCGAATCTCAGGGAGCCGAAGTGCTTGTATTTACAGCGAACTCGTCGGATCAAGAGCAAATGAAGGAGGCTATCCGGCAAACCGAGGCGGCGTTCGGTTCATTGAACGGGGTGATTCACACAGCCGGTATGTCAGGCGAAGCGGCATTTAGGATGCTGGAGGAGACAGACGAGGAATTAAGCGAGCAGCATTTTCAAGCAAAGTTATATGGACTCCATGTTTTGGATCAAGTGCTGGCTGACAAGGAGCTTGATTTCTGCCTGCTGGCTTCGTCACTGTCTCCGATGCTCGGCGGATTAGGTTTTACCGCCTATTCGGCAGCGAACCATGTTATGGACGCATATGTGCACGATCGCAATCGCCGTCTGCGCACACCTTGGACCAGTATCAACTGGGACGGTTGGCAACTGGAGAAAGAACAGACGATTCATGGGCAGGCGGGTGCTTCGATATCCGAGCTGCTCATTGCTCCAGAAGAGGGGGTCGAGCTGCTGAGGCGCGTGTTGTCGGTCCGGGAAGCAGGCCAGATCGTCCTGTCGACCGGCAGCTTGCAGGATCGGATCGACAAGTGGGTGAAACGGACGGCTCAGGAAGAGGCACCGCTCCCGAAGGGAGACGGCGGCTTCTACACCCGTCCCGCGCTGTCCGGTGAATATATCGCTCCCGTAACAGAGTCCGAACGCAGGCTCTGCGGGATGTGGGAGCAGTTTTTCCGGATAGACCGGATCGGGGTCCAGGATGATTTCTTCGAACTGGGTGGAGATTCACTCAAAGCGATTACGGTTGTTACCGGGATTCATAAAGAAATGAAGGTGGAAATCAGCTTGCCCGTCTTTTTCAATATGCCGACGATCCAGCAGTTGGCCGCCTATATCGATGAGGCGGAACAGAGTGCCTACCAAGATATTGAAAAGGCTCCGACCCGCGAATATTACGAGCTGTCCTCCGCGCAGAAGCGTCTGTATTTGATCCAGCAGATGGAGAAGGGACATACGGGATATAACGAAATCGTCGCAGGCATTCTGATCGGCAAACTGGACAGGGCCCAAATGGAAGCGGTACTCCGGCAGCTGATAAAGCGTCATGAAAGCTTGCGTACTACATTTGAACTGGTTAACGGCCTACCCATGCAGAAAATCAGTGAAACCGTCGAGTTCGAGGTTGAATATGCGGACTTCAGCGGCGAAATTGAGCTGGGGGATTCGGACACTGGACTCCTTGATGAGGAAGGGGAAACCGCTGCGAAAATCCGCGAAGCAGTGGCGAAGTTCGTGCGGCCCTTTGACTTGACCCGGGCGCCTTTGATGCGCGCCGGACTCATCAAGCTTGAGGATGAGCGGCATGTGTTGATGGTGGATCTTCATCATATCGTGTCGGACGGTTTATCACAGGACATATTCGTTAACGATTTTATGGCTCTGTATGCCGGTCGTGAATTGCCCGAGCTTGTGCTGCAATATAAGGATTTTTCAGAATGGCAGAACAGGATGAAGGAAACGGAGGAGCAGCAACGGCAGGGGGAATTCTGGCTAAAACAGCTGCAGGAAGTTCCCCGGTTAGCCCTGCGCACGGATTATCCGCGCCCGGAGACAAGAAATTTCGCCGGCAGCCGAGTTCCCTTTGATCTGAGTATGGAGCAGACCCAAGCGCTGAAGTCGCTCTGCCTGAAGGAAGATGTGACGTTGTTCATGGCGCTGCTCGCCGTTTTCAATCTGCTTCTATCCAAAGTTTGTGCCCAGCAAGACATCGTTGTAGGGACTCCGATTATTGGCCGCAAACAGCAGTCTTTGCAGCTTATTATCGGCAAATTCGTCAACATGCTTCCGCTGCGTAATCAATTGGATGAAGAAATGAGCTTCAGCGCCCTTCTACAGACAGTGCGAGCCACAACTCTGGATGCATTTGCCAATCAGGACTACCAGTTTGAGGAAATGGTTCAGCAGTTGGGGCAGGATCGTGATTTGGCCCGTAATCCGGTATTTGATGTTGTATTCGCGCTTCAGAATATGCGGAACCCTGAGATGAGCATTCCCGGCCTGAAGATGGAACCTTTCCCGTTCGTTCACGACGCCTCTCATTTTGATTTGTCTCTGATCGCGGAGGAGGACGGAGAAAGACTGTCCTTCAAGTTTGAATACAGCACCCGCTTATTCCTTAGGGACACGATTGTGCGTTTTGCAGGTTATATGCAGGATATTATATCCGGTGTTCTGGAAAATTCAGACAAGAAGCTGAAGGACATTAAGATTGCTCATCATTTAGCTGAGCCTGAACCTGTCTATCTTGCCGGAGCCCGGGGGGAATTCGGACTATGAGCGAAAGCCGGAGGAAGAAAGGGAGGAATAGGGATGGGGCTTGAAAATCGTTTGGACCGTCTGGCAGTGGCAGCTTCTCAAAAGAGCAAGGAACGGGATTACTGGCTGTCCGCATTGTCCGGAGAATATGACAAGAGTGGTTTTCCTGGCGATTACACGCGCGGAACAGGGGTGACAGTAGAACAAGCTTCGTTCTCCTTCCCGCAGGAGCTGGCGGACCGCCTGCTGCAAGTCAGCAACGGATCGGATTCAAAGCTTCATGTCGTACTATCTGCAGCACTCGCCGTTTTGCTGGCAAAAATGTCCAATCGCAGTGTCGTTACGCTAGGGACTCCGATCTATAAGCAGAAGGAAGAGGCCGAATTTATCAATTCCGTACTGCCTTTGCGGATTAAGATCGATCACTCACTCTCGTTCAGACAATGTCTTCTTCACACGCAAGATACGGTAGTGGCAGCCGTGGATCATCAGAGCTATCCGATGGAGATGGTGGCGGAACAGTTGGCGCTTCAAACGGATGATCCCATCGCACATCCGTTATTCGAGGCGGCATTGCTGCTCGACAACATTCATGAAGAGCGTTATTTCCGGAATGTAAAATGGACTACGTTGTTTTCTTTTGGCAGGAAGCAAGAACGCATCGGCGGTACGGTTCAATATAACGCACAGCTCTACCGCAGCGACACGATAGATAAACTTGTCTCGCGTTACACACTTCTGCTGCGGGAAACGCTGGCGAATCCGGATCTTCCGCTGAACAGCATCGACATTCTGCTGCCGGGGGAGAGAGAGGATCTTCTCGGCCCTCTGGCCGGCAGTCCAGCCGAGTTTCTTGAACATAAGACCGTTCAGCAATGGTTTGAAGAGCAGGCGGCACGGACCCCGCATGCGCCTGCCATCGTTAACCAGGGGCAGTACAAGACGTATGGTGAGCTGAATGAGAAGGCCAACCAGCTCGCCCGGGTACTGCGGACGGAAGGAATCGGGGCGGGTGACATCGTAGGTATGCTGTTTGCGCCTTCCGCTGACATGATGCTTGGTATGATGGCCGTCCTTAAAGCCGGCGGTGCTTTCCTGCCGATTGACCCGGATTATCCCGACGAGCGCATAACGTACATGCTGGAAGACAGCCGCGCACAAGTGGTGCTGACACAACAGGCTTTTATCGACAGATTGACAGGCCGCAAGACGCTTTGTCTGGATGATGAAAAACTGTTTGCCGGCAAAGCGGGTAATTTGGCATTAGAGAGCACAGCGGATGATCTGGCCTATGTTATCTATACATCCGGGTCAACAGGACAGCCGAAAGGTGTCATGATTGAGCACCGTTCGCTTGTCAATCTGGCCTTCTGGCACAATCGCACTTTTGGTGTAACAACATTGGATCGCAGCATTAAGTATGCCGGTTTCGGATTTGACGCTTCGGTGTGGGAAGTGTTTCCCTATCTGCTTGCAGGGGCAAGCATTCACATCGTGCCATCCGAGATCAGACTGGATGCAAACAAACTGGATGATTTTTTCACAGAGAACGGCATTACCATCGCCTTCTTGCCGACTCTGATGTGCGAGCAGTTCATGGATTTGCCGGACCGGGAACAGACCCCGCTGCGGATCTTGTTAACGGGCGGCGATCGCTTGAAGCGGTATAAGCCGGGCAGCTACAGGCTGTTCAACAATTACGGTCCTACGGAGAATACGGTCGTGACTACGTTCACCGAAATTAAGCCGGATAACGAAGGCCTTCCGATCGGGCGGCCGGTCGACAATGCCAAGGTTTATATATTAGACGGTAATTTTCAGCTGCTTCCACCAGGATTGCCTGGCCAAATCTGCGTTGCGGGTGCGGGTCTGGCTCGCGGATATCTCGGTCGACCGGAGCTGACAGGGGAGAAATTCGTGCCTCACCCGTTCGCTCCCGGAGAGCGCCTGTATTTGACGGGTGATCTGGGACGCTGGCTTCAAGACGGAACGCTGGAGTACTTGGGCCGACAGGACGACCAGGTCAAGGTACGGGGATATCGCATAGAGCCCGGTGAGATCGAAGCTCTGCTGCGGCGTCACGAGGAAATTCGCGAAGCTGTAATCCGCATCATGGAAGATGGGAGCGGGCAGAACATCTTATGCGCGTACTATACCGGACCGGATGATCTCTCCGCTGCTAAACTTCGGGAGCACCTCTCCGGGCAACTGCCCGTTTATATGATTCCGGCCTATTTTGTCTACCTGAATGAGCTTCCTGTAACGGCAAACGGCAAACTGGATATGAAAGCTTTACCTGATCCGAAAGCTCATGTTCATACTGGCAAGAAATACGTGGCACCACAGGGTGAAACAGAGAACACACTGGTCCGGATCTGGGCCGAGGTTTTGGCGGTTAGCGAAGACAAAGTCGGGGTACAGGATACATTTTTCGACCTGGGAGGCAACTCATTTCAGCTGGTCCAGGTAGTCAATATGCTGAAGGAAACCTTCGGGCATGACATTCCAGTACCCATCATGTTCCAGTACACTACGGTTTCGGCGCTCGGCGGCTATTTACAGAGGATGGACAATGGGGAGGCTCCAATGCCCCAAGATATGGCCGACAACGAAGAGATGGATGCGGGATTCGAAACCATGGAACAGACGATGCTGATTCTGGAGGGAGCGCATGATGACTAAAAGCGGACATTCACAAACGGCTACCGGGCTGGAAATCGCTGTGATTGGTATGGCGGGCCGGTTTCCCGAAGCGCGAAATATAGAGGAGTACTGGGATAATCTGAGAAACGGCAAGGAATCGATCCATTTCTTCTCCGATAGCGAACTTGAGGCGGCAGGCGTCGATCCCGAACTGATTCGAAATCCCAGATATGTAAGAGCGAAAGGGCTCGTACCGGATGCGGAATGGTTTGATTCTGATTTTTTTGATTATTCGCCGCGCGAGGCTGAAGTCATTGATCCGCAGCTGCGGATCTTCCATGAGTGCGCCTATGAAGCGTTGGAGCATGCGGGCTACGACACGGAGCAGACAAACGGCGCTATCGGTCTGTACGCAGGGGCATCATCGAGTATTTACTGGCAACTAGTGGCCATGATTTCGCGCAGCGAGAGCACAGCCGAGCAGTTCGCCGCACTGGCTTTGTCGGACAAAGATTTCTTGAGCACGCGTATTGCCCACAAGCTGAATTTAAAAGGCACGAGTGTGAACGTCGATTCTGCTTGCTCCACCTCCCTGCTGGCCATTCACCTGGCCTGCCGAGCACTGCTTACGGGCGAATGCAGGATAGCGTTAGCCGGCGGAGTTACCGTAACGGTACCCCGGACGGAAGGTTATTTATACGAGGAAGGTATGGTCAGCTCGCCGGATGGCCATTGCCGTGCTTTCGCTTCAACTGCCAAGGGAACCGTCGGCGGCGAAGGGGCGGGTGTCGTTGTGCTGAAGCCGCTTAAGCAGGCATTAGCCGACGGAGACGCTATTTATGCGGTTATTAAGGGCTCGGCGGCGAACAATGACGGTACGCGTAAAATGGGTTACTCCGCTCCCAGTGTAGAGGGACAGGCGGAGGTAATCCGGGCGGCGCAGCGGATGAGCCGGGTCACTCCGGAGAGTATCAGCTATATCGAAGCGCATGGTACCGGTACAGCGCTGGGCGATCCGGTCGAGATCGAAGCGCTTAAGCTGGCTTTCCAGACGGACAAAACAGGGTTCTGCCGTATTGGCTCCGTCAAGACGAACATCGGCCACTTAAATAGCGCTGCCGGGGTTGCGGCGTTCATCAAAACGGTGCTGGCGCTTATGCACAAGCAGCTTCCGCCGAGCTTACATTTCGATAAGCCTAATCCCAAAATCGATTTTGCCAGCAGTCCGTTTATCGTCAATACAGAGCTCACGAGCTGGACGAACGACCTTCACCCGCTAAGAGCCGGAGTGAGCTCGTTCGGCATCGGCGGAACCAATGTGCATATGGTGCTCGAAGAAGCACCTCCCCGGACGGAAGAAACCAAAGGGAGAGATTCACAGCTGCTCCTATTGTCCGCAAAGACGGAATCGGGACTCGAACAAGCTACAGCCCGCTTCCGCGAGTATTTGCGGGCCAATCCAGGCCTGTCTCTACCCGATGCGGCCTACACACTGCAGATCGGCCGCAGGGCATATAAGCATAGGCGCATGCTCGTAAGCTCTTCTGCGGAGGAAGCGCTGGAGCTGCTGGACATCTTGCCTCCTGAACGGGTTTACAACCGTGTTGGCGACAATGAACAGCCCAGACTTGTATTTATGTTCCCAGGACAGGGCGCGCAGTATGTCAATATGGGACTGGATCTGTACAACCGTGAGCCGGAATTCCGCGAAGCGGCCGACCGGTGTTTTGCTTTTATCCGTCCGTTGATGGACGTTGATTTAAAAGATTTGATGTATCCGACCGGAAGCCAAGCGGCCGGTGATCATAGTGATCGTTTGAAGCAGACGGACGTGACACAGCCGGTCATGTTTATATTCTCCTACGCGCTGGCAAATCTGCTGATCGGATGGGGGCTGAAGCCCGCCTCCATGATAGGACACAGCGTCGGAGAATATGTGGCTGCTTGTCTGGCAGGAGTAATGACGGTAGAAGAAGCGCTGGAACTGGTCGTACTGCGGGGGAAACTTATGCACAGTCTGCCGGGGGGAGCGATGTTAAGCGTACCTTTACCCGAGCAGGAACTCATACCGCTCATGAACGAAGGCTTATCGATTGCGGCAGTTAATGGTCCGGCGATGTGCGTCGTATCGGGATCTCATGAGGGGATAGAGCTTCTGGAAGAAAAGCTGGCCCGGAAAGGGCAGGCCTGCACGAGGCTGCATACGTCACATGCCTTTCACTCCGCCATGATGGAACCGGCAATGGAGCCGTTTCGCCAGAAGTTAAGCGGCATGAAGCTGCAGGCCCCGGACATACCCTATATTTCAAATGTAAGTGGAGGCTGGATTACGAAGGAAGAAGCAGTCGATCCCGATTACTGGGTCCGGCATTTGCGCGGCACCGTACGCTTTGCTGATGGTATTCGCGAGCTGCTGCATGACGATCAGGCCGTATTTGTGGAAGTTGGTCCCGGCAACACATTAAGCGCATTCGTGCGCCGGCATTCGGACAAGAAAGAGCGGCACGCCGTCATCAATCTTATCCGGCATGTGAAGGAGCAGGTGCGCGACGACTATTATTTGCAGCAGCAGGTGGGACGCCTGTGGCTGGAAGGAGCTCGGCCCGATTGGAAGGCATTCCATGCGCATGAACAGCGCCGGCGGATAGCTCTGCCGACGTATCCGTTTGAGCGCAAGCGTTATTGGGTTGATCCGCCGTTTGATACGGATGTTCTAAAGCAAGGTCTTGTCCGCAAGCAAGTGAAGGAATCAAGACCTCAAAGCGTCGCCGGAGTTAAAAAGAATGCTGTACGGGAGTGGCTGTACACGCCAATATGGGAACGTTCCCTGTTGAACGAAGAGGCGATGGCGGTTGCGGGTATGTACGACAAAACCACTTGGCTTGTTTTTGCGCCAGAGCATGGCATTTGTTCCCGGCTGGCAGCGGGGTTACAGCAAGCCGGTCATACCATCGTTTCAGTTTATCCATCCGATTCGTTTGCTAAGCTGAATGATCATGCGTATGGGATCGATCCGAGGCAGCAGGAGCATTATACCCGGCTGCTGCAGAATTTGAAGGAAGCCGGCACCATGCCGGAGCGCATTGTTCATGCCTGGCTGACGGAGGAGAGCGTACATACCGAGGAATGGACCGTTTCCCGCAGCGCAAGGGTACTGGGTAATGGTTATCTCAGCCTTATTGCACTGGCTCAGGCGATTGGGACTTGCGGATTGCAGGAAGAGCTGCAGCTTACGGTCATAACGTCCGGTATGCAAGAGGTGACAGGAGATGAGCGGCTGCTCCCGGAACAAGCGGCGGTGCTTGGGGCATGTCTGGTTATTCCGCAGGAATACGGCAATGTGCGCTGTCGCAGCATCGATATTTCGGATTCGTTCAGGCAGGAGGTTTCAGAACATCGGCAGCAAGTGCTATTGGGCCTATTACTAGTCGAATTAACCGCTTTTTCAGAGGATATTTTCGTCGCGTATCGCGGTTCGAACCGCTGGGTGCAGACATATGTTCCAATTCCGGTTCCTGCCGCTGTCGAAGAGAATTCCGGCCTCAGGGAAGAGGGGGTATACCTAATAACCGGAGGCTTGGGCGGAATAGGAATGACCTTGGCGGAGCATCTGGCGAAGACCGTAAGGGCAAAGCTTATCCTTGTCAGCCGATCGGGAATAGGGGATGAAGTGGACTGGCGCCAATACGCCGAACATACGGCAGATGAAACTCAGGCGATTCAGCTGAAAAAGCTCGAGGAGCTGGAGCTGTACGGGGCCGAGGTACTGGTCTGCAAAGCGGATGTAAGCAATGAGCAGCAAATGGAGCAGGCCGTAGCCCGGGCGGTCGACCACTTCGGAACGATTCATGGCGTTATCCATGCGGCCGGCACGGCCGATGGTGCGCTCATCCAGCGGCGGACTCGGGAGATCGAAGAACGTGCATTGACGGCCAAGGTGGACGGCACGCGTGTCCTCGAACGAGTGCTGGCGGGAAGGAAGCTGGACTTCCTCGTATTGTGTTCTTCTCTGACCAGTGTGCTGGGCGCCTTGGGCCAAGCGGGGTACTGCGCAGCCAATGCGTTTCTCGATGCTTACGCCTACCGTAAACGAGCACTGGACAATACGCATGTCGTCGCGATTGATTGGGACGGGTGGCAGACTGTCGGAATGGCTGCGGCGGCTGAGCAAGAAGTCGCTATCGCTGCGGCGCAAGCGGGAGTGTCCGCACAAGGCCCGGACAAGCAGACCCGGCTGTTCCCGGAGGAAGGAATCGCTGTTTTCCGGCATGCACTGGCTTGCGGTCTGCCTCAGGTAACGGTATCGACGACGGATTTGAGCTTGCGGCTGCATGCCGCCCGCACTTCATCCTTGCAATCCCTAGTGGACGGGGAGATGAGCGGCATATCCCGCACAACGGCACGTTCCGAGGTCAGCACGTCGTTTGCGCCTCCGGAGGACGAACTGGAGCAGACTTTAGCCCAGCTTTGGCAGGACTATCTGGGTATTGATCAAGTTGGCCTGCATGATAACTTCTTCGAACTGGGGGCTACCTCGCTCGATATTATTCAAATGAACTCCAAGCTCCAACGTTCACTTCAGCAGGAAGTGTCAGTGGTTGACATGTTCAGCCATCCGACCATTTATGCACTCGCTGGGTTGCTGAGAAGATTACAAGCGGGAACCAGTCAGCAGGAAGAGACAGCGGACCGCACAGAACTGATACAGGACGGAAAGCACAGGCTGCAGAAGCGGCTGCAAAAAAGGAATAGAACGTGAAGGAGGTGGCAAGATGAGTGCCGAGAACGAGAAGTACGGAGAAACCGGTTTGGAAATTGCCGTTATCGGAATGGCAGGAAGATTTCCGGGTGCGAAGAACCTCACGGAGTTTTGGGAAAACTTGCGTGCCGGCAAGGAGTCGGTCACTTTTTTTACGGATGAAGAGCTGGAGAAAGCAGGGATTGCCCCGGAAATGCTCAGGCATCCCCAGTATGTCAAAGCAAAGTCTCAGCTAGAGGACGTGGAGTCGTTTGATGCGCCGTTTTTTGAATACACGCCGCGAGAAGCCGAGCTAATCGATCCACAGTTCCGTCTGTTCCACGAATGTGCATGGGAAGCGCTTGAGCATGCGGGACACCTTCCCGAAACCGAGGATCAACTCATCGGGGTGTATGCAGGGGCTTCTCCTAACACCTATTGGGTCGCAAGCCAAGTCATGAATGCTGCACATGCCAGTGATCAATTTCAAATTCTGCAATTAAATAATCCTTCGTTTACGACGCGAATTTCATACAAACTGAATCTGAAAGGCCCAAGCGTAAGCGTGCAAACGGCTTGCTCCACTTCTCTTGTATCCATCCATCTGGCTTGTCAGGGATTGCTGGCCGGGGAATGCGATCTTGCCTTGGCGGGAGGGGTTTCAGTCAATTTGCCACGTACAACCGGCTATCTCTACCAGGAAGGAATGATCCAATCTCCCGACGGCCACTGCCGGCCTTTTGACGAAGGCGCAAGCGGCACTTTGTTCGGCGACGGAATCGGAATCGTCGTGCTCAAGCGGCTCGCAGACGCCGCTAGGGACGGCGACGTGATACATGCCGTTATCAAAGGCTCGGCGATTAACAATGACGGCAGCCGGAAAGTAGGGTATACGGCGCCAAGCACGAACGGCCAGGTGGAAGTTATCCGCGCGGCCCACCAGATGGCAGAAGTTGATCCGGAAAGTATCGGGTACATCGAGGCCCACGGAACAGGGACTACACTGGGGGATCCGATCGAAGTGGAGGCGCTGCAGGCTGCTTTCGCCACGGATAAAAAGGGCTTTTGCAAAATCGGTTCGCTCAAATCCAATCTCGGTCATCTGGACGCTGCGGCAGGAGTCGCGGGTTTCATCAAGGCCGTATTGGCGCTTAAGCATCAGCAAATCCCGCCAAGCCTTCATTTCCATCAACCGAATCCCAAAATCGATTTTGAAAACTCTCCTTTCAAAGTCAATTCGGAGCTTAGCGATTGGAGAAAAACAGAAGGACCTCGGAGAGCAGGAGTCAGCTCCTTCGGTATCGGGGGCACGAATGCCCACGTCATTCTGGAGGAGGCCCCGATTGGCGCGGCAAGTTCGGCGGGACGCGATCTGAAACTGCTCGTACTCTCTGCCCGGACGGAGGAAGGGTTAGAACGGGCGACTCGCAATCTCGGCGAGTTTCTGCGGACTTGTCCCGAAGCTGATTTGGCTGATGCGGCTTATACGCTGCAGACAGGCCGCAAACGGTTCCGTTACCGCCGAACACTGGTCTGCGCTGATGTCCGTGAAGCTTTGGAGCGTCTGGATGCTATCGATGAAGGCAAATTGCAAACGGGCGAGTCGGAGAGGGATCAGACCCGGGTTGTTTTCCTCTTCTCGGGGCAGGGCTCGCAGTATGTGAACATGGGAGCTGATTTATACCGCAAAGAGCCTTTGTTCCGGGCGGAAATGGACCGCTGCTGCGAGATCATTACAGCAGAGGGTGGCACCGATCCAAGGCATGTGCTGTACGGGGCTTCGGACAGTGCGGCAGCTGCTGATGGGATTAACCAGACGGAAGCGGCGCAGCCGGCTTTGTTCGCGTTTGAATATTCGCTCGCGCAGCTCCTGATGTCATGGGGCGTTAAGCCGAATGCCATGATCGGGCACAGTATCGGAGAGTACACGGCTGCGTGCCTGTCGGGTGTTCTATCACTTAGGGACGCGCTGAAGCTTGTCACACTGCGCGGCAAGCTTATGCAGAGCCTGCCTGCCGGAGAGATGCTGAGCGTCTCCCTTGACGAGGCAAGTTTATTAGAGCTTCTTCCGGAAGGACTGGCGCTTGCAGCCGTTAATGGACCGGAGCTCTGTGTTGTTTCCGGCCCGCATGCGGCCATCGCTTCCTTTGAAACCAAACTTACCGGGCTGCAGGTGGTGCATCGAAAGCTTCATACGTCACATGCGTTTCATTCGGCCATGATGGAGCCGATATTGGAGAAATATGAGGCAAAAGTCAAGCAGGTGGTCCTATCCGCCCCGTCAATTCCGTATGTGTCCAATGTAACGGGAACATGGATAACGCCGGAAGATGTCGCCGATCCCGCATATTGGACTAGACATTTGCGGGAAACGGTGCAGTTTGCAAGCGGGGCAGCCGAGCTTCTTAAGGAGAAGCAGGCCGTATTTATAGAAATCGGGCCTGGCAATGTTCTCAGCAGCTTCATCCGTAAACAACAGGGGAAGGAAACGGAGCGTAAGCATGAAGTGTTCCATCTCGTCCGTCATCCGCACGAGCAGGCCGCAGATGATGCTTTCTTACTAGAGAAGATCGGCAAACTGTGGATTGCAGGCACGCAGATCGATTGGAAGGGGTACTACAGCTCGGAACGCCGACGGCGGGTTACTCTGCCGACTTATCCGTTCGAACGCCAGCGGTACTCCGTAGAGGGCGCACAATGGTCATTGCGAAACATGCAGGAGAAAACAGCTCAGCGGAGAATGGGAGCTACGGAAACGGAGACCGGGAACGAAGCTGTTAAACAATCCCAAGCAGCCGCGCGTATGCGGTCTGCATCCTCTATAGAACAGACGGTTGCAGAACTTGTCCAGAATCACTTCGGATTCGCGCATCTTGGGATCAATGACAACTTTTTTGAAATCGGAGCAAGCTCGCTCGATATTTCCCAGCTGGCTGATAAGCTTGCGGAAGTGCTGGGGAGGGAAGTGCCCGTGGTTACCTTGTATTCCTATCCCTCCGTTCGTACCTTGGCGGCATTCTTGCGTGAAAACGGGCAGGGAAGCTCAGCGTACGTTGAGGCAGCGGTTGAAGAGGAAGCGGAGCGCCAGAATGTCATTAACGAGGGAATGGTGCGTTCCGAGCGGATGAGGACCATATCGGTCCAAGACAGAGATCTGACGGGAAGGCAGGAACAAACGGAACGTGAAGCCGTGGGGGAGAATGGGCTTGAGATAGCGGTCATAGGTATGGCCGCCAGATTTCCGGGTGCGGACAGCATCGACCAGTTCTGGAACAATTTGCGCGACGGCGTCGAGTCGATAACGTTCTTCACGGACGAAGAGCTGGTACAGGCAGGCGTTAACCCGCAGCTTGTATCCCATCCTTCCTATGTAAAAGCCAAAGGGGCATTGAACGGGATTGATCAGTTTGATGCCGCGTTCTTCGGATATTCTCCGCGGGAAGCACAGCTAATGGATCCGCAGCTGCGGCTGTTTCACGAATGCGCATGGGAGGCGATCGAAGCCGCTGCATACAATCCCGACACCTACCCGGGACTTATCGGCGTCTACGCGGGCGCGACTCCGAATCTGGAGTGGGTTTCCCGTTTTGCGGCTGCTTTGGGCGGAACGGAACGATTCAGCGCCATGCTTCTTAACGACAGGGAATTTTTCAGCACTCAGCTGTCGTATAAACTCAATCTCCGGGGCCCC
Organism: Paenibacillus sp. ISL-20; assembly: GCF_018613005.1. NCBI lineage: Bacteria > Bacillati > Bacillota > Bacilli > Caryophanales > Paenibacillaceae > Paenibacillus > Paenibacillus sp. ISL-20. Next base: position 83,546 of record NZ_JAGGRD010000054.1, read on the forward strand.
AGCATCTCTATGCAGACCGCTTGCTCCACATCCCTGGTTAATATCGTTCTGGCCTCGCAAGGATTATTGGCGGGGGCGTGCGACATCGCACTGGCCGGCGGTTCCACTGTCAGCGTACCCGACAAATCCGGTTATTTGTACGAAGACGGTATGATTCAGTCGCCGGACGGGCATTGCCGAGCCTTCGACGAGCAGGCGGCAGGAACTGTTTTCGGAGACGGGGTCGGTGTCGTTGTCCTGAAACGTCTGAGTGATGCCATTGCGGACGGAGATGTTATCCACGCCGTTATCAAAGGTTTTGGCTTGAACAATGACGGTACCCGCAAGGTAGGCTTTACCGCTCCGAGCACAAAGGGACAAGCCGAGGTCATCCGTGCCGCTCATCGGATGTCGGGTGTGGATCCGGAAAGCATCACTTATGTAGAGGCGCACGGAACAGGCACAAGCATGGGGGATCCGATTGAGATCGAGGCTTTGAAGGAAGCCTTCGGCACGGATAAAAAGGGGTTTTGCCGTATCGGATCCGTCAAGACGAACGTCGGCCATCTCAACAGCGCAGCCGGAGCGGCCGGATTCATCAAAACGGTACTGGCGCTCAAAGCGAAGCAAATTCCGCCGAGCCTGCATTATGAACGGGGAAATCCCAATATTGATTTCGCCAACAGCCCCTTCGTCGTCAATACCGAACTGGCGCCTTGGGAAAGCAGCGGGCATCCCCTGCGCTCCGGAGTCAGCTCATTTGGCATCGGCGGCACGAATGCACACGTTATTCTCGAAGAAGCTCCCCCTAGGGAACCATCCGACGAAGGTCGTGTAGAGAAGCTGCTGATCTTGTCAGCAAGAACGCCAACAGCATTGACGGAGGCGAAAGCACGTCTGGCCGCATTTTTGACCGAGCATCCGCAAGTGAATCTGGCAGATACGGCATATACGCTGCAAGCAGGCAGGAAGGCTTTTGAATGGAGAGCCGCATTCGTGTGCAAGGATGCAGAAGAAGCGACCGCTATCTTGACATCGGCTGGGTCCGATACAATTGCCGAAAGCCAGACGGGGGTGCAAACAAGCTCTGTTGTATTCATGTTCCCGGGCCAGGGGTCGCAATACGTTGGCATGGGACGGGAGCTCTATCTCAACGAACCTGAATTCAGGGAAGAACTTGATCGCTGCTTCGAGCTCATTCAACCGTATGTACAGGTCGATTTAAAGGCTGTCCTTTATGCCGCAGGCGAATCGGACCAAGATCATCGAGAGGAACTCCTGATGCGGACGGATAACGCCCAGCCCGTGCTTTTTATGATCGAATATGCGTTTGCCAGACTGCTGATCCGCTGGGGCATCCGGCCTGAAGCGATGCTGGGTCACAGTATCGGCGAATATGTGGCAGCATGTCTGGCAGGTGTATTCACGCTGGAAGATGCGCTGCAACTCGTAGCGCTTCGCGGCCGGCTCATGCAGGGGCTGCCGGCGGGATCTATGCTCAGCGTGGCGATGTCAGAAGCGGAACTGCGCCCATTGCTGCCTGATCATATTGCGCTGGCGGCAGTCAACAGCTCCTCCTTATGCGTCGTATCCGGCACATCGGCTGAGATGGATGCTTTCTCACGGCTGCTGGAAAACAAAGGCTGTGCCTGCCGTCTTCTCCACACCTCTCATGCCTTCCATTCTCATATGATGGATCCTATACTTGCGGCATTCGCGGATAAAGTACGCTCGATCCAGCTGCATGAGCCTGAGCTTCCCTTTATTTCCAACGTGTCCGGCACTTGGATCACACCTGAAGAGGCTACGGATGCGGATTATTGGGTTAGGCATTTGCGATCGACCGTGCGGTTTGCGGCCGGGCTTTACGAACTGTTGAATAATCCGCGCTCTGTATTTATAGAAGCCGGACCGGGCAATTCGCTTAGCACATTCGTGCGCAAGCATGAAGCTGGTTCGCGTGACCGGATCGTTGTCAATATGCTGAGACATCCCCAGGAAGCTGTTTCTGATACCGCGCACTTGTTGAACAAAATCGGACGCCTCTGGCTGGCCGGTATCGACATCAATTGGACGGGCTATTACGCCCATGAGCGACGCAGACGCATCGAGCTGCCAACCTATCCGATGGAGCGCCAGCGCTATTGGCTCGATGATGAGCAGCAGCCATTACCGGGAGCGCGGCAATCCTCAGCCCCAAGAGGCGGTAAAAACGCTGACATGGCAGACTGGTTCTATTATCCTTCCTGGGAGCGTGCCCTGCTGGAGGAACATCCGGAAGAAAGTCATCAGAATGGTCATAACAGTCATAACTGGCTTGTATTCAAGGATGATTGCGGGATCGCGGACGAATTGGCTGCAAGTATTCAGAATATGGGTGAGCGTACGGTGATGGTTAAGGCGGGTAACGAATTCTGTGCGCATGAGAATGGAACGTTCACGCTGGCCCCAAGTTCTGCGGAGCATTACGTCCAGCTGCTCGAGGAACTGCAGAAGCGAGATTTCGTTCCCGACAGGGTTGCTCATCTGTGGAATGTTTCCTCCTCTGGGGATGAAGAAGAGGAAATGGAACCCTCCAATGTGGAAGCGGTTGAACGCCGCCAGCAAGAAGAAGGCTACTACAGCCTGATCTATTTGGCTCAGGCACTGCGCAAGCATAAGGAAGAGGATATCCGTATAGCTGTCGTATCTTCAGGGATGCAGGAGGTAATCGGGATGGAGCGGCTGTCTCCGGGCAAAATGACGCTGCTCGGCCCATGCATGGTTATTCAGCAGGAATACAGCGGAATTACATGTGTGAGTATTGATATTGATGTACAGGAAGAGATCAAGCAAAAGCGGCGAATCGCTGACAATCTTATCGGGGAATTATCGTCTCCGCCTTCGGATCGGCTTATCGCTTATCGGGGGAATTACCGATGGGTTCAGAATATCAAGCCGATGGGACTACATCAGGCGGAGAAACCGGCAGCTCCATTTCGGCAGCAGGGTGTATATCTGATTACGGGAGGGCTGGGAGGAATCGGGATGCTGACGGCAGAGTTCCTCGCGCGCAATTACGGCGCACGGCTCATTCTTACCGGACGTTCAAGCTTTCCCGACAAGAAAGAATATACGCGTTGTCTGGCCGAACATGGAGAGGAGCATCCGCTTTCTCGAAAAATCAGACGTGTATTGCAATTGGAAGAACTCGGCGCTGAGGTTACCTATATGCAGGCCGACTTGTCCAATGAAGAACAGATGCGCAATGTCTTCAAGTTTATTGATCGTGAGTACGGCCGCCTTCATGGCGTCGTGCAGGCGGCGGGACTTCCTGGCGGCGAATCTTTCCGCGCGATCGAGAATATTAGTGGAGACCAGTCCGACGAGCAGTTCCGGGCCAAAGTCCAGGGTTTGCAGACGCTGGGCAGGCTAATTGCCGACAGGGAGGCCGAGATCTGCATCCTGTTCTCCTCCATCGCCAGCATTCTCGGGGGACTCGGCTTCAGCGCTTATTCGGCCGCGAATTTGTACATGGATGCTTTTGCCCGCAAACAGAACCGGGCTGGCGGGACGAAGTGGCTGTGCGTCAATTGGGATGCGTGGGAATTCTGGGAAGAACACCGCTCGACGATCGGAGAGTCGCTTGTCGAATTGGCGATAACGCCAGCCGAAGCGCCTGATCTGTTCCGGTACGTCTACAGTCCGTGCGGCAGCAACCAAATTATTGTTTCGACCGGTGATCTTCAGACGCGGATCGATCAATGGATTCGGCGCGCAGGCAAGAAAGAAGAAAGTCACGCGGCAGGCGGCGCCTCATTCAGCAGGCCGGATCTAACCACACCTTATGCGGCGCCCCGCAATCGGGTTGAGAAGACGATAGCCGAGGTGTGGAAACAATTTTTCCGTATTGACGAGGTAGGTATCCACGATAATTTCTTCGATCTGGGAGCCAGCTCGCTGGATATGATCCAGGTGACCGCCAAATTGAATGAAGCGTTAGACGAGAGTATCGCCGTTGTTGATATGTTCACTTATCCCAGCATTCATGCCCTCGCTCAGCGCCTTACCCACAGCGAAGAAAACGAGGTGGAAGAGGCGGAGCTGGAAAATCAAATGATCGACTCCGCCGCGAAGGGAAGAAAGCGGCAGCAGCAGCAAAAAGAAAAAAGACGCAAAGGAGAGGTCTTGCTATGAGCATATCGAACGGTAGAGAGTATAACGGTTCGGAAATTGCCGTAATCGGCATGTCCGGCAGGTTTCCGGGAGCCAAAAACTTGCGGGAATATTGGAATAACCTCTGCAGTGGCAAGGAGAGTATCTCTTTTTTCAGTGATGAAGAGCTGTTGGAAGAAGGCATCGATGTGAAGACGGTGACTCACCCTAATTATGTGAAGGCCAAGGGAGTACTTGATGATCTCGAGTACTTCGATCCCGAATTCTTCGATTATACGCCTCGCGAGGCGGAGCTTATGGATCCGCAGTTCCGTCTTATGCACGAATGTTCCTGGGAAGCGCTCGAACAAGCGGGTTATGATCCCAAGACATATAGAGGCTCGATCGGGTTATATATAGGCGCGGCTTTTAATTCCAACTGGTTCATGCGCGCGTTCAAGGGGCTGGGGACAGCGGAGGAATCCGCCACCCTGGAGACGGCTATGCTGAATTTACGCGATTATATGGCCACGCTCGTTTCTTATAAGCTCAATATGAAGGGACCGAGCTTTACGGTGCAGACAGCTTGTTCGACTTCGCTTGTTGCCATTCATCTTGCTTGTCAAAGTCTGCTCAGCGGGGAATGCAGCATGGCGCTGGCCGGCGGCGTATCGATACAACTGCCCAAGAGAGCCGGTTATTTCTATCAGGAAGGGATGATTAATTCGCCCGACGGCCACTGCCGGGCCTTCGACGAGAAAGGGGCGGGTACCGTCTTTGGTGAAGGCGCCGGGATTGTCGCCTTGAAACCGCTGGAGGATGCGCTTGCAGACGGCGACCATATATACGCTGTAATTAAAGGCTCGGCGATCAATAATGACGGCAGCCGAAAAGTAGGCTACACCGCTCCTAGTACATCCGGTCAGGCGTCCGTAATTCGTGCCGCTCATCATGTAGCTGAAGTGGAGCCGGAAAGCATCAGCTATATTGAAGCGCACGGTACAGGTACGACACTTGGCGATCCAATCGAAATCGAAGCATTGAAGACCGCTTTTCAAACGGACAAGAAGAGATACTGCGGCATCGGCTCGGTGAAATCCAACATCGGGCATCTGAACAACGCAGCAGGGGTAGCCGGATTCATTAAAACCGTGCTGGCTCTGACACATAAACAGCTGCCGCCTACACTTCACTATGAACGTCCGAATCCCAAAATCGATTTTGAGAACAGTCCGTTCTTTGTCAATGACCAGTTAAAAGACTGGACCAACGACTCCTTCCCTCTCCGGGCAGGCGTCAGCTCTTTTGGCATCGGCGGCACGAATGC